>JBBDIU010000074.1:0-26690 GCA_040880205.1 Cellvibrionaceae bacterium
CTTCTTGGTTTTCTTTCCACCGTCTTTTTCGTCCTTGTTCTCTGCTTCCGACACCGCCTCCGGTTCGGGTTCTTTCCGCATCTCCACCGGCAGAGAAATATGATCGGAATATTTCTTGATGATAGTGCGCAAACGCCAGCGATCAGCGAACTCCGTGGCGTCATCCTTAAGATGCAAAACCACGGTGGTGCCACGCTCCGGGCGATCGATTGTCTCGATGGTAAAGTCAGCTTCGCCCTGGCTTTCCCAGCGCACGCCCTCGGACTTCTTAAGACCAGCGCGGCGGGTAAAGACTTCGACCTTATCCGCCACGATAAAGGCGGAATAGAAACCCACGCCGAACTGGCCGATCAACTTGGAATCCTTCTTTTGGTCGCCGGTGAGATTTTGCAGAAACTCGGCGGTACCCGACTTGGCGATGGTTCCCAAATTTTTAATCGCATCCTCGCGCGACATACCGATACCATTGTCGCTGATGGTGATGGTCTTGGCGTCTTTATCGAACTCGACCCGAATCCGCAGGTTGGGGTCGTCTTCGAACAATTTATCGTCGGCCAATGCTTCAAAGCGTAATTTGTCAGCGGCGTCCGAGGCATTGGATATCAATTCGCGGAGGAAGATCTCCCGGTTGGAATACAGCGAATGAATCATGAGATGCAAGAGTTGCTTCGCTTCGGTCTCGAAACCTCGCGTTTCCTTAAGTGCTTCTGCGGCCATGGTTTGCTCCTGAAATTTACGTCGTTATCGTGTTGGGTACCGGTTTTTCACCAGAGAACACCCCGCCGGTGGCCGGGCGGGAAAGGGCAGGGTCATAAAATGGGGCCTGGCGGGGGGAATTCAAGCCATACCGCAAAATTGGGGTTCACCCGGAGAGAATGGGTTCACTCAAGGAGATAGTGTGACCGGGCCGTAGCCGTCGGTGTTTTAGGATCCTGCTGCCAGACCTTGACCGCCACATTGGCCAGCTTTCGACCCTGGCGCACGATTTCGCAGGCGGCATAGCTGTCTTCCAGGCGACAGGCGCGGATATAGTCCACCGAGAAATCCACCAGCTTGGGGACCGTTGGCCGCGGCAGTTTTTCGTGATCAATTGACATTAATAAGTACACCACCGCCGCCATTTCCATAAACCCCCCCACGGCACCCCCATGCAGGGCCGGCAGGGTCGGATTGCCCACGTTGGATTGACGGGGCGGCAAATGGAAAAGCAGGTCGCCCTCGTGGTGCAACGCTCGCATTCCCAGAAATCCCGCGTAGGGCAAGGCATCCACGATCAATTGGGCATCCCCGGCGGCGCGGGCGCGATGGTAAGTGTCCAGAAAATTGAAACTCACGTGGCGGAACCTTCTGGCGGCGCTTCGTTGCGAACCCTGGACTGAGTGTCGATGATCGTGTGGGTGATGGGCGTGAAGTTGACCAGGCCACGGGCAATGGGCCGCTCGGGATCGTCGTGGTAGATAATACCGCGTGTGAATATGATCGAGCGGGTGACGCGATAGGCCTCGGCCTCGGCCCGCAACATCTTTCCGGCTTCCGCCAGGCCCATGTGGTCCATTCGCAAATCCAGGGTGGGGCAAAAGCCGATAACGTCGGTTGCCGTGGCCGCCGCCACCGCGCAGCAGGTATCCATCAACGCCGTCATGGGGCCACCCGCCATGACACCGCTGGCCGGATTACCGATCAGTTGCGCGTTGTAGGGCAAATCCATTCCAGCGCGGCCTGCTTCGATAAAACGACACTGCAAGCGCAAACAGCCGAAATGGTTGTCACTCGGCGAGTTCATACGCTGCAAAAAGAACTCGCGAAAGTTGTCCAGCGAACTTTTGCCCATGAATGGCTATTCCTTTTCGGTGCCCGGTCTGGCCCCCACTCCAATCACGCTTTTTCCGCTGCGGGGGTCGCTACCGTGTTCGGTATGGCGGAATGGTCGCGGACCCCGTCCGGCGCACGCATGGTCAGGAAGGGCTTTTCCAGATACACATGAACCAAGGCTGAAAAGGCCATGGTCAGTACCACCGTAATGAAAAACATCAGGAACACCTGATAAGTGGCTACCGTGACAATGGCGTCCCTATCGACCGTCCAGAAAGTGAGTACCGCCGCGATTACGATAAAAACAAAATGGAACAGATAAATCGGAAAAATCAACTGCGCCACCGGATGCCAGATGCGCCAGGACAGCACCCAATCCACCCAACGGCCCAAACCCACCGGACACAAGGCCAGCAACACTAGCAATGACAATCCCAGCGTATAGACGTAGCGATCAAAGGCCAGGAATAACAATTGAAACTGCGGGTTAAAGTTGTCGTAAAAATCCGCGTAACGATTTTCGATCGGCAAGGACAGGGACGCGGCAATCATGGTCATCCCAGCGATGACCAGCGCTGAGTTAATCAGCAAGTGCCTGCCGAGATAGCCCTTGATGCGCTCGCCGTGGTAATGGTGCAGATAGGCCACCAACATCCCCAACAAGAACGCCCCAATGCGCACGTCCAGGTCGTAGTACAACTGGTCCGCCAGCAACGATCCGTATTCCCCGTCGTAGATAATCCGATAAAACGGGCTTCCGTAAATTTCCGGATTGCGCGCAACAATGTAATAACGCCACGCAAAACTGGCCAGGACCAAACCCACCAGGAAGCTAATGCGCCACGGAATGCGGTACATGAGCAACACCAGGAAGGGCAGCAGAAAATAAAAATGCATCTGCACATCCAGCGACCAGCCCACGGGTATCACATGCCGCTCGCCGGGAATATAGTTGCTCATGAACACCAGATTGGACCAGAGGTGACCGATGTTGTCCTTGTCAGTGGGCAGATATATCAGCAAGGCCAGCAGAAATACCGGCAGAATACGCATGAGCCGGCGCTTGTAAAAACGCATGATTTGGAGATCTGAGGTTTTGTCGTATTCCCGGAAGAGGGTGTAACTCACCAGCAAACCGCAGAGCAAAAACAGGGGATCGGAACCCTGCGACTGCCACATCCAGCCCAAATAGCGGGGAAAGCTGGTAATGAAGGCGTCGAGACGTTCGAAATTATCGCCGAACAGCACCACAATGCCGAACAACACATGGAACAGTACCATTAGCAGTACCGTGATCGCGCGCACCCCATCCAGGGTCGCGTAGCGCGCGTGGGGGCGAATAAAGACATCGCGCAGATCGGCTTTTACATTGACGGCTTCTTTATAACGGGCCCAAAACGAATTCGACATAGTTCTCACAGCATTTTGAGTAATCGGGTGGGCGTTTTCACGGCGGTAATCATGGCATTATTTGCGGCGGATTTCCACGCGGGGGCGGAATTGTCGGTCTGTCGCCGCTACGCCAGAACCGAGCACTGGGTGAAGGAATGCGGGGAAAGCTGGAGCTGTGGTGAGGTGTGTTCTAATATGGCTCTGGGGTGATATTCGTGGGACTGCGGGTTCGTGCATGGACAGGAGTCCGGTGTTCACTGCTGTGACACGCCGTGAACCCATCCATGGGGGCTCGGCACCAACATCCCTGTTGGTGACGGTCACTACAGCAAACACCGGACTCCTGTCCTTCACGCTCTGTGCCAGCCGGACGCAGAAAACAAAACCGAGGCTGAATTTCGGGGAAAAGAACAACGCTCTTGCGGCGGACACCATAGGCGTTTGGGGCTGGGGGAGTGTTTCGAAACGCTCAATTCAGGGATGAATTGCGCGAGCTACATGGACGTATTTATGCGTTTTCGAAACACTCCCCCCAGCGCCAAACAGATTAAGAACTCCCGAACCTCCAAGCTTGTTTTCCTCAATCAAACCTGCTTTCCCGTGATAGGCACTGTACCCGAACCGCGCACAAGGACCCACATACATGAAAAAGCTCATCGCCTTTGGCGGCGCCCTGCCCTTCTTCTTCGCCGTCTTTCTCAATGCCTTCGTGGACCTGGGCCACAAAATCATTGTGCAGAATACGGTGTTCAAAACCCTCGACGGCGCCGAACAGGTGGTGCTCACCGCCATCGTCAACGCCCTGATTCTGCTGCCCTTCATCCTGCTGTTCAGTCCCGCCGGCTTTTGCTCGGACAAGTATCCCAAGAACCGGGTGATGCGAATGACCAGCTGGGCGGCGCTGGGCCTGACCCTGATGATCACTCTCAGCTATTACCTGGGACTCTTTTGGCTGGCCTTTGCCATGACCTTCCTGCTGGCGGTGCAATCGGCCTTTTACTCGCCCGCCAAGTTGGGCTACATCAAGGCCCTGTTCGGCAAGGACCGGCTGGCGGAAGCCAACGGGGTCGCCCAGGCAACCTCCATCGTGGCGATTCTGAGCGGTACCTTTTTATTCTCCCTGCTGTTTGAAATTCGCTATCCGGGCGATGAGGCAAGCCAAGGCGATATCATTCTGGCCATCGCCCCGGTCGGCTGGCTGCTGGTAATCAACAGCGTGATCGAACTGATCATGGTGTACCGCCTGCCGGATCTGGAAGCCGTCAATAAACAGGACCGCTTCGACGTTAAGGCCTATGTCACCGGCAAGCTGGCCAGGCAAAACCTGCAACCGCTGGCCACCCGCGAGGTGATCCGCCTGTCCATTGTCGGCCTGGCCATGTTCTGGTCCGTGGGCCAGGTCATGCTGGCCGCCTTTCCCGCCTTCGCCAAGGACTCGCTGGGGGAAACCAACACCCTGGTCATCCAGGGCATCCTCGCCGCCGCCGGTCTCGGCATTGCCCTGGGTTCCTTTCTCGCCGGGCGCGCTTCCCGGGATCATATCGAACTGGGGCTGATTCCCATCGGTGCCGCCGGCATCGCGCTGGGCCTGTGGCTGATCACCAGTTTGGACAGCGCCGCCACCCATGCACTCAATTACTTTTTTATCGGCACCATGGGCGGGCTTTTTATCGTGCCGCTCAACTCGTTGATTCAGTTTCACGCCGGCGAGCACGAACTGGGCCGCATCCTGGCCGCCAATAACTGGGTGCAGAACATGGCCATGCTGGGCTTTCTGATCCTGACCGCGGCGGCCGGCATGCTGGGCCTGAGCAGTGCCTACATGCTAGTGCTGATCGCGATGGTGGGCGTCGCCGGCGGACTCTACACGGTTTACAAGCTACCGCAGAGTTTGCTGCGCCTGTTGCTGCGTCAGGTGCTGAGCAGTCATTACCGCATCCGCGTGCAGGGCTTGAAAAACATCCCCTCAACCGGCGGCGTGTTAATGCTTGGCAATCACATCAGTTGGATCGACTGGGCCATCGTGCAAATTGCCTGTCCGCGCCCGGTGCGTTTCGTGATGCTGGCGTCCATTTACCAACGCTGGTACCTGCGTTGGTTCTTGAAGCGGGTGGGCTGTATTCCCATTGAACAGGGCGCCAGCAGCCAACACTCCCTCGACCAGGTGGCGGAATTGCTGGGAAAAGGCCAGGTGGTCTGCCTGTTTCCGGAAGGCGGGCTCAGCCGCACCGGCCACCTGGGCACCTTCCGCACCGGTTATCAACGGGCCTGTGAAAAAGTTGGCGACCAAGTGGTAATCCTGCCTTTTTACCTGCGCGGCCTATGGGGTAGTTATTTTTCCCGCTCTTCGGCCTGGACCAAGCGCCAGCGCGCGGAACACCTGAAACGGGATTTGATTGTCGCCTTTGGACCGGCCATACCGAAGGACACCGGGGTGGACGTACTGAAGCGCCGGATCTTCGACCTATCCATTCAGTCCTGGCAGCGCTATGTGGACGACTTGCCGACCTTGGATGCGGCCTGGATCGACAGCGTGAAGCGAAGTCGGGGCCGGTTCGCCCTGACGGAATCCGCTGGCCCCCGCCTGAGTGCGAGACAACTGCTAGCCACCACCCTGCCCCTGGCGCGACGAATTCGCAAGCGCTGCCCCGAACAGAATATTGGCATCATGCTACCCGCCAGCGGCGCGGGTGTTGTGGCCAACATGGCGGTGTGGCTAGGCGGCAAGACCGCCGTCCACCTGGACCGGTCGCTGAGTGCCGACGCCCTGGAACAAGCGGGGATTGAAACCATTTTCACCTCCCGACAATACACCAACCCTCCGACCGGTCAGGGCCTCCGCTCGGCGCAAACGATCTACCTGGAAGATCTGCAACAAACCCTGGGCCGGGCGGAACGGACCGGCTACAGGTTCGCCACCTTTCTACCAGCCTTTTTGCTGAAGACACTGTTTTGCCGCCAGCGAGACGCCAGCGCGACCGCTGCCATTGTTTTTACCAGCGGCACCACGGCCGCGCCCAAGGGGGTTATGTTCAGCCATCGCAACATCATGGCCAATGTGAAACAAGTCGCCGAGGTGTTTAACGCCGATCAAAATGACGTGGTCATGAGTTCGCTGCCCTGGTCCCACGCCTTTGGCATGACAGTCAATCAGTTCATGCCGCTGATCGAAGGCATTCCCATGGTCTGCCATCCGGACCCGAGCGACGCCCTGGGAATTGCCCGGTCCATCGCCCGCTATCGGGCCACACTGCTCTGCTCTAGCTCGGCTTCCCTGCAATTGTTTGTGGACCACGAGAAGATTCATCCCTTGATGCTGAACAGCCTGCGACTGGTGGTCGCCGGCGGAGAGAAACTGGACGAGCAACTGCGCACGGAATTCAAGCTGAAATTCAACCGGGATGTTCTGGAAGGCTATGGCAGCACCGAAACCAGCCCGGTGGCCAGTGTCAATTTGCCCGATGCCCTGGATACCACCTATTGGCAGGTTCAGTGTGGCGGCAAGGCGGGCACCGTGGGCATGGCCCTGCCCGGCACCAGCATCAAGATTGTCGATCCGCAAACCTACCGGGAATTGCCCACCGGCACGGCCGGCTTGGTGCTGGTCGGCGGCCCCCAGGTGATGGCGGGCTACCTGAACGCCCCGGCCGCCACCGATGCCGCCATCACGCACCTGGACGGAATCCGCTGGTATGTGACCGGCGATCTGGGCTATTTGGATGAAGATGGCTTCCTCACCATCGTGGATCGTATAGCCGAGGGGGACCACCATAGGCCGCGGTTATCATTTGCCGCCGAGCCATAAAGCGCCGCGATAGTCGCCATAGCTATAGGTTATTTGCGTCCACCGGGTGGTTTTCTTTAAGATAGCGCCCTGGCTCGCAGGCCAAAAATTACTGTATCTCATTGATATATATAGAAATATTGTAATTTTCGTGGCCATTTGGGGACCCTGTTTGACGAGCGCAGTCCCGGTCCTGCCGGGAAATCACAAAAAGTAAGCAGGCAAGTAGCCCGCTTGAATCTGATTATTGGAGACCGATAGCTAAAAGCCCGAAGTACCGTAGGATCCAGTCCCGCGGTCTCGTATCGTCCCGGTTTTCTATTTCCTGTTTTCCACGCCGCGTTGCAACAGTGTGTTCGCAGCCAGGATTTCGTACACCACGGCATTTAGCCAGGCCCATAAACGTGTGTGAGCAACTATGACTGTAATCGCTATACCGAAGGAACAACAACCCGGCGAACAGCGCGCGCCGCTGTCCCCGGCGGTGGTGAAAAAGCTGGACCGCCTCGGGGCGGTGGTACGACTGGAAGCCGGCGTCGGCGCCGACTGCGGTTACGCCGACCAGGACTACGTGGATGCCGGCGGCGAAATCAGCAACGACCGCAATGCGCTACTCCAAAACGCCGACATTGTCCTGCGCATCCAAAAGCCCAGGCTTGAAGAAGTCAGTCTCCTGAAGTCCGGTTCCATTCACATCAGTTTTCTCGACCCTTTCAATGAGCGGTCGCTGGTCAACGCGTTCAAGGACAAGAACATTACCGCAATCAGCATGGAAATGATCCCCCGCACCACCCGCTCCCAGAAAATGGATGCATTGAGTTCCCAGGCCAATCTGGCCGGCTACGTCATGGTCATTCTGGCGGCGGAGCGCCTGAATAGAATTCTGCCCATGATGATGACCCCGGCCGGCACCTTGAAACCGGCCAAGGTCTTTGTAATCGGCGCCGGCGTGGCCGGCTTGCAGGCCATTGCCACCGCCAAACGTCTCGGCGCCAAGGTAACCGCTTTTGATACCCGTTCGGTGGTGGCCGAACAGGTGGAATCCCTGGGCGGGAAATTCCTGCACATCGACCTGGGCGAAACCGGCCAAACCAAGGACGGCTACGCCAAGCAACTCACGCCGGAACAAGTGGAAAAGCAAAAAGAAGGACAAAAGGCGGAGATCGCCGAATCCGACGTGGTTATCACCACCGCCCAGGTCTTCGGCCGCAAACCGCCAGTGTTGGTTACCAAAGACATGATTGCCGGCATGAGGGCGGGCAGCGTCATCGTCGACATGGCGGCGGAAAGCGGCGGCAATGTGGAAGGCTCGGTGCCCGGCGAGGATGTGAACATCAACGGTGTAACACTGATCGGCAGCGGTAACTGGCCAAGCCACGTCGCCACCGACGCCAGCGAAATGTATGCGAGCAATTTGTTTAATCTGATCGCCGAGTATTGGGACGAAGACAACAAGCTGTTCAAACTCAACTTTGAAGATGACATTCTGCAAGGCGCGGTGATTACTCACGAGGGCAGCATCGTCAACGACGTTATCAGCAAACATTACGCCCAAGGAGACAACTAGTGGATATCCTCTATCAGGTTTTTGTACTCATCCTGGCCATTTTCCTGGGTTTCGAACTCATTCGCCGCGTACCCGCCACGCTGCATACGCCTTTGATGTCCGGCGCCAACGCCATTTCGGGGATTACCCTGGTGGGTGCTATTGTCGCGGCCGGTATCAACGGCGAACCAACACTCGCCAAGTACCTGGGCACGGCGGCGGTGGTATTGGCCACCATCAACGTGGTGGGCGGCTACATGGTGACCGATCGCATGCTGGCAATGTTCAAGAAAAAAGAAGGCGGTGGTAAGTAATGGAAATTTTAGTCAACGCATCTTACATAGTCGCTGCTGTATTTTTCATCTTTGGCTTGAAACTCCTGGGGCATCCGCGCTCGGCGCGGCGCGGCAACATGCTGTCTGCCCTCGGCATGTTGATCGCGGTTGTGGTGACATTACTGGCCAATGGCATCGTCGATTATCAATGGATTTTCGGCGGCTTTGTGGTCGGCGCCCTGATCGGCGTTCTGGCCTCGCGTCTGGTGGCCATGACAGCCATGCCGGAAATGGTGGCTATTTTTAACGGTTTCGGCGGTCTCGCGAGTTTACTGGTGGGCTGGGCGGCATTCACAACCGATGCCAGCCAGTTTGTGCTAGTGACGATTTTCCTCTCCATCCTGATCGGCGGCGTGACTTTTACCGGCTCGGTTTTGGCCTGGGGTAAACTCAGTGAAAAGATTACTGGCCGCCCGATGCAGTTTACCGGTCAGCGGATCGTCAACAGCCTGCTGGTGTTGGCCATCATCGCTTGCGGCGTTATGTTTGTCCTGCAACCGGAAAACCCCAACTGGTTGTACGTCGCCGTGGGCCTCGCCGCGCTGCTCGGCATTCTCGCGGTACTACCCATCGGCGGCGCCGACATGCCGGTGGTTATTTCCCTGTTGAACAGTTATTCAGGTTTGGCGGCCTGTGCTGCCGGTTTTGCCATTGGCAACAATATTCTGATCGTGGCGGGCTCGCTGGTCGGTGCCAGCGGTATTATTCTGACCAGCATTATGTGCAAGGCCATGAACCGCTCCCTGTCGAACGTTTTGTTTTCGGGTTTTGGTAAAGTCGCCAAGGCCGCGGGCAAAATCGACGGCGAGGTCAAGCCACTGTCCGCCGACGACGCATACTATGTCCTGGAAGCCGCCACCAACGTATTAGTCGTGCCCGGCTACGGAATGGCGGTTGCCCAGGCCCAACACGTGGTAAAAGAACTGCAAGAGCTGCTGGAAGGTAATGGTGCCGACGTACACTACGGCATTCACCCGGTGGCGGGCCGAATGCCCGGACACATGAACGTGTTATTGGCGGAAGCGGATGTGTCCTACGATCTGCTCCTGGAAATGGACCAGGTGAATCCGCGCATGGAAACCTACGACGTGGCCATCGTCATTGGCGCCAACGACGTAGTCAACCCGGCGGCACGGGAAATGGAAGGCAGCCCCATCTACGGCATGCCGGTTATCAACGTGGACAAAGCGAGAACCGTGTTTGTATTGAAGCGCTCCATGGCTTCCGGTTTCGCCGGCGTCGACAATCCTTTGTTCTTCAAAGAAAACACCCGCATGATTTTTGGCGATGCGAAGGAGACCTTGAACAGTCTGGTACGCGCCTTCGGCGATTAAGGGCTTTTTATCGCGCTGCTGTTCCGGACACAGGCAATTGTCGCTCATTGCTGTCCCATTAAGATCAGCTCGAATTTCCTGTAGCCCAGGACAACAGCGCCCCAGGTGTGAAGCTTTGTGCCAAGACATGGATCGGGTATTCACCGCCGTAACATGCTGTAAATACCTCCCTGTAAGCTCGGATGTTGCATACGGTCACTGCGGACCCTTAAAGTTTGTGGGACAGCAATGATTGTCACTACAGGATCTCCGCCGCCTTTTTTATATTCTGGAGATTAATGGGCTTGACCAGATGCTCGTTAATGCCGGCCTGCAAACTCCGCTGGCGATCCTCATCCTGTCCCAGGCCGCTCACCGCGATAATTTTGATATGCTTGCCTTCAGCCTGCTCCCGCATGCATCTCGCCACTTCGTACCCGTCCATGCCGGGCAGACCGATATCCAGCAGCACCAGGTCCGGATAAAACTCTCCCAGTTGCGCCAAGGCGGAAGGTCCATCATGGGCCAGGCGGGGCTGCGCGCCCAGAAGCTGCAGTAGCATCTCCAGACTCGCGGCAGCGTCCCGGTTGTCGTCCACCACCAGCACTTTCAAACCATCCAGTTCGATGTCCTTCGGTTCTTTGTCGGGACTGCTGGTTTGCTCTTCAGCGCGCAGGTGCGGCAGGTAAAGCTCGAACTCCGCGCCTTGACCCAGGCCTTCGCTGCGCCCGGTGATACTGCCTCCGTGCAATTCCACCAGTTTGCGCGCCAAGGCCAGCCCGATCCCGAGGCCGTCGCGGCGCGTGGCGTCCAACTGCCGGAACATTTCAAACAGCTTGTCCACTTTGTCGGGCGCGATGCCGACCCCGTCATCCCGCACGACAATTTTTGCCTGGTGCCCGTCACGCCTGGCCGAAACCCAAATATGGCCATTTTCCTCGGTATGCTTGCCGGCGTTGCTCAGCAGATTTCCCAGTATCTGTGCCAGCCGCACCGGGTCACCCCGTACCATCAAAGGCTCGGGGGGAAGCTCGATGGAGACTGTGCGTGTGCCGGCGTAGAGGTAGCAGGTCGTTGTTTCCACGGCCTTGCGGATGATATCCGCCACATCCGCTTTTTCCAGGTGTAAGTTGACCTTCCCCCGGCTGATTCGGGAAATGTCCAGCAGGTCGTCAACCAGACGTACCAGATGGGCCATCTGCCGCTCCATCATGGCCAGGGGCGATTGCGCGGCGGCTGGCATCCCTTGCGTCAGGCGCAGCACTTCCAGCCCTGTTTGGACCGGAGCCAGGGGATTGCGCAGTTCGTGCGCCAGGATCGCCAGGAATTCATCCTTGTATTTGTCCGCTTGCCGCAGAGACTCCGCGATAGCGCGGTAGCGTTCTTCACTGTCCCGCAGTTCCTTGAGAATGGCGCCCCGGGTGCGCTCGGCCATGCCCGAAAATTCCTGAACGGCGTAGGTCAGGGCCTGGTCGATTTCTTCGTTGAAGCGGGTCAGCTCGGAGCGGGCGTCCCCGTTGGTGGCTTCCACGTCGCGCGTCCACAGGCGGATGACGCTGGCTCGCAAAGCCCGGTATTCCGAAACAACCTGATTGACGTCGAAGCCGTCTTCATGGCGACCGTCGGCGTGCTTTGCCGCGAATTCCAGCGACAGCTTCATCAACCGGCCTTCCCCCTTGGACTTGTCCGCCTTCTCGACCTCGGATTGCGCAGCGGCCATGTCGTCCGCTATGGTCTCCAGGATTTGCCGCGCGTGGTCACGCAGTTGGCCCACATCCATATCCCTTCCGGGCGGCAGGGAGCGGGCGAACGCTTCCCACTCTTCCAGTATCGCCTCCATGTTTTTCCTAATGAAGTCGGAGAATTGCATGTGGTTCCCTCATGATGTCGGGTGCGCGATCGATGATCATCCAGATAACAGGGTTTATTATAAAAGAAGGCGCTGAGAGGCCAATTATCGCAGGCCTTCGCGACGTCACCCAATTTTCTTGCCAATTTCCCGTCAATTTCCCCGCCAAATTGCAGGAACATTTGGGAGCGAAAAGTTCCTTGTTCGGCCCCGTCCGGGCCGCTCTGTTTGCGGCCTACAGCCGCTTGTTAGGTGGTTACTGACCACTTTCGTCAGGATCTATATAAGTGCGCATTTTAGGTGGTGCGGCAAGAAATTCCCGCATTTTGACAAAGTCGCCCCTTTCAGCCCTCCACTTTGAGTACTCCGCTTGAAGGGATTCAGATTCCCACCTTTCAACGAATACAACCTTCCCCTTCTCCTGAACGTCCACATAGATATCGAACTGAAGATTCCCTGCGAAAGTTCTGCTTTTTTCCAAATCAGCCTTCACCCATTCCAGAAACTCTGCAGTTTTTTCGGGGTGAACTGACAGCTCTGATATCGCCTTCACAGGTGACGCGTATGCAGTTCCGGCCCAGCCTGCTAGTACCGCTATCAGTGCTAGCTCATAGAGTCTGATCATAATTTTCTCCCGGTAATTCCGCGACGTAGCTAGCTCCTGGAACTTCCTGACAAGGCCTATACTGCAAAGGCGCTCGCTGTCTACAAGCGTTCCATCACAATCAAATAGAAGACAAGCGCTCATTGCTACTCCTTACACGTAACGCAAACCGCAACGGCGCGAGCTTGCGAGCGTCCGGCCCGCATGGGCGGGCGAATTGGCGCGTCTTGCTAGCACTTTTGAGCCTTGCTTTCAATGTATATGCTGGTAATATACGCCCATGATTGATTGGGCGCAAATAACCGGCTTCGACTGGGACGCTGGAAACCACAGGAAAAGCTTTGAAAAACATGAGGTTAGCCGATTCGAGGCCGAGCAGGTGTTTTTCAATCAGCCTCTCCTGGTGTTGGAGGATGGCAAGCACAGCCAGACGGAATCCCGCTACCATGGGCTGGGCAAAACTGATAGTGCCCGACTCTTGCATATTACCTTTACCTTGCGCTCGGAGAATACGTTGATTCGCATTATTTCGGCTCGCGACATGCACCGAAAAGAGAGAGCTGTTTATGAGCAAAGCTAAAAAGATACCGAACTTTAAGACCGAAGCTGAAGAACGTGCTTTTTGGGAAAAGCATGATTCCAGCGATTTCGTTGACTGGAAGAAAGCTGAAGCCGTTTCGATGCCGAATCTTAAGCCGTCCACCAGGACCATTTCACTGCGACTCCCTGAAAGCTTGTTGGACAATATAAAAATCGAAGCCAACAAACGCGATATGCCATATCAGTCGTTAATCAAAGTTTGGCTTTCCGATGACGTTAAAGAAAGTCGCAAGACGTAGTAGCGCTAGCGCCGCAATCACGCGCTTGTCGCGTGCATTGCATTGTTAGCGCCTTCCATCCAAAATCACTGGCGTTTGACGATCCAGGAACTCAACTAACCAGGAAGGGAAATCTCTCATGGCGTCAAGCCATCCTTTATATACTCAAACCGTGAGAGAGTAAATTCTTTGCTCAAAGCTGACCGTGGGTAATTTCCTTACAAGCAACCGCAAGCCGCATAGTCATGCCGCGATACTTTTAGATGTCCGGTGTATCATCAAGCTCTCGCAGAATCCACTGAAGTTGGTTATCTACCCTATCCTTAAATTGCTCCCATTCTTGCGCAATCAATACATCGGGCTGCACACCGGCAGTGTTTGTCTCCTGAAAGCGATACAGACGCTTGGAATACATCACTGTCCAGTCAGAGTGGGGTAGTCGGAATGTGTCTGCGTCTTGGTATCCCGCCGGGTTGGCGCCAGTGGGCTCTCCAACTAGGCGCGCATTAAGGATTTGTCTGAATTGCGCACTGTTACTCATGGCTGCGGAAAAGGTATTGGGGCCTGTGAGTACATAGATGCCGTTTTTCCAATCCAGATCATCAATCAGAATAAGCCCCCAGGCCAATGCCAAACCGACAAAAAAATCGCCGCCCCCGTTATTGCGGAAGTCGATGATCACACGTCGAATGTCGTGATTGGAAAACTCATTCTTTAGCGATTTAGCAAAACGCTCCATTTGATTGTATGCGGGGTAACGATCAAAGCGGATATACGCGGTTGACTGCCCGGTGTCGAGATAGAGCATGAGGCCATCCAAAGAGAGACGGTTCTGTGCAAAGCCCGTTGGCAGCTCAGGTTCAATGATCTCGCTGAGAGCAGCAAGAGCAATATCAGCCGGGAGGCTGGTTAACGAGCGGGGGTGAAACTTGTTCTCGTCATCCATAAAAACAAACTCAGCCGTGTTCATGCTTGCGGTTATGCCCAGGCCGGTTAGGACTTCGGAAACGGGCAGAGTGGCGGCGATTTGATAGCGTTCCGAATAGGCATTCTCCACCCCCATCAACACAGGTTTAAGTTGCTCGATAATTTCTGGCAATGAAGTTTCGTCTATCCTATGCAAGCCCATACCCAGCAAGTCGTGGTTATCTCTGTCAGTTCCGATAACCCTGAGATCATTGCCGAAAAGCCGCAACCGTAGGGGATAGCGATGGCGAGGAGCGCCCCAATAGCTGAACTGTGTGTGACCATCGCCGATCTGCTGGATGGTGCGCATCAGGGCCACCATGATTTGCGCTTGTGTAAGATCGGGCAGCTGGCGCTTTATGGCATCCAGCTGTTCGGTCAGCTCAACTCTGCCTATGCTGTGGTAAAGGTCTATGTGACGTGACTCCAGCTCTCGCTGTAGCGCGTCGATATCCATTGCCCACTGCTCCGCCAGACTGGCATCCTGAGCGCAGGCGGTCGATAAACCAACGGCCAGGGTCCAACATAAAGTACAAAGGTGAATTCCAATTGCACGCCATGGGGATTTATTGTTCATGGTAACTCCTCCTGAAAACACCATTTATAGGCGATCGCAAAGGAGTATGGCGTCCGGAATCTGGAATCTGTACTTGCTCAGGTGGGCTCGGGAGCATTCTGGCGTCGTAGGTATTGGCTGGGAGTGAGACCCGTTTCCTTCTTAAATGCGCTATTGAATGTGGATTTGGCACCAAAGCCCACGTCCATGGCCAGATCGAGCAGGCTTCTGGGGCAGTCTTGTTGGCCGAGTGCCTGACAAAAAGCCTCAACTCGTAGCCTATTGATATAGTCGGAAAAACTCTTCCTGGCCCCCAAATTTATAGCCCAAGAGATAGTCTTTTCCTGCAGACCGGTAATCATTGCCAGATCGCGCAGACTGAGACGGGTCTGTTTGAAAAGCGCCTGTGATCGAATTTGGTTATCCAGTTGCGTGAATATGGTGGCAGCCTCAGCGTCAATGCTCTTGGTATCTGTTTTGGGCGGCGAGAGATCGAGCTGCAATTTATTTGCAGCTGCCAGCCCCTCGTACAGCTCGGGCTGATGTACGGCTTTCAGAATCAGGTAAGCGGTCAGCACAAAGTAGATTGCCGTGTTTGCAAAATACCAGTGTTGCAGTAAACCCAAAGGTGCGTACGGCTGAAGATTGAGTCGCAGCAGGTCCTGCAGCATCAATGCAACCAATATGACCAGCAATATACTGAGCCAATCCAAGCGCAACTGCGGGGCATCGGCACGGCTTGCATAGGACGCTCGGTGATAATTTCTAACCAGCAGTACCGCTGCAACCAGGTAGCACGCTTGACTGGCACTGCCCAGAGCAATCACCAGCTGTGGCCAATAGGTGACAGGGAACGCCAATACCATGGGTAAAAAATGCAGCGCAAGACTACGATTCGGTGGAAATTCCCCGTAGGTCAACTGTCTGACAAAAAGAAAAATGGCAGGGCCGAAGCCCAGCGTAAGTACTGGAGTGAACAGGTAATAACGACTGGTAATGCCGGTTTCTTCCATGAAATTGAACAGCATTAGAGCAGCTTGAAGGCAGAGCAGCAGACTTAGCGAACTGAACCTGTCGACTCTGCGCAGCAGCAGCAAACCGAACAGCGTCAGAAACAGAAACACTATTTGCAATAGATTGACGGATTCAAGATACATGTTGGCAACCCATAGACCTTGCATCTGCATTCTTTTGGGTAGTGCGTTGCAATCGCTAACGCCTTTGTATGCGCGCGCTTTTTAGCGTCGCCTGGCTAAATTTGTTAGGCAGTCTCGCTTCCTAGCTCCTGGAAATACACGAGCTCGGGATCACCTGGGTCGAGATTCTCAATAGTCCCGCTGCGAGCATAACCCAGCTTTTCGAGTAATCCCTGCATGCCTGAATTGGACTCATTCGTTGACGTGAAGAGCTTTAGCGTTTCACAGCGCGACGCCAGTTCTTTCATCAAAGAGGTACCGACACCTTTTCGTCTCGCACTGTCAGAAACGTAGACCATCGATATGAAACCGTTCTCGAAGAATGTGTACTCGAGAACGCCATATCCAAGAATCCCCGAACCATCTTCGGCGACGAGACAGAGTGCCGACTCGAGAACTCGCTCAATGAACTTCACGCGGTCGCGGTCTGTTTGCGCGACAGGGTCAATCTCAAGAATTGCGGCACGATCTCCGGGGCCCGCGTCACGTATTGTCATTGCATCACCCATTCTGCTCTGAGACCTATCGTAGACGACGAACGATTGTCCTTAAATGTGAACAGCCTTGTATCTGTCTAGGCCTGCTTTATAAGGCCCATGCCTCTGGCGGGTTGCTGTGGTTTGCTTTGTTATGCCTTTTGCTTTAAAGTTGTACAAATTGTTTGTACAAGCCATATGGTGAGCCCCGTGGAGACTGTCAATATTAGCGATTTTAGAGCTAACTTATTGAAATATTTGGAAAAAGCTAGCGCAGGCCAACAAATTATCGTGACAACCAATGGTAGAGTTCTAGCGACTATATCACCTCCAATACAGTTGCGGGAAACCGCTAGAAGCCAGTTGGCCGGGCTCGCCGCTACCGCGAAGATTCATGACGTAACGAGTCCAATAAAGGTAGATTGGGATGCAGCTTCATGATCTTATTAGACACCTGCGCAATCGTTTGGGATGCTCTCGACCAAGGCCAACTTAGTGCTAAAGCATCGAAAGCGATTGACCGAGCTGACCAACACAATGCGTTAATAGTTTCCGATATTTCAATTTGGGAAATTGCTATGCTAATAAAAAAGGGCCGAATTGAAGTTGATACCAACGCCGCTAACTTCGTCAACTTGTTTCTTCAGTCTCGAAATATTTCAGTTATTCAAATTTCCTCTGAAATCGCCGAGCTCTCCACAAATTTCGGCCCCAGCATAAGTAACGATCCCGCCGACCGATTAATCGCAGCTACATCAATCATCCATAATGCACAGCTCGTAACAGCCGATAAAAATTTAATAGAAAGCGAAATAGTGGATACGCTGTGGTAGGCATAACTGTCCATATCTACATATGACCATGCTACTTTATCAGGCCGATGTCTATATCTGGACATTTACCAGTCTCTGAACAGAGGCATATAGCTTTTCCGTAGGCCCCAAGCTAGGCCGTATGCTTGGCACCCCGCTAGCCGCGGGTCCGTCGTTTAAAAAACGGCTTTATTTGGGCGAGCCTATTCACCACCCTGCTTGGTAGGCGATGCATCGCCGCCACCGCGGTTGGGATCCACTTCATCCAACGCAGCCAGCACGTCGGCCAGTTTCACCCGGTTGGCGCCACCGCGCATATTCTCCTCTTCCGCCACCTCCATTTCCCGCGCGTCGTATTCCCACTGCCGCAGCACCGCTAATTTTTGCTCCCGCGAAAGCCCGGCTTCAGCGACCACATCCGCCGGTCGATCAAACACCGCACTCGGATTCAACTTCGCTTCCTCAAAATCCATACACACCTCCGATTCAATGAACAATGATCAATGACCACGACCTCCCGCTCCCTGTTCCCCTAATCCCTATTCACCATTCACCATTCACTATCACTGTTCACTGTTCCCTGTTACCTGTCACCTGTTCACTGCCCTATCCTGTCCATATCAAAAGGCGTCAACTGGTAAACGTAGTAATTCAGCCAATTGTTAAACAGCAGATTGCCATGACTCTTCCAGGTAATGGTTGGCTGCTGACTGGGATCGTCATTGGGAAAATAATTCTCCGGAATCGTGGGATTGAGACCGGCACGAATGTCACGCTCGTATTCGTCCTTCAAACAGAGGGGCTCATACTCCGAATGTCCGATCACAAACACTTGCCGGCTGTCCTTGCGCACCACCAGGAACGCACCGACCTGCTCCGAGGCCGCCACCACTTCCAAATCCGGGTGGGCTTCAATGGCTTCCAGGCTGACTTCCGCGTAACGGGAATGGGGCGCCTCGAAGATATCGTCAAAGCCTCGCACAATCGGGGAATGGGGTTTTACCAAATGATGGCGATACACTCCGGACACCTTTTTCGCCAAAACCCGCTTGGCGATTCCGTAATAGTGATACATGGCCGCCTGTACCGCCCAACAAAGAAATAAGCTGGAGGTAACATTGCGTTTGGTCCAGTCCATCACTTGTTTCAATTCCTCCCAGAACAACACCTCCTCGAAGGGAATTGCGCCCAGGGGCGCGCCGGTAATGATCATTCCGTCGTATTTATGGCCTTTTACACCGTCGAAGTCCTTGTAAAACGCTTCCATGTGTTCGATGGAGGTATTTTTGGAAGGCTTGTCATGAATGCGCATCAGTTCCAAATCCACCTGCAAGGGTGTATTGGACAGCATGCGGATCAGGTGAATTTCCGTTTCGATTTTTTTCGGCATCAGGTTAAGCAACAAAATTTTCAGTGGACGAATATCCTGGTGCTGCGCGTCCTGATCGGACATGACGAACACGTTTTCCCGTTGCAACACATCGGCGGCAGGCAGATTTCCCGGTAGGCGAATGGGCATGTCGGCTGTTTCCTTTCCTAATACTAACGCGGCGAGCGGGCACAAAAAAACCCACTCGCACGCGCCTGCTATGACAAGCCGCTAAAGTAGGTTTGGGGGGAAATCTCTTTAGCGGCATTTTTAACGCGCCCGCAAGCTGACTCAAATCGGCGCTAGTGCGGGCTATTCTAGGCCAAATGGATTCTCCGGGTCAATCGCCGGGCCTGTCGCCGTTTGCTTCTGAGACGAAAATTCGTAGACTGGAGCACTTTGCACGCCCGGGTCATAAGCCCGAACCATAAACTCAAGTTATAAGCCCGAGCCGTTAGCCAAGCGATAAGAACAATGTCGATGCTGGATACCATTGAAAGCGGCCTAAACGCTTTCGCCGACTTCATGTGGAGCACCCCGCTGGTAGTCCTTATTGTCGGGGGCGGGCTGTTTTTCATGATTTATTCGCGCCTGCGTCCCTACCGCTATCTGTATCACGCGGTTGACCTGGTGCGAGGCAAGTTCGACGATCCCCGCGATCCCGGTCATGTACCGCATTCCCAGGCACTGGCAACCGCCTTGTCCGGTACCCTGGGCCTGGGCAATATCGCCGGGGTCGCCATCGCCATCAGTGCCGGTGGACCCGGGGCCGTATTCTGGATGTGGGTGACAGCCATTGTGGGTGTGGCCACCAAGTTCTACACGGCTTCGCTGGCGGTTATGTACCGGGGCAAGGATTCCACCGGGGTATTGCGCGGCGGGCCCATGTATGTGATCCGCGAAGGCCTGGGCAAGCGCTGGTATCCCCTGGCGGTTCTGTTCGCCGTCGCCGGCATGCTGGGCACCTTGCCGGTTTTCCAGGCCAACCAGTTTGTGCAACTATTTCGGGAAACCGTGGCCATCCCCAGTGGATGGGCTACAGCGGAGGCACATTTTTGGTCGGATCTCGTCACCAGCGGCGTGCTAGCCGCATTGGCGACGCTGGTGATCGTGGGCCAGATTACGCGCATCGGCAAGGTCACCGTCCGGCTGGTGCCGTCAATGGTACTCCTTTATCTGGGTGTGGCGGTTTACGTCCTGATTCGCCACGCTGGCGAAGTACCCGGTGCTTTGGCATTGATTGTAAGCGATGCGTTTACTGGCAATGCGGTCGCAGGTGGCGCGATCGGCTCGGTGATAATGATCGGTGTGCGCCGGGGAGCGTTCTCCAACGAAGCCGGTATCGGGACTGAATCCATGGCCCACGGCGCGGCGCGCACCGACGAGCCCATTCGCGAAGGCGTCGTCGCCATGACCGGGCCGATCATTGATACCCTGGTGGTTTGCACCTGCACCGCCCTGATCATTTTGCTAACCGGTGTGTGGCAGGCCGGCGGCGAAGTGGAAGGCGTGACCCTCACCGCCCAGGCCATGGCCCAGGTATTGCCCCGGAGTGGAATCTACATTTTGCTAATAATGGTTGCCCTATTGAGCTTCAGCACCATCGTTACCTTTTGGTTTTACGGCGCCAAGTGCCTGGGCTTTTTGTTCGGTGCCGAGCGGCAGCATTATTACACACCTGTCTACGTGAGCCTGATTGTGGTGGGCTCCTTGGTATCGCTGGATAGTGTGAATGGCTTGATAGTGGGAATGTATGCGGTAATGGCCATTCCCACTATGTTATCAACCTTGCTGCTGGCACCACGGGTCAATGATGCGGCGGTAAAATACTTTTCCCAGTTGAAATAACCCGAACACATTGCCGAGCCACTGTTAAAGAATACGATAGATGCTGTAGGCCGTTTTGCCATCGATGCGCTTGCCAATACCAACCGCAATTATCGTGTTGAGGTAATCGTATTTCTCCGACGCGGTTTCGAATGTCGGCACGACTCGCCAATAAAGACCCGTATCGGATCGACTCAGCACGCCGTGATAGGACATATATATCAATTGACCATCGTCGGTTTCCAAGGTTACTCGCACGTCCAATTCACTGGTGCCATCGGCGCGCGCTTCAATCCAATCGGCACCGACGTTCAACACCTTCCCATTTAATTCGGGTCCTTCGAAGCGGCCGCCAGTAATCGGCACAATGCGGCGACTGCCGATTTGTTGCGGATCGGCTGTGTCGATGATGAAGTCCATCAGAAATTCCGATTGCAATTCGTTGCGCTCTTCCTGCGCGATTGCTGATGCGCTAAACATGATGGTCAGCGTGGCGGCGAGCAGTAGAATTTTCTTTGCGAGTAGCATTTGTTATATCTCCTTGTGACTGGTTCGGTGATCGGGAATGTAAGGTTTAATTTCGGATTGGAACGGTTTGCAGATCCACCTACCTATCAGCATATAAGGTTCGCGCGCAACGGGGTTCCCTGCTAAACACTAATTAACACTGCACACTTATGAACAGATGAACTAACCTTTTGTCGCCTGTCCAACGAGTGTCCCTTACCATTGCCTTACCATTGTAGTCGGTGTCACGATTTGTGGTGTAATCTTCGAGTGCGTCCGTGTTTCAGCGCGCTGCTTTGCGCCGCGTCAATGCCGATAACCGCGCACATTATCCAGGCAACTGCCGCCAGGCACGGTATACTTGGCATATAGCTTGCCCGTCTACAGTTGTTGTGCCGGGCCCGATTGCATCAGTAGTTTTTCTCGAGAAGACTTGCCCACAATGAAAATATCCCCTACCCCCATCCCAACACCTCTCATTCTGCTGTTTCTTGCGCTGGCGGCTTGTACCAGCGATGCACCGACCGAACGCTCCAATGGCCCCCAAGGGACCCAACGAGTCATTGTGGAAGCGATTACTGAAACCCCTCTGGTCACCCGAGTGGAAGCCGTGGGTACTTCCCGCGCCGCGCAATCCATAACGCTGTATCCAGCCGCGTCCGGGGAAGTGGTTGCGGTTAACTTTGAAGCCGGTCAGGCGGTTGAACAGGGCGACGTATTGCTTGAACTGGATCAGCGCGACGAGTTGCTCGCCGTCCAGCTTGCGGAGGTTCGGGTGGCGGACGCGGAACGGCTTCATCGGCGCTATGTGAGTTCGGCCGAAAGCGGGGCAACCCTGCCGACCACCCTGGACGCCTCGGCCACCGCCCTCGAAGAGGCCCACATTGAGTTGGGCCGCGCGCGTATTGCGCTTGAGGACCGCAGTGTAAAAGCACCATTCGCCGGCCATGTGGGGATTACCGATGTGGATGCGGGCGACCGGATTCAACCGTCCACGGCGATTACGACCCTGGACAGCCGCGGCGAGTTGCTGGTCAGTTTCGAGGTGCCGGAGATACTGGTGGATACTCTGCGCACCGGTGACGCGGTGGCTATCGCCACCTGGAATAGCCGCGAGCCGGCGGCCTACGGCGAAATTGTCAATCTCGGTAGCCGGGTCGATCCAGACACCCGCACCTTTGTGGCCCGCGCGCGGGTCGACAATAGCGAGGACCGACTGCGCCCCGGGCAAAGTTTTCGGGTTACCTTGGAGATTTTTGGCAGCAACTATCCGGTGCTGCCTGAAGTCGCCCTGCAATGGGGCGTGGACGGCGCCTATGTCTGGTCCGTGGTGGGAAGCGAGGCACGCCGGCTGCCGGTGAGCGTTATTCAGCGACAACGGGGTCGAGTTCTGGTGGATGGCGAACTCAGCGAAGGCGATCTGGTGGTGGTGGAAGGCATTCAACGAATGCGCCCCGGCATCGAGGTAAACCCGGAGCGCACGGAAATTGCGAGCGATGACGAGGCCATGGTGCCCAATTCGGATAAGGGTCCGGGCTGATGAGCAATCAACACTCCGACACCAACGAACGCTCTAGCGAGGTCGAGTTGCTGAACACCACCGATGATCAGCTGGAGGAAGTCAGCAACGATTTGCCCAGCCTGAGCATTCGGCGGCCGGTGCTGGTATTGGTATTGAACCTGCTCATCGCCCTGGCGGGCGTGGCCGCCATTATGGCGGTGGAAGTGCGGGAACTGCCCGACGTGGACCGTCCCATCGTCACCGTCCGCGCAAGCTATCCCGGCGCTTCCCCCGAGACCATGGACTCCGAAGTGGCAAGCATCCTGGAAGGCGCCGTGGCCCGGGTATCCGGCGTGACGAATATCAACGTCTCCTCGGAAGAAAACAGCTCGCGCATCCGGATTGAATTCCAGCCCGGTATGGATCTGGATAATGCCGCCTCGGATGTGCGTGAAGCAATCAGCCGTGTTCAGCGCCGCCTGCCGGAGCGGGTGGAGGAGGTGCGGGTCCTCAAGGCCGACGACGACTCCGACCCCATCGTCAACCTGGCCGTGGTGAGTGACCAACTGCTCGAGGAAGAAATAACCCGAATCGTGGAAAAGGACATCATCCCGGAATTCATTTCGGTGGACGGGGTGGCCGATGTCCGGCTGTTTGGCGCGCGCGATCGCCTGCTTCGCGTGGTGGTCGATCCCATGCGACTGACCAGCTACGGCATTTCCGTGAGCGATATGTCGCAGGTACTGCGACAGGCCTCCTTTGACGTGCCCGCCGGCAGTTTCCGCTCGGAAGACCAGGAACTCATCGTCCGCGCCGACGCGTCGGTGGCGACGGAACAACAAGTGGCCGACATTATTATTCGCGACAATTTGCGCATCGGCGATGTGGCCACTGTGTATTTCGCGCCGCGAGACGCACGCAACTATACCCGCTTGGACGGCCGCCAAGTCGTGGGAATGGGTGTGGTACGACAGGCCCGCTCCAATACCATTCAAATCTCCAACGATGTGCGCGACGCCGTGACCCGGCTGAATGAACGGTTTGATAACCTGGAGCTGTTGGTAACCAATGACAATGCGGAATTTATCCGCAAATCCGTTACCGAAGTTTTGATCACGCTGTCGCTTACTATCGGTATTGTGATTGCCACAATCTGGTTGTTCATGGGTTCACTGCGCGCCACCCTGGTGCCCAGCGTGGCCATTCCGGTGGCCCTGATCGGCACGGTTGCCGCCATCTGGCTGTTCGGTTTTTCCATTAATATTCTCACCCTGTTGGCCCTGGTGCTCGCCACCGGTTTGGTGGTGGACGATGCCATTGTGGTGCTGGAAAACATTCAGCGCCGGCGCGCCCAGGGCTTGGGCGCCCGCGCCGCCGCGGTACTCGGCACTCGCCAGGTGTTCTTTGCGGTGGTCACCACCAGTGTGGTGCTGATGTCGGTATTCGTGCCCATCGCCTTTCTGCCCAGCACCGCCGGGCGCCTGTTCCGGGAATTCGGCCTGGTGCTGGCGGTGGCCGTGGGCATTTCCAGTTTTGTTGCCCTGTCACTGGTCCCCGCCATGGCGTCGCGCCTGCCGGCAAAGCAGGTTCATGGCAAGCTCGGCACCCTGCTGGCAAACTTTGGCAACTCCGCGCGCGGCTTTTACGAACGCTCCCTGTCCGTGGTACTGCACCATCCGGTGGTGACGTTGATGGTCGCCCTGGTGATTGGCGCGGCGGCCGCATCCGCCTTCCAAGGCCTCACCCGGGAACTTCTACCGCCGGAAGACCGCGGCATGATTATGGTCAACGCCAATGGCCCGGACGGTGTGGGTATTGGCTACATGGAACGACAAACACAAAAAGTGGAAGATATTCTGCAGCCCCTGGTGGACAACGGCGAGATAAGGTCCATGTTCACCATGATAGGCGCCTGGGACCCCAACCGAAGCCGCATTACCGCTCCCCTGGTCGATTGGGACCAACGGCAACGCAGTCAGCAGGAGATTATGGAATCCCTGCGCGAACCTCTTGAGCAAATCCCGGGTGCACGAGTCAATGTGGGTAGCGGCAACAGCCTCAATTTGCGCGGCGCCGATAGCGGCGGCATTGAGATAGCCCTGCTGGGCAACGACTACCAGGAAATATTCGAAGCCGCCCAAGCGCTTGCCCGCGCCATCGAAGATACCAGTTCCAATCTGTCCCGCCCCGAAATTTCCTACGATCCCAGCCAGCCACAGTTGTCGGTGCAAGTGGATCGCCGTCGCGCGGCGGATTTGGGCGTGGAGCTCGACAGCCTGGCGGCAACCCTGCGCGCGATGATTGATGGCGACGAAATTGTCGACCTCAACGTGGACGATGAGATTGTCCCCATTTTGCTGGAGTCCAGCAGTGGCGAAATTAACGATCCTTCCGACCTCGTCAACCTTTACGTAAGCGCCCGCGATGGCAAGCTGCTACCTTTGTCCAGCCTGGTAACGCTCAAGGAAGAAGGCGTGGCAGCGGAATTGGAGCGCCACGGCCAACGACGCGCGATCGAGGTGGACATTGAAATTCCCCCGGGCTATCCACTGCAATCCGCCGTGGATGAAGTGCGGGCTATTGCCGAGGAAACACTGCCCGCCAATGTGTCGATGCTGTTGCTCGGGGAAGCCGCCGCCTTGCAGGAAACCTCCCGCGAGGTCGCCATCACCTACGGCATTGCGCTGCTTGTGGTGTTTCTCGTACTCAGCGCCCAGTTCGAAGGTTTTACCAGTGCATTGATTGTTACCTTGATCGTGCCCTTTGGAATTGCCGCGGCAATATTCGCCCTGTTCCTCAGTGGGACCTCCGTCAATATCTATTCACAAATCGGCTTGGTCATGCTGATCGGGTTGATGGCCAAAAACGGCATCTTGCTGGTGGAATTTGCCGATCAATTGCGCGACCGCGGTTATGATGTGTTATCGGCCATTCAAAACGGTGCCAGCGTGCGCTTGCGACCGGTGTCCATGACCATGATCTCCACCATACTGGGCGGATTGCCGCTGATTCTCAGTAGCGGCGCCGGCGCCGAAGCGCGCTCTTCCATCGGTTGGGTTATTTTTGGCGGGCTGGGCATGGCCGCACTGTTCACACTCTACCTCACACCAGCGCTGTACGTGCTGATCGCCCGCTTCTCATCGGCACGCGCGGCGGAAACCAAGCGGCTCACGGAAGAACTTCAGCACGCCGAAGGTCTCGCGCACCATCATTAAGAGATGGGAAGTGAGTTGAATCGGAAGTGGGTAGTGGGAAGTCGGGGTAAACACTCGTGCCCCTCCCACCGATTTCCCGCTGTCCGTTTCCCCCCCCTACAATAACGCGACCCATTGGATCGCATGTGGCCGCGGGAAGTCGAGCTAAACTCCGCGGCTTACCCCCCGACTTCCCACTCCCCACTTCCTACTCCCGATAACCCGGCCCACTTCCCACTACCGATAATTGCCACTACCCACCAATCATGCCTACAATGGTGCGACCCATTGATGGGGAGTAGGGGCGCGGGAAGTCGGGTTAAATTGGAAGTGGTAAATGGGGAGTGGGAAGTCGGGCTAAACCCCGCGGCTTCCCCACCGACTTCCCACTCCCCACTTCCCACTCCCCACTTCCCACTTCCCACTCCCGATAATTGCTTCCCACTACCGATAATCGCCATGAACGACGATCTGTTTGATACCGCGCCGACTCGCGACATTCTTAGCGTAAGCGAACTCAATCGCAAGGCTCGTCAGTTGCTGGAAACTCATCTGTCGCTGTTGTGGGTGGAAGGCGAAATATCCAACTTTGCCGCGCCCTCCTCCGGGCACTGGTACTTCACTCTCAAGGACAAGGATGCTCAGGTTCGCTGCGCCATGTTTCGCAATCGCAACAGCCTGGTTGGCTTCAAACCGGCGTTGGGCAAGCAGGTGGTAGTACGCGGCCGGGTGAGCTTGTACGAGGGCCGGGGCGATTATCAGTTGATTGTGGAACACGTGGAGGAAGCCGGCTTCGGTGTGTTGCAACGCGCCTTTGAGGCTTTGAAAACCAA
>JBBDIU010000075.1:0-26468 GCA_040880205.1 Cellvibrionaceae bacterium
AGATGTATGTTTCAATCCACGCACCCGTGAAGGAGCGACCAAATAGCAGTGCTATCATATCTGAGCGCACCAGGGTTTCAATCCACGCACCCGTGAAGGTGCGACCGGCCACGGGACGGAAGTCTCTGGCGCGTACAACGTTTCAATCCACGCACCCGTGAAGGTGCGACAGGCCGGTTTTCGCTTCCAGCTGCTGGATGCAGTGTTTCAATCCACGCACCCGTGAAGGTGCGACGTTTATCGCCACCAAGCAGTACGCAAGGGCAATAGTTTCAATCCACGCACCCGTGAAGGTGCGACCGGGCCGTCAGCGCGGATCTAACCAAAATATATGGTTTCAATCCACGCACCCGTGAAGGTGCGACCTCTAGTTTTGCGATTACTTTTTCGCTGCGTTTTAGTTTCAATCCACGCACCCGTGAAGGTGCGACCAAGGCCGACACCGCCCTGGTCACCGCTCACATTGTTTCAATCCACGCACCCGTGAAGGTGCGACATGATTCGCTTTACCAACTGGTAGCCGGACTGGGTGTTTCAATCCACGCACCCGTGAAGGTGCGACTGGCGTCCGCGAGGCGATACAGCGCAGTACCCTGGTTTCAATCCACGCACCCGTGAAGGTGCGACGCCGCTGCCTTCGGGCACCGCCAAGCGCACCAGGGTTTCAATCCACGCACCCGTGAAGGTGCGACCAACAACAACCATGGCCCCACGCCGCCGCGACGAGTTTCAATCCACGCACCCGTGAAGGTGCGACCGTTGTACGAGCCGGTTTCCTCGTAGCTGGAGATGTTTCAATCCACGCACCCGTGAAGGTGCGACATGTACCTGATTGCAGCGACCGACGAGACGGGAGTTTCAATCCACGCACCCGTGAAGGTGCGACCTTCGGGCAAGCCGGCTTTTCACAGCCGATGCCCTGTTTCAATCCACGCACCCGTGAAGGTGCGACAAGCAGGGCGCAGGAAACAAGGTATTCGCGAAAAACGTTTCAATCCACGCACCCGTGAAGGTGCGACTTCCTGTGAGTGTTACGGTGTCGCCAGAACGTGTGTTTCAATCCACGCACCCGTGAAGGTGCGACATGCGGGCATTTGCGAAATGCTGGAGCGCCATTCGTTTCAATCCACGCACCCGTGAAGGTGCGACCGATGCGCTGCGCGATTTTGGCATTCGCGAGGAAGTTTCAATCCACGCACCCGTGAAGGTGCGACCCGACTTCTGTTGGCAGGTGTTCAAGAGCTTTCTGTTTCAATCCACGCACCCGTGAAGGTGCGACTTCCGAAGTGTAACGCTTTGATTCATCAAAGCAAAATACCCACGGCGCGCTAACCGGCGGCTAGCGGCAATGGGTATCGACCTCGGATCGAGCTCTATTCAGTTATCTTTTTAAAGAACAAGCAGTTACGATTTCGCTAACCGCCTGGGGAATCAATGAGAACGAAGGGATAGCGGGCTACAGAATGATGGCGTCCTTGAGGGGATCGGGGGTGTCTTTGGCCCCAAAGTGCTCTACTCGCCGACGCCCTTTCTTGCCCAAAAAGTAAAAGCGCAGGCTGTCCAGATCCTCGTCGTAAATACTCAGTAGACTGGCTTTGAGCAACGCGAACTGGCCAGGGTCGACATCGCACTCAAACACTGAATTTTGTACACGAAGTCCATAGTCAAGGCAAGTCTTGGCTATGTTGCGCAGCCGCTTGCGCCCCGCTGAAGTGGTTACGTTGACATCATAGGTGACCAGCACAAGCATAGGTTTACCTGAGTATGTAAGGCGTGTAGTGCTCCATATCTCCACGGATATGGCGGGCCAGCAACATGGCCTGACAATGAGGCAGCATTCCGATGGGAACCTGCTCCTGGAGATAGGGGTGCATGATCTCCACCTGCTTGCGCTCTTGGTAGTCCACCAACAGCGCTTTGCGCGCATCATCCGTAAGCCGCACCGCGCCGCTGGCCTCGGTGACGAAATCGTTGAGTTGCGTCTGGCGCCGATTGATCAGGGTCAGTACAAAACGATCCGCCCAAGAGGCCCTGAACTCCTCCAGCAGATCGAGGGCGAGGCTGGACCTACCCGGCCTGTCCCTATGCAGAAAACCCACGTACGGGTCCAGCCCGACACCGGCAAGGGCCGAGGCGCATTCATGGGTTATCAGCGAATAGGCAAACGACAGCAAGGCATTGACGGGATCGGTGGGCGGCCTGCGGACCCGGCCGGAAAACGCAAAGCCCGACCCTCTGAGCAGCTCATTGAATACCGAGAAGTAGCAACTGGCGGCATCCCCTTCTATTCCCCTCGCCTCGTCCAGGTTTTTGGCATCCCGGCAACGGCGCAAACTGACCGACAACCGCTCCGCAGCCTCCTTCAATCCGGGATTGGGACCGTGGTTCCTGACCTCCCGCATCAGTACGGACCGCGAATTGGCTATCTTTGCTCCAATCACCAAACGCGCGATGCTCAAACTCTTTTCAGGGTCGTCCGCCCAGCGGTACTGCGCTCGTCGCAACAGCACATTGCCGCTTTGCTTGCCGTGTACTCGGGCCAGGAAACGACCGTACTCGGTGTAAAACGCAAGGCCGACGCCCTGCTCGGCGCAATAGCCCATCAGGAAGGGAGACACGGACACTTGGCCAAAACATAGGATATTATTCACCGTCAATGCAGGGAACTGCCCGAGTTTTTCACCGCCGTGCTTGACGACAATTGTCTCGCGCTCCTTGTGCAGATAGCTTTCCTGCCGGGTAATGTACAAGGAATTAAGAAGTTTCTTCATCGTTGAAGATCTCGGCGACGTACCGCTTGGAATGGTCACGGCGAAAGGTATCGGGCTCGCACAAATCGAATAGCGAACATGCCTTGCAGCGTTTTTTGTTATCGGTTGGCGGTGGCGTTTTCCCGGAACCCATTACCTCGTGGGCACGCGAAATGGCGGTTTTGGTGGCTTCTCTCAGAGCGGCGTCAATCGGTACCGGCTCACGCCTGCGCACCTCCCAATACCAGATCGCGCCTTCGGTGACTTCTGTGTTGCGCATCTCCTCGATGCACAGCGCCTGGGCACACACTTGAATGCGATCCCAGTCCTCCACTTTCGGCTTGCCGCGCTTATACTCCACTGGAAAATAACGAGGAGGATCGCCGGACTCAACTTCGAGCAGGTCCATTTTTCCCGTCAGTCCATACACCTCGGACCGCAGCAAAACACCGCGTTCGTAGCGAGTGCCCCGCCGCTGCTCCGCCGCGCCGGAATCCACCCGTTCGTGTAGAATACGGCCTTCCGCTGTATAACGGTTCTCCGCCCACACCTGCTCCACATGGATTAGCGCAAACTGCCGGGGGCAGTAGGCGTAGTGTTGGAGAGCGGAGATTGCTATGTATTCGTCCATTGAACCAGCTATAAGAGCTCTTCGACACTGACTCCTTGTGGAATCGACTCTGCATCGACCTCTACTTTATAGTCACCAAAGCTCCGCGCCGGCGTGTCCGGTTGACCTTCGAGGCGACTGACCTTCACGCTGTCGAACAAGACATGGGAAGGCGCATTGCCCATGGCATTCTCATGCTTAAATACGATGAGCTTGCGGGCTGCCATCTCGCCCCGCGCTGCCGATCGGTCATGTTCGAACATGTTAATCAATGCTCGCCACAGTAGCTGAAGATCGCCTTCAGCAAAGCCCGTCTGCTCGCCAAGCTTCGCGGATACGAAGCCGTGAGCGCGATACAGCCCATAGGGAACAATATGTTTGCGACCCATAGTCCGCTCCTTCTCCAGATCCCGCTCGTTGGTCACAGCCATTCGAGTAATGGATATTTCCATGGGAACAACCGGATCTATGGAGCTGGCAAACGCAAGTTGAATTGGCCCACGTACTTGTCCGGCGTTCACCTCGGTTGTCATTACCGCACCAAACGCTCTAACATCAAAGAAGTTTTTGCACATCCAAGCCGTGAGCTCTTTAGCTTTGGCTTCGTCTTTGGGTAGCTTTTTGTATTCGTCTTTCTTGTCTGGCGCGATCTCAAGTGCTTGCCAAGCTTTTTTGTGTTGATTGTTTAAGACCGATTTTTCCTGCATGTAAATGCCATATCCTGACTCACCTTCCTTCTCCAGGAGAACGTAGTTTCGGATTTTTCGCTTAAGACATACGTCGGTTACCAGCCCTTGATTAGTTTCCGGGTCAAGGCGTGGCAGGTTGCCGGCATCGGGGTCGCCGTTAGGATTTCCGTTAGTGACATCGAACAGATAGACAAATTCATAGCGGTTACTTATGGTCATGCTTCTTCTCCTTCTTGTACGAGTTCTTTTTTGGCATAGCGCGACTGAGTCTGGTGATAGTAGCCAATAGCGAAGTGCCCTTGGGATTCGATACGCAGGCTGCGCGGAAACTCTGGGCCCAGCTTACCTACAATTTCCCCCAGGTCCTTTTCAAGGTTTACGGCTAGGCCCGGTTTGTCTTTACGCAATCGACTAAGGTGGTGCTGCGTATTTCTGATTAACACTGGGAATACCGTAGCCGGAGTCGCGGAAGCTGACCCATAATAGCGGTCCCTGATAGTGGCATTCAGTTCCTTGCCCAATGCGGACTTTTGTATATTTTCCAGGACCGAAAACATGCGCCCCAGTAAATATCCCGGTTCTGTATTGTCGATGTCTAAGCTCACAGGTACCTCCTGTAGGTTTCCTTTAACGCCCTTACGCAGATCGCGCGCTAGGACAGCCTTACACAGCGCCGCGCGTAATGACGACAAATCGCCATCAGCGCGCATTCGCATGATTAAATTGGACAGCAAGCTACGCGGGTAGCGAGAGCCTGTTAGAATGGAGCGCGTTAGCTCACCCGCCAACAAGGGATGAATATCATCAGCCTTTGGTCTGCTTCCCTCGCGATGCGGAACAGTTTCAAGCAGTAAACGCCAGATACCGGGTTCCCTGCTCCACGGCGAAGGTTCCAGCCACAGATCACCGAAGTGTTCCGCCAGCTTTTCAGCAAACTGTTGAATAGAACCCTGTTCCCAAAAGCGGATGGATAATCTTGAGGCATTGGGAGACAACCCGAGAATATATATCCTTGTTGCAGGGTCCAGTTCTGGATCGATCTCCTGCAACGCCCTGCCCTGCGCAACTGCCTCCAGCACCGAACGCAACTTGCCGGCTTCAGACTCATCGTCAACCGCTGGAGGCGACAATAGATTCGCAAAGAGGGATTCAGCGAGCTCGGACTTTTTCCTGGAGTCGGCCTCGGCCCAAAATACGACGGTGGCATCTCCGATCTGGATGCGCTGTCGGTTGTGTTCCTCTCGGCGAAGTAGGTAATTGAGGGCCGTGGTGTATGCAAAGGCTGACTCTTCCGATATTGGCGCATTGTCGCCTTGGCTTTTTAGGTACGAGGTAGATGAATCGAGGTTGAAAGATACAATGGAAGCCCCAGCGCTCTGTGCACCATTGACTCCTTTGATGGATGCGTGAGTAAGGGCCAACGCCCCCCTATTCCCGCTAACCAAACACTGTATCTCAGCGGTACCGGTCGCCTCCGCTATCCTGCCCCGCAATAGTCTGGCTGCTGATTTTTCATGGATATAGCTTTTATCTCCGTCCAGGCGGAATACTACGTTTGTGTCAAGGATATCGTCGTTTATTTTTGGAGACGAACCAAAGTCTTCTGGTTGCCATTTATCCAAAAAGGCGAGGAAAGCGACGATTGCGGGGTCGTCTTCCTTACTCAAGAGATCCTTGTGTGTGTCTCTGAAGGCCTTATGAGTAATCAAAGCGCGGTCAAGGGATCTCTCATCCGTTTTTGCAGTTACACCAAGGACGTACGCCGTCTTATCCCAGAGAAAACACGGTTCAACGTTGACAGACCTTTTGGGAGGCTGAGGTACGCATAAGCGACCAGGTCTCGGCTTTTTACCGGATAGATCACGAACATCCTGGACGTCGACTAGTTCGCCACTCTTTGAAATGACAAGGGCATAGCTGATTTGCTCGTAGCTATACCCATAAGGCGCAATGCCTTCGGCATCCTGCTCAACAAGTCGATCATAGTAGTCGTTTAAGGCTGTAAGTATCACGATTTCACCTCTTCGCCTTCCAAGCCGGGAACTTCGATGACGCCATCTTTCATTAGGGCACGAAAAAAACGCGGGGTCATGTTGTCGGAATAGTCGATGTCGTGCAGCATGTACCCAAGGTCGCGCTCGCCGGCCAGCGTATCGTCGACGTGTAAGTCGGAACTATCGTCTTCAACCAACTGAAAATGAGCCGGAAATTCGCGGACTCCCAAGCATGGCGCATGAAAGCATTGACCTCGTCTTGCGCGACGATTGAAGATATCCAGATGCTTGCCCACCGAGTCTTCTGTGCCCGCTCGCTCCGTCAGCTCGAAATGAGCGCGGATCACGTAGGCCACATCGCGAAGTACCGTTGCGGCACGCTGCTGCCTATCCTCATCCACATAAGTTGAGAGTCCCTCTACCGCACCACTTTTCATGGCACGTGCCACGCTACCTGCTGCGAGCTTTCCTGCGACCTCGTTCCGCCGAATGGACTCGAAGCGTATTGGCTTCAACACCACCACGCTATCCACCACCCAACGAATGGCAGGTTTCCAGTGAATTGCTTCCAAAATCCCCCGCGCAGCGGATGGCGTGATGACGTCGTAGCTCACACGCTCTATTTTCATCTCCGGTCTGGTGAAACAGGCTCGCTCCCCCCAAATCAATAACCTGATTCCATAACTCACGATATTTCCTCCATAGATCCACGCCCAGTGAGAGCGACATAATGCTAGATAGCTCATATAACCGCATGTTTCGGATTCACGTAATACGAATCACTCCAACTTAGGCCATAGCGTTTGTCGTAAAGGTCCATGTTCACCAGCTCCATGAACTGGTCGCCAAATCGATCCGGCTGGACGGGTTGAACCGCACCTACGTTCGCCAACTCCTTAAGCGCCCTATCCGGAATCTGTACCAAATAGGGTTGAAGCTGACGCGCGATAGCACCACAGCGTTCGGTGTATCGAAGCCTTTCCAGCGCGTTTCGGGCATCCCCGTCAAAAGGTATGATTACTGGCACCATTGCGGATTCGATCATGCGAAATTTCTCATCCAACAGCTCAAAAGGGATGTTGTCCTGCCGACCCGCTTCCACTAAGCCTAAAAGATTGTAAGTATCAAGCGTCTGGTCGCCTTTCTGCCAATACAGCTCTTGGAAATACGCACGAATTGCTTCAAGTGACAGTGCATTTTCACCATACTGCCTCAGAATCGCGCGGGCGGATTGAGCATACTGTTCCAACTCTGGCGGCGTGGACCAATCACTGCCCACCTCAAATACTTTGACTAGGCTGGAATCTACTGGGTTTTGCCCTTCTCGATTGCACCGGCCAGCCGCCTGAGCTACTGAATCCAAGCCCGCTTCGGCGCGTAGCACTCTGGGAAAATCAATATCAACACCAGCTTCAATCAGTGAAGTAGAAACGAGCCGGCAGGGCTCATCGGCATTGAGCATATCGCGAATCTGGGCGAGTTCCTCGCTGCGGTGCTTGGCACACATAAGGGTAGTAAGGTGGCGGGCACCAGGCAGGCGGGAGATCGACTCGAAAAGTGCTCGGGCATGCCGGCGATTATTAACAATACAGAGCACCTGCTCGCAGCCAGCCATTTCAACCGCTAATTGTTCATCTGTCTGGCTGCCAATGTAACTTATCTTTACCCGTTGCAGGTCATCTTGTAACCTTTGAGGAAACGGCGCGAGCTCCCTGACATTTTTCAAGCCTCGCTTGAATTCATCCTCTACGCGCAGCGCTGGCTGGGTAGCCGTACAAAGCACCAAGCTGGACTGATAATTCAGCGCCAACTCATCCATCGCCGCCATGCAAGGGCGCAGCAGCTTTAGCGGTAGCGTCTGTGCTTCGTCCAGGATTACCACGCTGCCCGCAACGTTATGCAACTTCCGACACCGCGATGGGCGCGATGCAAACAAGCTTTCAAAGAACTGGACAGCCGTGGTAACAATGATCGGGGGTTCCCAGTTTTCCATCGCCAATCTGAGTTTGTCCTTTGCTTCTCGCGACTCCTCGGGGTTGTCGATGAAAGCGCTATGGTGCTCGAGAACTGCTTCGTCTCCAAGGTCGCCGAGCGCCTGCCTGAACACTGCTGCGTTCTGCTCAACAATGCTGGTAAAGGGAATTACGTATATGATTCGCCTCAATCCATGGTGAATAGCGTGATCCAAGGCGAATGCCAGGGAAGTCAGCGTCTTCCCGCCTCCAGTTGGCACATTTAAGGAAAATAGTCCCGTATCTTCCTGGGCCCTGCTCCGAACATGGTTCAACACCTCGCCCCGAATAGAATCTACCTTGGACTTAGATTGAAAACTGCGGAAATGTGCATCCAGCCGTTTTCGCAGTGCTTTAAGGCTCGGGTAATCGACGATTCGCTCGGGTTTCGTCTTTTCGGTTAAACGGTAAAAATTTTCCGTATCGAGGAAATCACCATCCACCAAACATGAAAACAGCATGCGGGCATAGAACGCGAGCTGAAAATGCATATTATCGGGACGGGTTTTGAAACATACGGGGGGATTAATGATATCGGGAAGCAATATTTCTGTTCGCCAGTGATCGAGCAGATTTGGTAAGTCATTCTTCATCCGGTTATTTAGACTGGTCCTCTTGCCATTATCTCTGCCGTTGGCGAGACCCGCGTGGTGCCCTGCTATGCCGTAGGCCATAAGCTGGCCTACAGGGCCATATTTTTCGCTGGCAATCTTTGCGCCCCAGGTAGCATGGTCAACCCTCACACCTTCTCCGCGGATTCGGCGCTGAAACTCGTCAGTGTATTTGCCCAAATCGTGCAATAGGCCCGCAACACGAGCCATCTCCTCACCACCAAAGACACTGGCTTTGCTGGCGGCGAGTTCACCGACTGCAATTAGATGGTCCTTTAGGGTTTGCCAATCGCTCTTGTCGGCCCGTTCCGTGGAATGTGCGTAGAACTGCTCCACGATTAGGTCTCCCCGCCGTAGCATGTGCTATCCATCATGTTAGCCCTTGGTTTAACCACCCGGTGTCCTCCATATATATCCAGTTGCTCATCCCTCAAACAGTGTACTTTTCCCTATCCCCATCCAAGCGAAGCTCACATCCCGACCGCATCGGATACTGAAACACCGGCGCCTCGCCACTATCCACCAGTTCAATTGCTATCTCCACCCGCTCCCAGGGCGCCGCCACGTCATGCAGGCGAATAATTCTGGCGGACAAGGTTTCGCCTCTGTCCAACAGGTTGGCAACGGCGGTGTTTTCCTTGCGTGGTAGGTAGCCCAGCATGTGATTGCCCCACAACACTTTAACGGCGCGCCGGTCGTGGCGGTTATCGAGATCGCGAATGAGTTGCACCGGCTGGCGGTAGGCCAGTTGCGGCCAGACGTCTTCGCCCGCGTAGTATTGAAAGCCGGCGATGGGCGATTTTTGCAAATGGATACGGCGAACCGGATTGGCGGTAGGTAGCTGCAATCCGGCCGATTTACCCACGGCGGCCAGGGGCGCCGATGCGGTCAGCCCCATTAGCCCGCGTAGAAAGCTGCGCTTTTTCATTGCATTATCCATTTCGCTGTCCATTCGTCAGGTTGTTGGATGCTACACCACCCGTGCACGAAAACTTGTCCTGGCCAAATATCCAGCTATCCGGCCCTATTCTGTCGACTGTGAACTCTCGACTGCCGACTGATTACCTCCACCTCTCGCATTGGTAGACAAGTGTGACCAACATACTCATTTTGTTTTCAATTTGCTTGCGTTGCAGACTGGTGGAAACATCAATTCCGGCATATACTGATGCGAATTTTGGTGCTCGGAGGACTGCTTCATGCGTACCACACTCACTATTGACGACGAATTATTTGCTAAAGCCGTTGAGCTGACCGGCGTGCAGGAAAAATCCGTGCTGCTGCGCGAAAGCCTTGAAGCGCTTATTGAGCGTGAAAGTGCGCGTCGGCTGGCAAAGCTGGGCGGTTCCGAGCCTGGGATTAAACCAACGCCGCGCCGCCGCTCAGCGCCCGCTAAATGACGGTACTGGTTGACACTTCGGTTTGGGTGGATCATCTGCGCAGCCGCGATGAGCGGCTTGCGCAGTTGCTTACCGATGGATTGGTTTGCATGCACCCTATGATTATTGGCGAACTGGCCTGCGGCCATTTGCAGAACCGGGAACAGTTGCAAATACTTTGGCAGAACCTTCCCAAATCGACGGAGGCGAGCCACCACGAGGCATTGCATTTGCTGGAATCTCACCAATTGATGGGCAAGGGCATTGGCTATGTTGATTTGCACTTGTTGGCTTCCTGTCTGCTCACTGGCGATACTCGATTATGGACACGCGATAGACGTCTGGCGCGGATCGCCGAAACCCTCGACATTGACTTCCCCGTACAGAAACCGAGGATGTGATTCGGATAATTTCGATTCGGAAAGCCACGCGTAATGAACAAGAAATATACCTCCAAAACTCGCCCTTCCCCCGCCTCAAAAACTGACTGGGAGCGGGTGGATGCCATGTCTGACGACGATATTGATCTCTCCGACATTCCAGAAATTACCCCGGAACAATTTGCCAAATCCATCGTACGCAAAGGTTTAAAACCAACTGCCAGGAAGAAGCAGATAACGTTGCGCATCGATGAAGATGTGCTGGAATGGTTTAAACACAAGGGCCCCGGGTACCAAACCCAAATCAATGAACTCTTGCGCGAATACGTAAAAGCCCATAACGACCATAAGTAGTTGCTTCATGGTTTCGTCTTACTTGCAGCTATCCTTTTGGTTATGTGGGCGGTCCTGGCCAAGTATCCAGCTATCCCTCTCTATCCTGTCGACTGTGAACTGTCGACTGCCGACTGATTAACCTCCAACCCACCCCTCAGCTGATTTACCACGTTCTTCCGCAGGTCCGCCGGCCCTTCCACCACCACGTTGGGCATGTGCCTGAGAATATCCCCCACCAGTTCACGATCATCGCTGTAGGGAATGGAAAGTCGGTAGTCCTCCCCTTCCCAGGTGCCTTCCTGGTCGGGATGCCAGCGCTGGGCGGCAATTTCCCGGGCTATGGCGGGGAGAAAACGCAACTTCGCCATGTGTTTGGCCTTGCCGGCAAAGAGCCCGAAACTGGATGAGAAGTGCTCGCTAAGTTCTTCTTCTGTAACGGTAGTTGCCTTCGTGTCCAGCTTTTGCAGGGCGATGATGCGGGACAGGGAGAAGGTGCGCAGGCCCTTGCGCAAATGGCACCAGGCATCCAGGTACCAGTTTTCTCGGTAGTAGATGAGGGTTTGGGGGCTGATGGTGCGTTTGCTTTGGCGTTGCTGGTAATCCTTGTAGCGAATGGCGAGTTGCTTGCGGGTCAGTATGGCTTCGCCCACGTCGGCGAAGGTTTTGTTGGCGATGGTCTTGTTGGCCAGGGGCAGTACTTTGATGCGGCGGGAAAACTCGTGCGGGGAAATATCGCGGGCTTCCAGCAGGCGATGTATCTGCCGCTCCATGACGGTTAGCTCTTCGTTCAGCAATCCATTGCCGAAACCTTCCAGCACGTGGAGCAACAGGACCAGGGATTGCAGTTCCTCCGCCGTGAGCCACAGGCCGGGAAGCTCAAACAGCTCACCGGGTTGGTGGACATAGTGCCAACCGTTGGCTTCCTGACAATATTCGATGGGCGCATACAGCCGGTCGCGCATTTGCTCGAAGGTGCGTTTTACGGGTTTGGGGCTGCACTCCAGGCGTTCAACAAATCTGGCCATGGGCACCGGGCGGCGGTGCGAGGTGAAGATGCGGTGAACGGTTTGAAAGCGATCGAACTTGTCCATGGCAATCTGGCGCCTGCCGATAACGAGATCATCAAAAGACGAATAACGCGCCAGCTAGTACACGACCAGAGTGCACGGACAATCAACGCTCGTTAGTTGTTATTGTTAATAGTAATCAAGCGCCATTATAAACAGAGAGTGACCGGGGAGAACAAGCGAAACTTTTCGGTGAGTCAGGCTTGGTCGCGATATCTTGTCGAACCCACGGCTACCTATCGACAGGAACGCGGATAACGTTGAATGTATCATTATGGCTTCGCCAATCCCATTCGCCATCCACTGCCTTCACATTGGTGATCCCGAACTTTGCCATGTCTTCGATGGAATAATCGAAACCGGCGATAGGTTTGCGTGATGCCGCCGCCTGCGCGTAATAGAGCACGGTGAGCTTGTCGAAGCCATACATCGTTACAGCAGGATCCACTTGTATTGTTTCAAAGAAATTCTTCGTCTCTACTCTGATTTTGGTTCTTGATCCAAAACCTTGAGTTCCTTCAACTGTTTCTCCAACTTTCCCACTTTCACAAGAGCTGCCAAGCCAAAAATAAAGCCCAGCAAACCGAAGATACTAAAAGCGTCCATATTTTTTTCCTTATAACGTCTTGGTGATCAGCTGGGGTGCGTAGCGCCGTCAGGTGCAGCACCGTGTCGAGCGGTCCATCTGGGGCAATGCTTCAGAAGCACTCCTTTTGAACCTCTACGCACGGGTGGCTACGGTCAAGAGGTAGCGGTTCTCAACAACCGCCGTGCCGTCCGTCGCGCGATTATAGCGGCTGAATACCGCATGCAGTTCGCTGCGGAAGCTTTCGCGCGCTTTCTCACTGGACGCACAGGACGCCCGAATGGAAGGGCCGAAATAGTTGAGAAATACGTCGACGGCGTGATCAACGGATCGATAATACTGCAAGGCCGTACGCTCCTCGCTGTCAATGGAGCTTGTGCCGGTACTGATTAATTCGTCGAGGCCGGCTTCGGTACCCCAACGCAGTGGCGGATTGATGCCGGGCGGCGGGGGCATGTACTTCGCATTAGTGGCGAAGAAGTCTCCGCTCCAGCCTTTCGGGATTGGTGTGGCCAGGCCGATCCTACCGCCCGGGCGGCAGACCCGCAGCATCTCCGAAGCTGCTCGCTCCTGGTCCGGGGCGAACTGCACGCCGTAGACGGATAGCACTACATCAAAGCTTGCATCCGGAAACGGTAGTGCCTGCGCGTCGGCCACGCGGAAGTCCACGTCGAACCCGTCGGCGGCAGCTCGCCGCTTGGCGCGTTCAATCAGCGCCGGAACGTAATCAATGCCGATAACTTCGCAGTACCTCCGTGCGGCAACCAGTGCCGCGGTCCCACTCCCGCAGGCAATGTCCAGCACACGATTGCCGCCGTGGGGATCCACCGCAGCGCAGAGAGCTTCGGCCATGACGACGTTCTGCCGCGCGATCTCGTGAAAATCGCCTGTGCCCCAAGTCTCTTTTTGCTGCGCGGTAACAGCTTGGTAATCAACACTCTGCTTTTGACTCATCCATTTCCTCCCTTGAAACGGGGCTAACCTTTTACCCGTTTATCGTTAGAGGCGCGCACAGCCTCTCCAGGCATATCGGAAATTGAGGCCCACGATACGGAAATTTCCGCAATAAGACCATTGATCATTCGGCGGCGTTGTCGTTCGACCAATCTTCAGCCCATGGTAGCCAAGCCTCCTTTTAATCCATTCGGTCATGCACTATGTGCATTTGTGCGTTCGCGGGCGGCCCCGCATTCGAGCGCAACCTTGGCGCGTTCCGTGAAGGCCGAGGCACCTGCATTCCTGCGCTTGGCGCTTGACAGCCACTCTTGGGGGAAACCATAATGCAACCATATCGCAACCAAAAGGTGTTTTCCCATGGCCTCCGTAACATTCAAGAATATACCTGACGACCTTTACGAGCAGCTGAAACAGGCCGCTAACGCGCATCACAGAAGTGTTAACAGCGAACTGATCTATTGTCTCGAAAGAGCCTTAAGACCAACGCCACTGTCCGCCACCGAACTTGCCGAGACAGCCCGCGCATTGCGAAGCCGGGTGGCATCGACCCAGGTCGATGCCGAGGAAATCAATGCGGCCAGGAATCAGGGAAGAGAATGATTGTAGCCGACACCAACACCATCGCGTACCTCTATCTGCCCACCGAGCACACCGATGACGTCGTCACATTGCTGCATAAAGACCCTCACTGGATTGCCCCCCGACTTTGGCGCAGCGAGTTCCGAAATATACTGGCACTTTATGTAAGAAAAAACATTATAGACCTGAGTGCCGCCATGGCGATGCAGGCACAAGCGGAAAGACAGCTGGCCGATAATGAATATACCGTTAGCTCAACCTCGGTCCTGACATTGGCCAACGAGTCTGGCTGCTCGGCCTACGACTGCGAATTCGTATCCGTAGCGAAATCGCTAAGCCTTAAACTGATAACGGGCGATAAAAAGTTAGTGCGAGCGTTTCCCGATGTGGCAATGACAGCTGGTGACTACCTACGAAGGGTATAAGTTGTACGTCCTCGGCGAGATAGGCCATCATGCCTTCGACATCATTGTTATTCATCGAGTCGTAAATGTTTTTGACAATACCCTTGCTTTCCATATCACCTGTCTCGCCCGATATAGCCAGGCTGAAATCAGAAGCAATACCAACCCGAAAGATAATCTGCGCAAATAATTGCGAGCCACGCGCTGATGCCGCTATCGAGGGCTGTTGATTGTTATTGTTTCAAGCGCTGTAATTAATTCGGGTATATCGTCCCGATATGATACTCCAAATCGTATCATCGTCGATACCGAGGTAAGCGTGCGTTAGTCGATTACGCGTAGCTATAATCGTCCGCCAGGGAATATCGGGGTGCGCCGCGCGGATATCGTCTGGAATGTGGGGCGCGGTTTATCCCTACCCCACACGGATCGCTTCCTTCTCAATGTAGGGCCGAAGCTCGGGGCGCAAGGCTTTGTCCGTCACCAGGTCAACCGGACAGCTTAATAGGTCTTCAAGATAAAACTGTACGCCGAAAAAACGCTTGGAGGTCGCTGGCCCGTCAAAGGATACCAGGATGTCGATGTCGCTACGCTCGCCCGCCGAATCGCGCGCCGTGGAACCGAATAACGCCAGATCGGTAACCCCGAACTGTTCCGCCAGGATCGGCTTGTGCTCGTTCAACAGTTGCAGTGCTTGTTGCTTTCTCACGGACACCCCTATTTGCCGGCGCTTAAACATTTGAGCGCATGGGGTATGCTATGACATATTCTTGCATCGGTAAATGTTTTCACCCACTTCCGACCCTTCCCTACCTATTCACCCACCCAGCCGCGCAAAGCTGCTTCGTGCCGAGTGGGCACAATCGCACGATTCACCATTCACCATTCACCATTCACTTCTCATCCCACTTCCCATTCAATCACCCACTTCCCGCCAACGTCATTCCCGTGGAAACGGGAATCCATTGTGACCGCCGCCATGGATCCCCGCATTCGCGAGGATGACGGCTTCGGGGCGCTTCCCCCTTCCCACTTCCCATTCACTTACTAGCGACTAGAGGCCGCGAATGTTCCCGACATTCTAGCGGCATACACTCCGTCCCTGGAGATAACTAGCGACTAGCGACTTTCTCTTTCCCACTTCCCATTCAGTGAGATAGTGATGAAAATCAGTCTTTCGAATTGGACCGGTCGTGGTGGGTCACCTGTCCCAAACCACCCACCGATCCCCAGTTGCCGCCCTTCCAGATACGAATGCCGACGCTGCGCGTTTCCGAAATCAGCACGCCATCCGGGGTAAAACGCCAGTAACCGCCCAGCACATGGGCTTTGTCGTGGGTGGCGTGGATAACCAAGGGTTGTATCGGGTTGAGGCGCGTGTAGCCGTATTGGCCCACGGTACCGCCGGCCAGTTCCACGAATTGGTCCAGGTTGGTGTTGAAATCGCCGGTGGGCTCGCTGACTTCGGATACGCGCAGCCGGCTTTCGACGCCTTCCGTTACCCAGCCTTTCATGGGGTCGTCGTTGCGGGCGTTGTTGGTGCGATCGCGCGGGCCGTAATTGAAGGACACGCTGGTGGTGCGGGTTCCCACCGGTAGCGGCGGTTCATAAGAGCCGCGGCCTTTGCTTCGATCGTTGAGCAGTGCTTCGTCGCGATAACCAAAGGCCGCCAGGTAGCCCTGCCGGCCGATACGGTTGGTCATCTCGGCATCGGGATAGCTGCGATTTTCGTAACCGCGTTCATGCCAGATGCTGGATACCAATTGAATGGCCCAGCGGCCATCGTTGTTGGTGACGGAAAATAAATTATCACAGTCCAGCAACTTGTGGCCGTCCGGCGTGAAACGGGTAAACGATAGCGAGAACACTCCGCCCACCGGACAGTAAAGATGCACGTTCACGCCCTCGAGCATATCGTAGGAGCCGGCCAGGATTTTGCTGTCACCGTTTCCCGTGCCGTTGAGCGTGGGGGGTGGATTGCGCAGAAAATCGCGGCGATTGTCGTAAACCAGCGGTTCAATATCTTCGTAGATGGCGAACGGAAAATGCAGGGTGTTGGCGATGGCTTCGGTGTTGCGCCGGTTGAGCGCGGTAAAATAGTCGGTGATCAATCGCAAACCGTGGGATACCGGTTCGGCGAAGGAGGCCGGGAAACGGGAATCCGACTGCCCGCCGGGCAGCAGCCCTTCCGGCTTGGCAAACTCGGCGGCGTTCAGGGTGTTGCCGAGAAACGACAGACCCGCCCCGCCACCGAGCATGCCAATAGCACTCACGGCACCGAACTTGCGCATAAATGTGCGACGGTCGTGGTTGATGTCAGCGTTTTCGCCCGGGGGTTTGTGTGAGTTCATGTCAGCTCCACTTGCTTATTATGAATGTGCTGTGTGGGAAGGCTATTTGTGTGGATTGGCCTTGATCGGAAATCGCTCTGGGTTTTCGATTATTTCCTCGGTCAAGTCAACATCGACGTCCGGCCAATAGAAATGATTTGGGGATGGAGTTTCAACATTTAATATCGACTTCACCGGCTGATCCTTAAACCAGGGAAAATCTTCATAGGACATGAATAGCTCTTTCTGACCGAACAGAATCCACACACCATGGGCAGAGATGTTTGTGATTTCAACCGCCGAAATGTTGGTACCAGGCGCTAATGAGCTCATCGTAATGTACTTCTATTAAGGTTTCGATAATGCTGGACGTAAAACCGCCATTCTCGCTGCGGTTTATCCCTATCCGACACGGATCGCTTCCTTCTCCACGTAGGGCCGAAGCTCGGGGCGCAAGGCTTTGTCCGTCACCAGGTCGACCGGACAGCTTAATAGATCTTCAAGATAAAACTGTACGCCGAAAAACCGCTTGGAGGTCGCTGGCCCGTCAAAGGATACCAGGATGTCGACGTCGCTGCGCTCGCCCGCCGAATCGCGCGCCGTGGAACCGAATAACGCAAGATCGGTAACCCCGAACTGTTCCGCCAGGATCGGCTTATGCTCGTTCAGCAGTTGCAGTGCTTGTTGCTTTCTCACGGACACCCCTATTTGCCGGCTCTTAACCATTTGAGCGCACGGGGTATGCTATGACATATTTTTGCATCGGTAAACGCCTTAGACCGCATATTGGCGTTCAGTCACTGTCTATACCCACTTCCCTATCCATTCACCATTCACTTTCATCTAACATCTCACATCTCACGTCTCCCATACTCCCTAAAACGGATAAATAACCTTCACAATTGCCTGTTCCGTTTCAACGTGCTTGGCCAGAGTCCGCTCCCAGCGCAGTTGAACACTGAAACCGTCCAGGGCCATGTAATCCAAACCCGCTTCAATGAGTCGTTGGTTTTGGCCGAGTGCGTTGGTAACGCGCATGCCTTCCACGCTGGCGGGAGCGCCAACCAGCCCGGCGCGCACTTCGGAGTCCTCGCCGTGCAGGTAGTGAACCAAACTGGCACGTGTGTAGGGTCGCAGGGAAGCGCCCGAGCGGAATTCGAATTCATGGCCCAGCTCAACACCGGGACGGAACCAAGTGTGGCTGTCGGTAGAGGATTCCAGTTGCAGACCCAAGGCGCCGACACCCGCTTCGCTTTCACTTTGTGCGCTCATTCGCAGCGCACCGACTTCAAATAGCGGCCGCACAGTGAGGTAGGACGTTTGGAACTGCTGGGTGAAGCCAAAGGTGATGGCGGTAAAGGAAAGCTCCTGACGACTGGCTGCGATTTCCGGATTTAAAATGGTCATGGCTCGCCGCATGGAGGTATCGGAACGGCCGGTAACCAGCGACGAGGTGAGCAGGACATTATCCAGCTGATATTTAGCCACGCCCCCAAGTTGCTGAGTTTCGCCCCGCCCCTTCCAATAATTGTTAAAACCTTCGCTATTAAAGTCTTCCACCGAAAAGCCAGCGCCCAGGGTCCAATTGCCTTCGGTTTTTTGACCGCCCAGCGCGGTGCGTGTGCCGCTGTAGTCCATGGCGGGCATATCGCCGTGCGCATCAAAATGAGTGCTGGGCAGATCCATGCGCAACCACATGCAGGAGCCCTGACGTTTGTAGCGATAGCGACCATCCTGGGACTCACAACTCATTAGCGAGCGGCCAAACTGTTGCGCGGTGCGAATTGAGCTGGACTGTTGTGCCGCGTAAAAAGTCGGTGAGAGTTGATTCAGCACGTTGCGATAGTCGGCAATGTCGCCGGTGCCGACCAGGGTCGAAACCAAATCCGCCAGAGAGGTGGAACTTCCCGCGTCCTGCACGCGGTTGAAGTAGTTACCGACCGCACTCAAGTTGTTGCCCAGTTGATTGTGCGCCGCGAAATCAACATCGAAATTAAGGCTCACGTCGTTTTGCGTTAGCTGCCCGAGTTGGTAATTGATGACCACGGAAGGATTGGTGTTCAGGTTCAAGCCGTTGTCGGTAAGGCCCTGATCGCCACTGAACAGCGTTTTGCTGTAGGCACCGGATCTAATGCGATGAACATTGAGCAATTCCACATCAACGTTGCCGGCAACACTCGCCGTGCCCGTGGCGAACAGTCCATCCATGGTACCGGTGGCGAAATCCATTTCCATTACGGCCAGACTATTCGTGCTTTGCACATAGCTGCCATTAAGCTGGCTGTGTAGCGAATGGCCGCTTCCGCCTGGCGCGAGCATTCCCTGATTGCTAAACAGATTGCCCGGGGCACCCAGATTAATGGTGGAGCCCGACAGCACTTGTGCGCCACCGTGATTGGTTAGCGTGTTCACACCCGTACCCAGTTCCAGTCCGCCTTGGATGATGCCGAAATTATCGATGAAATCATCGCCGCTGGTGCCGAGCATGGCGAGGCCGGTTTCACCGTCTCGCGACGACAGTATTCCCCGGTTGGTAAAGCGATTGTTGTCGCCACCGGCAAATACCAGCGCGGCAGTATTAATGCCGCCGTGAATAATACGCTCCGCCGCCAGATTCAGGGTTATATCCCCCGCACCATCGCCGCCTTCGCTTTGTAAATACACGGCGCTTGCCGAGTGGGACACAACGTTGCCGTTAAGATCGATGTTCAGTTGCCCACCGCTGCCCTGTCCGCCAGCCAGCAACGCACCCAAGCCATCCACGTAACCGCCGCCACCACCAAGGGATTGGGCAAACAATCCGTAAGCACTCGCGCCGTTAGCCACGATATCGCCATCGAGCTCGACGCTAATCGCACCACCGTTGCCGCTGTTATCGGCGGACAAGGTCGCGGGCAATAAATCCTGCGCGTTGTTGAATACCGCACCGCCGCCACCGCCAATGGATTGCAAAAAGACAGCGTGGGAGCGCGTCCCGATGGTTTGCACATTGCCGGTGTGGGCAAACTCAATGCTACCGCCGTCGCCGTTTGCAGCGTTTTGACCGCCCAGGGTAATGGCGAAATTGTTCACTCCGCTGACGTGCAACTCGCCACCACCAGCGCCAATGCTTTGCGCCAAAAAGCCGGCGGCGTTGTCGCCGGTACTAACCAGATTACCCTGCTGTTGATGGATAATATCGCCGCCGCCATTGTTGGTGCCACCGTTCGCGCCCATGATCAAATTGACACTGCCCAAACCAGACGCGTCGCCATCAATGGCCAGTACGGCGCGGCCACCGCCGCCGCCAATGGATAACAATGAAGCGGCCGGGCTGTGCTTGCCGTTGGTAATAATGTCGCCGCTGTGGGTGCTGTCGATTACATTGCCGTGATTGTCCTGTCCGCCCGTGCCACCCAGTTGGGTGTCAAGTCCCAATGAACCGCCGCCTTGCAGTTTGGCGAACTGGCCGGACCCGGACGCGTCGGATTCGCTGGGCGCGAATTCCAAATCCAGCAACAGACTGCCGCCACCACCGCCAACGGATTGCAGACCGAGGCCGACGCTGTTGTTGCCAGCCGCGCCGAAGGTGCCGGTGTTGTTAATGGTTACCGCGCCCGCCGCCATGTTGATTTGATCGTCGCCACCGGCGCGCAAGGTGAGCAAGGGATCAACGGAAATGCCGGGGTCGGTGCCATCGGGCACGCCGGGCAAACCTTCACCGCCGGGCAAGCTGGTGATGCCGTTGAAATCCAGGATCAGGCCGCCACCGCCACCGTTAATGCTTTCCGCTTTAATGGTCTGGGAGCCGGCGCCCATCACAGTGATGTCGCCGGTGTGATTAACCACCACGGTGCTTCCCATTCCACCATCGCCGCTAATACTGCCACTGGCGCCAATCAAGCCGCTGATCACGTTTGAAACCAGGCTAACCACCAGCGGATTGCTCGCGCCCAGACCGACATTGGCGTTGCCGCCACCGCCGCCGACGCTCTGCGCCAGAATGCCGTGGGCGTTGGCACCACGGGTAACAATTTGACCGTAATTGCTGACGGTGACGGCGCTGGCATCGCCGCCGTCGCCACCGCCGCCGCCCAGTGCCACCGCAAGTGCGCCGCCATCGGCGGGTTTGTACAGGGCGTTGCCGGCCAGCGCCAGGCCGCCATTGCCGCCACCACCGCCCACGCTTTGCGCAAACACGCCGTGCGCACCGGCGCCGCTGGTGTCCACCAGTCCGAGGTTGTTGAGCGTGACGTTGCCACCGACCCCGCCGATGCCGCCAGTACCGCCCACATTGAGGCCGAAAGACAGGCTGGCGGTGTCGGCGCTGCTGCCGCCGGCACCAAAGTTGGCCGACACCACGGAGCTGCCGTTACCGCCGCCGCCACCAATACTTTGCGCGAACACGCCGTAAGCCAGATCGCCCTGGGTAACGATTTGCCCCGCGTCGCGATTAGTGACATCAACTCTGCCGCCGTCACCGCCGGTGCCCCCCTCGCGGCCGATGTTGACGGCTACCAGCGCGGAGGAGGCATCGCTGGCGGATTTGCTGATGTCGAAACTGCCAACCAAACCGGCATTGCCGCCCCCACCGCCAATGCTCTGGGCAAAAATGCCGCTGGATTTGGCCTGGCCGGTGGTGATTTGGTTGCTGTTATCGACGACGACCAGGCCGCCATCGCCGCCAGTCCCGCCAAATCCGCCCAGGCCAACCGTCGCGGCCACGCCGCGGCCGGCGCCGGACAAGGATCCGTTCACCACCATGCCGCCGTCACCACCGCCACCGCCGACACTTTGCGCCTTGATACCGTGGGATGCTTCGCCGTGGGTGGTGATGACACCTTGGTTGGTGACTTGGCTGCCGCCCCCATCGGCACCGGTGCCGCCGGTGCCCCCAACGGATAGCCCGAAGGTATTGTTGCCGCCGCCGGCGTCACCGCCGATCTGCAAGGCCAACACCCCGGACATGCCGCCAGTACCGCCACCGCCGCCGATGCTTTGCGCGTAGATGCCGTGCGCGTCGTCGCCGTGGGTTGTCAGCGAACCGCTATTGAGGACATCCACCAGGTCGCCGATACCACCGCTGCCACCGGTACCGCCAACGCCGACCCGGCCGGCGGCGCTTTCGCGAATGATGAGATTGGTGGCACTGCCACCGATACCACCGCCGCCACCGACACTTTGGGCGTGTATCGCGTGGGCTTCCTTGCCTTGGGTGGTAATGATGGTGCTGGTATCCACATCCACGGTGCCGGCGCGACCGCCAACCCCGCCTTCCAAGCCAACACTCAAGCCGCCACTGGCCGACGACGAGGTCTCGCCGTCGGTGGAGCTGCCCTTGGCCGCGATCATCATGGAACCGCTGCGTCCGCCACCGTTGCCAACACTTTGCGCCAGCAGTCCAACCGAGCGATCGCCTTGGGTGTGCAATTCACCGGCGCTGTTCACAAGCACATTGCCGCCGACGCCACCGGTACCGCCGTAACGGCCAATGCCTATGTCGAGCTTGTTGCTGGCCAATAACGCAACTGCCATGGTCAGGGCCGAGTTGCCGCCACCGCCGCCCACGCTTTGGGCAAAAATGCCCATGGAATCGTGGCCCTGGGTGCTGATCACACCGCTGTGGGTCACGTCCACCTGTTCGCCCCGGCCGCCGTCACCGGGCCCACCGCCCACCGCCAGGTTTACGCCCGACGCGCCTTTATTGAAAGCCAGGCCCAGGCTGATGGCCGCATTGCCGCCGCCCCCGCCCACGCTTTGCGCCAACAGGCCGTTGCTTTGGTGGCCACTGGTTGTGATGTTGCCGGTGTGATCGACGGTGGTGGTGTTGCCGTGACCCGGATCGCCGCCGCCACCGCCAATCACGATGTTGGATTCAAAGGTGGTGCTGGCACTGCCCAGACCGTTGACGGAGGTCACGAAGTTCATGCCGGCATCGCCGCCGCCACCGCCCACGCTCTGAGCGGTTAAACCGTTGGATTGGTTGCCGGTGGTTTCGAGCAGGGCCGCGGTGTTTGCGCCGCGTGTTACGTTTACCGTGCCGGCATTGCCACCGCCACCGCCGGTACCGCCAACGCCGGCCGAGAGTACATGACCGATTGGCGCGATCACGCCGGAGATATTCACCCCGCCGCTGCCGCCACCACCGCCGATGCTTTGCACCAGAATGCCGTTGCCGCGATCGGCGAAATCGGTTTCCGCCGGGTCGGTGGGTGGCGGTTCATCGTTTTCATCGAGAGTGCGCGCATCGACATACACGTAACCGTCGCTGTTCAGCGTCACGTTATCCGCGTCTGCCCCGGCACCACCCTTACCACCGATACCGACCGTGCCGACCAGGCCCTTGCCCGCTGCCAAGCCACCGGTGATGTTAAGCCGGCCGCTGCCGCCGCCACCGCCAACGCTTTGCGCCAGCACGCCGATGCTGTCGCGGCCACCAACCACCACCGCACCGTTTTGAGTGGCCTCCACTTCACCCGCCATATTGCCCGCGCCGCCAAAGCCGCCCAGACCGAAGATCAGGGAGGGTGCCGTGGCAGTGGACAAGGCGTTAACGCCACCACTGATATTGACGCCGCCGTTGCCGCCACCACCGCCGACACTTTGCGCCATGAAACCCCGCGCGCCCGTGCCCAGCGCCGAAATATTGCCATCCACAGTGGCCGTGACTTTTTCCGCGGTGCCGCCCGCGCCGCCAAAGCCACCCACGCCGACGGTAAGTTGACCATTGCCGGTAATGCCGCCGCTAATATTCAGAGCACCGTTGCCACCGCTGCCGCCAATACTTTGCGCGCTGACCGCAGTGCGCTCATCGCCCACCGCGCTGAACAAATTGCCGGTTGCGTTGAGATCAACGGTACCGGCGTTACCGCCATCGCCGCCAAAACCGCCCACGCCCAGATTGAACACACCGCTGGTGGTGCCGCCCTGAATACCGCCAGAAATATTCATGCCACCGTGGCCGCCGGAACCGCCCACACTCTGGGCGATAATGCCGTTGGAGCCGCTGTCCCGGTAACGCCGGAGAATGCCGTCCTCATCGTGTTCGACACGCTCGCCGGCATAGCCGGTCGCCAACACGTCACCCATAATAGTGGCGACCACATTGCCGCCAGCGCCGCCCCCGCCGCCAAAACCGCCCAGGCCGAGGGAGGCACCGCCAGCGCCGCCGCCGAAGGCGATGCCGAGCGAACCGCTGATATTGATGCCGCCCTTACCTCCGCCGCCACCGACGCTTTGCACGGTGACCGCATCGGTGTTGATACCCGAGGTTATGGTGTTACCGGTCAGGTTGAGGGTTGCTTCGCCGGCACTGCCGCCAGCGCCGCCAAAACCGCCCACGCCGATGGCGACCGCGCCCGAGCCCGCCGAGGAAAGGCTGGCGTTGCCGGCGATGTTCATGCCGCCCTTGCCGCCACCGCCGCCATTGCTTTGCACCAACACCGCATCCGCTTCCGCGCCGCTGGTGGTGACGTCACCGGTCAGCGTCAAGGTGGCCGCCTGGCCGTTGCCACCACCGCCGCCAAATCCGCCAATGCCGATCGACAAGCCACCGCTGCCGGCGCTGGAAGCGCTCAAACCACCCGCCACATTCAGGGCGCCATTGCCGCCGCCACCGCCGGCACTTTGGGTGAACACACCCCGGGATTCATCGCCAAGCGTGGTTACGTTGCCGATGATGGTTGCAATCACGGCCTCGGCACTGCCGCCGTCGCCACCGGCACCGCCGACGCCGAAGGAGACATTGGCGCTGCCCGCGCTGGACAGCGCCACGCCACCGGATACATTGATCCCGCCATCGCCACCGCCACCACCAAGGCTTTGAGTGAACACGCCATCGGAACGAAGCCCGTGGGTGGTAATGGTGCCTTCCACTGTGTTGGTCGCGATGCCGGCATTACCGCCGCCGCCACCGCTGCCGCCCACTCCGATCATCACCGCCGCGCCGCCGGCAGAGGAACCACCGAGGCCGCCAGATACATTCAAGGCGCCCTTGCCACCGCCGCCGCCGACACTTTGCGCAACCACCGCCGCCGCGTCATCCCCGGTCGTGGTTGCCAGCCCTGCATAAACAAGATCAACAGTGGCGCCATCGCCGCCACCGCCGCCGGAACCGCCAAAACCCACCGAGGCGCTGCCGCTGCCCGCGCTGGAGGCACTCAAACCACCGGATACATTAATACCGCCCTTGCCACCACCACCGCCGAGACTTTGGGCGAAAACGCCGCGCGCTTCCGCGCCCGAGGTGGCCACATCCGCCAGCACCGTGGCGTCGACCGCGCCGGCATTACCGCCGTCGCCGCCGGCACCGCCGAAACCCACGGAGACGTTGCCGCTGCCGGCGCCGGAAATGGCCGCGCCGCCCGAGACGTTAATACCGCCCTGGCCACCGCCGCCGCCGAGACTTTGGATGCTGACCGCATCGGAACGCGCACCGGCGGTGCCAATGTTGCCACTCACGTGGCTGGTCACCAGATCGGCATTGCCACCCCCGCCACCGCTACCGCCGAAGCCAACCATGATCGCGCCACCGCCGCCGGCGGTGCCGGACAGCCCCCCGGATACATTCAAGGCGCCCCGACCGCCACCGCCGCCCAGACTTTGCACCATGATGGCGGTGGAATCATCGCCGGCAGTACTGGCGGTACCGGAGTACGTCAGGTCCGCGGTTGACGCGGTGCCGCCACCGCCACCGGAGCCACCGAAGCCCACACCCACGGCGGCGCCAGCGCTGGCCAGGTTCAGGCTTCCCGACACATTGATGCCGCCGCTGCCGCCCCCACCGCCGAGACTCTGGGCAAACACCGCGCGGGATTCGGAACCCCGGGTGGTCACATCCGCGAGCACCGTGGCATCAACCACCCCGCCATTGCCACCATCGCCACCGGCACCGCCAAAACCCACTGCCGCACTGCCACTGCCACCGGTGGACACATCGATGGCACCGGACACATTGACTCCGCCACCGCCGCCACCGCCGCCAGTGCTTTGGATAACCACGGCATCGGAACGCCCGCCTTCGGTGCCAATGATGCCGGTCACATGCCCGGTCACCTGGTCGGCATTGCCGCCGCCACCGCCGGCACCACCCACGCCGACCATAATGCCCGCGCCGCCGCCGGCGGAACCGGCGATGCCCCCGGACACGTTCAAGGCACCCTGGCCGCCGCCGCCACCGACGCTTTGCGCGACGACAGCATTGGAATACAGGCCCGAAGTCGTCGCCGTGCCGCTGTAAGTAAGGTCCGCGACACCGCCGTCGCCACCGCCGCCGCCGGCACCGCCAAAGCCAACGGAAATGGGAACGGCCGCGGTACCCCCACTGATATTGCCGGAGATATTAATGCCGCCGCTGCCACCGCCGCCGCCGGCACTTTGTAGCAACACGCCGCCCGACACATTGCCGGTGGTGGTTATGTCGCCGGTCAGATTACCGGTTGTCAAACCGCCATCGCCGCCGCCACCGCCTGAACCGCCCACGCCCACCGCGACCCCGCCGCTGCCGCCGGCACCGCCGGCAATCACACCGGTCACGTTGAATCCACCCTGGCCGCCGCCACCGCCGACACTTTGCGCGGTCCAGGCACCGGCGTTGTCGCCGGCTGTCGTGACATTACCGGCGTAAGTGGCATCCACCTCGCCACCGTCGCCGCCCAGGCCGCCAGTGCCGCCCACACCCACGCCGACGGCAACACTGACCGCCGCGCTGCCCGCCACACTGGCGTTGACCACCCAACCACCTTTGCCGCCACCACCGCCGACCGATTGGGCCAGGAAGCCTTCGGATAAATCACCCGTGGTATTG
>JBBDIU010000076.1:0-24521 GCA_040880205.1 Cellvibrionaceae bacterium
AGACCGTATGCAGCAGGGATGCTGCATCCGAGCCCCCAGGGAAGGGTTAACGGCGTGTCTCGAAAAGGTGCTCCCAAGACCGCAACCGGGGTAATGCCCCACAAAATCGCTTAACTAAGTGCCATTCAGTCCACAGTGAAGGTGCAGTGTTGTCGGACTGAGCGCAAGCCGCGCCGATAGACACGACTTTTTCTGGCGACTGGCGACTGGCGACTGTAGACTGTTGCCCATGTCGTCTTCCCTGATTCCCGAAAAACCGCTCCTCGTTTCCCCTTCCCTGGCCGCCACCATTGGCCTGGAGGAAGCCACCATGCTGGCGGTTTTGAACGAGCTGGCCGACCACCGGCCAGGCGAACTGCGCGATGGCTACGCCTGGCTTGAACTGGACGAGCCGCTGCTGGTGAAACACTTGCCGTTTTGGACCGCGCACGACATCCAACGCATCAGTAAGAGCCTGCGGGATAAAGGCATAATCCTGCTAAATTCGGCACCCTTTATTCAGAGCCGCCAACTGACCTTTGCCTTTAATGAAGTCACCGAGCAGGAATCGCCCGAGCCGCGCGCTGAGGCGCGTAACACGCCGGTGCGCGGCGCCAACCGCATCGCGCCCCACTGGCAACCGAGCGACGAGGTATGGCAGCAACTGGCGCAACGCAATATCCCTGAACAGTTCGCCCGCGACCAGCTCCCCGAATTCATTACGTACTGGCGGGAACGGGACGAACCGGCCCACGCCTGGGGAGCGAAATTCCTGCGCGGCGTGGTACACGCGTGGCGCAATCACGAGACCGATTTCCGCCGCCGGGAATCGGCCGCTCCGATGGACAGGAATTGGCGGCCCAGCCATGACGCCATGGAAGTGCTGGTCAAGCACGCCGCAATCAACCTCCAGTTCGTGGAAGATGCGATTCCCGAGTTTGTTCTGTACTGGCAGGAACGAGGTGAGCCCTCACGCACCTGGAACAGCAAGTTTATCCAGCACGTCCGGCGTCAATGGAACCGCTATACCGCCACTGTGGAAAACGATACCGTCCCCAAACCCATTCCCGCCGAATGGCAGCCAGGCGAGGACGTCTACGACGTGCTGCGCCTGGCCAATATCGACATTAATTTCGCCAAGGGGCTGATAAAGGAATTTGTTATTTTTTGGCGCGACAATAAACAGGTACAATCCTCCTGGAACACCAAGTTTTTGCAGCACGTGAAATATCACTGGGCCAGAAGCCACTCCCTCGGATCAACGGATACCCAGAGTCAGCACCATGCCGGACAAACCACTCACAGCTCTTCAAAAAGGACGCGCGAGCGCTCCCTCGTCGACGACCTCACCGACCGCAGCTGGGCCTTCTGACAAAGCTGCCCCGGGCACCAAGCAGGTGGATGCGATCAATCAGGTGTTTGCCCTGTTTCGGGTGAATTACCACAACCAGTATTATGCCGCCTTCAACGACACCCAGCTGTTGAATCAAACCAAGAAGCTGTGGCTGGAAAGCTTGTCCCGCTTTGCCCCCGGCACCATATTATTGGCCGCCAAGCGCGCCATTGAAGGTTCCGAGTACCTGCCGACCCTGCACAAAATGATCGGCTATTGCCAGGGCGACCCCGAGAGCCATGGCTTGCCCGATGCCCACCGCGCCTATCTGGAGGCCTGCCACGCCCCGACCCCCAAAGCCGAATATGAATGGACCCACCCGGCCATTTATTTCGCGGGTCGCGATACGGATTGGTATTTTCTGGCCACCAGCCCGGAGTACGTCGCGTTTCCCTTGTTTAAGAAGCAATATCAGCGCTGGTGCGAACGGGTAATGGCGGGAGAAAGTTTACCGGACATCAAGGTCACCTTGATCGAGTCCGACACCGCCACACCGCTCAGCCGGGAAGAAAATCGGACCCGCCTTAAAACTCTCCGCAAGAAGTTAAATATCTAATATCGAGAGGGAGCCACAGATGGCTGATCAAAACCTTTACAAATTTCTCTACACCAAGGAAAACGGCCAACCCGCGGCCAAGTGGGTGGCTATTACCATGGTATTGGTGGCGTTTTCATTGTTTTGCCTCGGACTCGTTTTTTATCTGGCGAGCTATCCACTGGCGTCCTCGGTCGAAATGGCAAGCGGTGAGCGTGTCTATGTCGAAATGATCGCGCCCGACTTTGCCAGTATGGAAATTATTGATGAGCGCAAAGAGGCTTTTTTTAGTTTTCTCACCCCGTTGATTGAACAGGAAAACCAACGCATTCTCCAACAGCGACAGCGGATACTCGAGATAAAGGCGGAACTGAGCGATAAAGGCAAAATATCCAAGCGCTCCCGCGCCACTATCGCGCGGTTGGTGGAAGAATATCGTTTCGAGGACGAAGAACTGCCACTTCAAGAGCAGCTCGACAAACTATTATTTCGTGCCGACCATATCCCCGTCTCCATGGTATTGGCTCAGGCGGCAACTGAATCGGCCTGGGGCACGTCGCGCTTTGCCAAGGACGGCAATAACTTTTTCGGTCAGTGGTGCTTCGTAGAGGGTTGTGGCGCCGTGCCCATGGAGCGCGGAAACGATCAAACCCACGAAGTTGCCGCGTTCGATAGCGCGCGCGATTCCGTGCGTTCCTATTTTCGCAACATCAACACCCATCGCGCCTACCGCAAAATGCGCGCAACGCGCGCCGCGTTGCGCGAAGCGGAAGAAAATATTGTCGGCCTTGAGCTGATCAAAGGCCTGGGCAGCTATTCCGAACGCGGCCAGGACTACATCAACGACCTCCGACAAATCATCACCGGCAATCAACTATCCGAACTGGACACCCCACAACCCTCCGAAAGCGGCTGATAATGGGTTCAAATTTTGTTTTTTATTTGAACTTTTCCCGATTCCCCGTTCTTATCCCACTTCCCACTTCCCACTTCCCACTTCCCACTTCCCATTATTTGCACTTACTAGCGACTAGAGATTAGCGACTAGCGACTTTTCCTCCCTCACGTCTCGTTTCCACGCATTGCACGGCTGGGCGGGTACTGTTTCTGCGTTCAATGGGCCATCTCGGTGTCCTGTCTGACTAGTTCGCATTATTTCAGCGTGCCATACAAAGCCTCTGGCAAGGCGCGGTTCGCAGTGAATGGCCGTAGCCCTTTACAAGAATCGCAACACCGCCAGAGGCTTTGTATGGCGCGCCCTTCGGGAGCCTATATCAGACGCTATTACGGCGTTGCACTCCTTGGAAATAGCACCACTATTCCCGGCGGAGTGCGCCTTGTACTAGCGCCTGATTTAGGCTCTGAAACAATGCGAACTAGTCAGACAGGACACTAGCCCCGTCCCGCTGCTGTCCCTGCAGCTATTCACTCCGAAACAGCACCCGCCCAGCCGCGCAAAGCTGCCCCGTGCTGGAACCGCGCAACGGCACATTCACCTTGCACGTTTTACTATTCACCATTCACGCCCCACATCTCACATCTCTTCATACCACTCACCATTCGGCTTTTTCCGAATAAATACCTGCGAATACCAATAAAAACGCCCCGCCTGGTCACTCATGGCCGTGCAGTTATAGCGGGAACGACCCACCGGCAATGGTTTTTCCGCCCGCGCAATAATCTGTTTGCCATTCACCTCGACGGGAATCGCACCCTGGCCACTGGCAAAACACTGCACGCGTCTGGCAATTCCCTCCTCGGCAAAGGTCAGCAATAAACCGGGCCGGTCCACTGATTGCGGTAGCACAGTATCGCGCAGCTCTCTCCGCCCGGCACGCACCTCAACCTTGGTCAGGGGCATGGGCCGGCTCGCCACCTTGGTTTTGAAGTCCTCCATGTTGCCGTATATCCCGCCGAAGGGAAAACGGGGCAGAACCTGTAAATCTTCTATCCCGCCCAATGGACCCGACTGTTGTCCAAAAGCGATGAAATCCAAGTCCGCCAACAGCGCCACGGTTGCCAGGTCGTACTCGCCATAGGGATAGGCGAACACGCGGTGGCGTTGGCCGGTTTCCTCGGCAATGGTTGCTTCGGTAGTCATTACCTCGTTTCGCATTCGTTGCCGCCACTCTCCTTCCGACTCACCTGCCTGGCGACGGATCATGTGGGTGTGGCTGTAGGAATGATTGGCAATGGTGGCGCCCGCCTTGGCCATTTCCCGCACGTTGTCCCAACTGACAAACTGCCCCTGGCCCTGCTGGAGCGGCTTGGTGTTGAGGAATATTGTGAAAGGCCAGCCATAGTCTTTTAGAATCGGGAAGGCGGTGGTATAGATCGAGTCGTAGCCGTCGTCGAAGGTAATGGCCACGGTTTTGTCCGGCAGCGCTCGGCCCGCTTTCAAGCTGGCGGTCAACGCTTCCAGAGGAACCACCTCGTAACCGGCTTCCTTCAGATAAGCCATATGCTCGCGAAACAATTGCGGCGAGATCGAAGTGGCCGCCGGCGTGTCCGAGCTGATGTGATGGTACTGCAGCACCACCGCGGCCAGGCCTGGCAATGGTGTCAATACCACCAGCAACAGGCAGGCAAGCGCAACTGCTTTTGGGAATACAAACGGGAACGTGTTCTGGGTACGCATGGATATCCTCATGAGTTTCACTGTCACTGGCGCCCAACATAGCGAAACTGGGACCGCTTAGTCCAGTATTAGCGCACACGATGGTTCACGACCAGCGGATGACTTTTCTTCGTTAATGAGCCACTATATTGCCCATCTATTATTACTGTGCGTTTCGTTTAGCATTCTGATTGCCCATGAGCCCAGCCGAATTCAGCAGCCCCTCGCCCACGGCCCGCCGCATTGCCAAGACCATTCTCAATGGCTTTGAAGCCTATTTTGCCGACTTCCAGAATATTACGCTCGGCGCCAAGGCTCGCTTCGAGAAGGCCGACTGGCAGGGCGTGCAAGGTGCCCACCGCGAGCGCATTGAACTGTACAAGCGCAAGGTCGACCAGATTCGACAACTGACCCGCGAAGTCACCAGCAAGGACGTCAGCGATCTGGAGATCTGGCGTCAGGCGCGCAATGCCTACGCCCAACTGGTGGACAATCACAACAATTACGAAATCGCCGAAACATTTTTCAATTCCATATTCTGCGGCCAGTTCGAGCACGAACACATTCATGACCGCTACATGTTCGTCAAACCTTCTCGCGACCTGGACGACAAACCGCTGAAAGGCTATTCCATTTATGTGTCTTACAGCATAGAGCGGGGGCTGGTGGATCTGGTTTCGCGTATTTTGGACGACTTCAAGTTTTCCACCCCATGGGAAAATAAAAAACGGGATACGGCCAATATTGTTCACGCCATTCATGAACACATCATGCCACACTTCGACGGAGAAACATCGGAAGTCCGCATCGACGTACTGGAGTCGGTTTTTTATCGCAACAAGGGCGCCTATCTGGTGGGCCGAGCGGGTTACAAAGGCCAATACATCCCACTGATCCTGCCCTTGTTGCACAACGAAGCCGGTGGCATTTACGTCGATTCCGTCATTTTTGAGCCGGACGATGTCAGTATTATTTTCAGCTTTACCCGCTCCTATTTTATGGTGGATGCACCCATCCCTTCGCGCTTTGTGCGTTTCATCCGGTCCCTGATTCCACAAAAGGAGCTGATGGAAATCTACAACGCCATCGGTTTCAATAAACACGGAAAAACTGAATTTTATCGCCATATCATTAATCACCTTAAAGCCAGCGACGATAAGTTTGTCATCGCCCCGGGTATAAAAGGCATGGTAATGACGGTGTTTACCCTGCCGTCCTACGACGTGGTATTTAAAATCATCAAGGACAAATTCGGTTCATCAAAAAATATTACCGAGGCCACGGTAAAGGAAAAGTACAAACTGGTATCCCGCGCCGACCGGGCGGGGCGAATGGCGGATACCCAGGAATACCGCAATTTTATTTTCTACCGCAACCGCTTTAGCGACGAACTGATTGAAGAACTCATGGACGTGGCGCGATCCAAGATCGTCCTGACCGACAAACTGCTCACCGTGGAACATCTCTATATTGAGCGGCGAATGACGCCGCTGAATCTCTACTTAAAAGCCGCCACGGACGAGCAAATTGCAGATGTAATGGATGAATACGGCAACGCCATCAAGGAACTGGCGATTGCCAATATCTTTACCGGCGATATGCTGCTCAAGAACTTCGGTGTCACCCGACACGGGCGCGTGGTGTTCTACGACTACGATGAAATCGCCGCAATCACTGATTGTCGATTCCGCAAAATTCCCGAACCGCGCAATGAAATGGAAGAGATGTCCAGCACCCCTTTTTATACCGTGCGCGAAAACGATGTGTTCCCGGAAGAGTTTGCCTTGTTCTTTGCCGGCAATGAAAAGGCCCGCAAAGCGTTCGAAAGCCGGCATGCCGATTTATACGACTACCGCTATTGGCAGAAAATCCAACGACAAGTCAAGGAAGGCTATCTGGCGGATACCTTCCCCTATCGACGCCGCAAGCGCTTTGCCCGCCAGGACCTTTCCACCCAGAAGCGAGCCCGGCATTTCCAGTGATGCGCGCGCCCTTTCTCCGGACCCCGCATGCACCCTGTCACGTTATCGGCATTTGATTGTCGCCATTAATGGCTGCAAGGGAACTCCACGGAGCGGCACAAATCGAATTCCAGCCGGCAGTGCAAAGCCGACTCAAGGAGCGACATAGTCAACAAGTGATACAGTCAATGAGCGAGATCGTCAAGGAGTGACAATCATGAAAGTTCAGTCAGCCCGCCTTTATGCCACCGTAACCACCGCCATTCTGGCGACCATCACCGCCGCATGCAGCATGCCCAGCAAACCGATGATCGAAACAGCGGCCGAGGCATCCAAACCATTCTCCAGCGGCGAAATTCTCCAGGTTCTGCAAACGCTCAACGAAGCCGAGATCGAGCAGGCGCGGCTGGCGGAACAGCGATCGCAAACTGAAGAGGTTCGCGAAGCAGCCGAACTGATCATTGACCACCATACCTCGGCCGTCGAGCGCATCGACAACATCGCCCGCGATCACGGAATTGCGCTGGAAGAGAGCCCGTTGAGCCGCGGCCTGGAATCCCAGTCCAGTGAAATCCGCCAGGAGCTTGCCGCGCTATCGGGCTCGGAATTCGATTGCGTCTACTTGCAGAAACAAGTAGAGCAACACCGGCTCGCCTTGGATACGGTACACACTGATCTGCTACCGGACGCCGAGCTACGCCCGATCAGGGAAACGCTGGGCGAGATGGCGCCGCAACTCGAGCAACATCAACGGGCGAGCCGCCAGGTTATTGCCAACCTGCCGGAATGCGACGAACCCTGACATCGCTACTGTCCGCTCCTGGTCCCAGCCAGGAGTGCGCCGGCCGCCAAATACAGCAAGCCACTTACGCCATTGTGGTACTTGAGCAGCGCGCTGTGCTCGACAAATCCCGCAATCCTGCTGGCAAGCAAGGCGTAACCCGAATCCAAAGCAACGGCGAGCAGCCAAAAGATCGCGGAAAGCTGCGCAACCTGCCAGAGAAATGATTCACTGGCGCTGGCAAATTGCGGCAGGAAGGCGCTGAAGAATAAAATAGTTTTGGGATTGGTCAACGAAATCCAAAATCCACGCCGGAAGGAACCCAAGGCGGTGGCGGGCGCGTGAGACCGGGTTCGCAGGCGCCTTAGGTGATCGATGCCCAGATACACCAGATAGGCGACGCCGACCCACTTAAGCCACAGCAGGCCGTTGGTTAGCACCGCCACGAAGGAGGCGGTGCCGATCGCGGCAATACCCAATTGAATGGCCATTGCCACACTGGTGCCGGCAACCGTTTGCAATCCACGCACCCTGCCGCCGGTAATACTGGTCGACACGATCACCAGCACATTGGGGCCGGGAATAATAATGATCGCCATCGAAACCAGGATAAATGATACAAGCTCCATTGACACCTCGCGCCTGGAGTGGGCTTAAAATTGGCCCCTTTCACTATAATGAACGTTGTTGCACTTTGCTATTAAAACTGAGGCTCATACGCTGGCGATCATTTTACAGGCTACAACAGCTATGAAGCCCAGGATCAGCAACCGGGTCATTCAACTGTATATTGCGCGCCTTGACAGCTCCTAGACAAACTTCCCGCGAAACATGAAGTAAACCGCCCCCACCAGGCAAATCCCCGCCCATAAGTAGTCCAGCTTCAAGGGCTCTTTTAGATAGAGAATGGAAAACGGCACGAATACGGACAAGGTAATGACTTCCTGTAGTATTTTGAGCTGGCCGATGCTGAGAACGCTATAGCCAATGCGGTTGGCCGGCACCTGGAATAGGTATTCCAGGAGAGCGATTCCCCAGCTGACGAAGGCGGCGACTACCCAGGGCTTGTGGTTTAGCTCCTTGAGGTGCGCGTACCAGGCAAAGGTCATAAAGATATTGCTGCACACAAGAAGTGCTATGGAAATTAGGATCGGCTTCATCGCTCGTTTGAACTCCGGTAGTGCCCCACGAGGTGCGGCTCGCCCACCCCAGGCGAAGGATCGAAAGAGGTGGCAAGATTTACCGCGGTTATAAAAGGTTTTAGCGCCGCTATAAAGGTTGCACTTCCACCGCGCTGACCTTTTGGTAGCCGCGAGGCAGTTTATTGCCACGGCGCCCTCGCTCACCGGCGTAGTGTTCAAGTTCGCTCAGTTTTAGGCCGAGATGTTGCTTGCCGGAATGAATCACCAGTTGGTCGCCTTCGCCGACCACCGCGGTCGCTATCACGTATTCCTCGCGCGCTTGCAGGCGCTTCGAGGGAATATTGATTATTTTGTTACCCTTGCCGCGCGCCATTTCCGGCAGTTCCTTGACCGGGAAGGTGAGCATGCGCCCTTCACTGCTAATTGCCACTACCCGGTCTCCCTTGAGGTCCTTGACCACGGAGGGCATGAGTACCCGCGCGCCCTTGGGAAGCGAGAGCACGGACTTGCCGGCGCGATTTTTGGTAAACAGATCGCCCAGTTTGGCGACAAAGCCATAACCGGCGTCGGAACTGAGTAATACCTTCTGTTCGTCGCTGCCCATGAGCACACCTTCGAAGGTGGCGCCGCTCGGTGGATTGAGGCGGCCGGTGGCGGGTTCGCCCTGGCCCCGGGCCGAAGGCAGGGTGTGGGCGGCCAGGGCGTAGCTGCGGCCGGTGGAATCCAATAGATAGGCGAACTGGTTGCTTTTACCCTGTGCGGCCTGTTTGTAGCTGTCGCCGGATTTGTAACTTAACGTGGCGGGTTCGACCTCGTGTCCCTTGGCCGCGCGTATCCAACCGCGTTCCGACAAGACGACGGTGACCGGGTCGCTGGTTAGCAATTCGGTTTCGCTGAGCGCCTGGGCTTCGGCGCGTTCCACAAAGGGCGAGCGACGTGCGTCGCCATAGCTGTCGGCGACGGTTTGCAGTTCGTTGCGGATCAGGGTTTTCAAACGTTTTGCGGAACCGAGGATCTTTTCCAACTCGGTTTGCTCCTTTAACAGTTCTTCCTGCTCGCCGCGAATTTTTATTTCCTCGAGCTTGGCGATTTGCCGCAGTTTTAGTTCGAGAATGGCTTCCGATTGCGTTTCGGTGATTTTGAACCGCTTGATCATGACTTCCTTGGGATGATCTTCCGTGCGGATAATGTGAATAACCTCGTCAATATTCAAAAACGCGACCAGATAACCTTCCAATATGTGCAAGCGCTTTTGCACCTTGTCCAGGCGGTACTGCAGGCGGCGGCGCACGGTGACCATGCGAAAGCTAAGCCATTCGCCCAGAATTTTATCCAGCGGTTTAACCGCGGGGCGGCCGTCGATGCCGATCATGTTGAGATTGATGCGGTAACTTTTTTCCAGGTCGGTGGTGGCGAACAGATGGTTCATCACTTGTTCCATATCCACCCGATTGGAGCGCGGCACAATGATCAGGCGGGTGGGATTTTCGTGGTCGGATTCGTCGCGCAGGTCGGCCACCATGGGCAGTTTTTTGGCCTGCATTTGGGCGGCAATTTGTTCCAGTATCTTGGCGCCGCTGACTTGGTGCGGCAGGGCGGTGACGATGATATCGCCGCGCTCTTGGTTCCATACGGCGCGCATTTTCAAGCTGCCGCGACCGGTTTCGTACATTTTTACGATTTCCGAACGGGGGGTGATAATTTCCGCCTCGGTGGGCATGTCCGGGCCGATGATATGTTCACACAAATCCGTCACGGTGGCTTTGGGCGATTCCAGCAGATGAATGGTTGCGCTTACCACTTCCCGCAAATTGTGCGGCGGAATGTCCGTGGCCATACCCACGGCGATGCCGGTGGTACCGTTCAATAGTATGTTGGGCGCCTGGGCTGGCAGCACCGTGGGTTCGTCCATGGTGCCGTCGAAGTTGGGCTCCCAGTCCACCGTGCCTTGACCCAATTCCGATAACAGCACATCGCTGTAATTGGTCAACTTGGATTCGGTGTAGCGCATGGCAGCGAAGGATTTGGGATCGTCCGGGGAACCCCAGTTGCCCTGCCCATCCACCAGGGGATAGCGGTAGGAAAACGGCTGCGCCATCAGCACCATGGCTTCGTAACAGGCGGAGTCGCCGTGCGGATGGAATTTGCCGATGACATCACCAACGGTGCGGGCGGATTTTTTGTATTTAGCGGTCGCCTTGAGCCCCAGTTCACTCATGGCGTAAACAATGCGCCGCTGGACGGGTTTGAGACCATCGCCGATGTTGGGCAGAGCCCGGTCCAGAATCACGTACATGGAATAATCCAGGTAGGCTTTTTCCGTGTACTGTTTTAAGGGGATGAATTCGTCGGCGTCGGAATAGGTGATATCAGCGCACATAGATGAGTTTCGCGATTGGGAAAGAGAGTGTAGGGAGCCCAAGTGGCGGAACGACTTTATTGCATTCCATCAGCGGAATCAATTGGCGCGGTCGCTATTGCATATTGAATTGCGCGCGGAATCAATCAGCCGGGGCACGAAGTGGCGGGCGGCTGCGCTGCCAGGCGAGCAAGGCGATGCAGATGTTGGCGGTAATAATGAAACAGGCTCCCAAAACCATGACCCCGGTCAACTGCTCATCGAGAATGAGGAACGCCCCGATCATGGCAAGGGGGACATATAGATAGTAGGCCAGACTGGTAATTACGCCCGGCAGTTCGGAGCTGGCTTTGACCCAGAGGCTGTGGCCGATTACGGTGCACACGACGCCGAGAACCGCCAGCCGCCACCAATCGCCGCTGGTGAGTTGCCAGTTGCTGTAAGCGGACAAGGGCAAAAACACCAAACCGGCGAACGTGAACTGGCCCCACGCTCTGCTCATGGTAGGTACGTGCATAATGCGCTGGTGCAAAAGCGGCAAGCAGGCGTAGAGAAAACCACTGAGCACACCGATTAACATGCCCAAGGTTATCTGATTGCGCACATCAAAGGCGGGCGCGATCAGAACGACGCCCACAAAACACAATACCACCGCCCCCCATTCAATGGGCCGAATGCGCTGTTTTTTAATCCGCCAGTTGAGCAGTAACAGATGAATACCGTAGGTGGAAACCGCAATGGCCGCAATTGAAGCATTGGACATTTTAATGCTGACAAAATAAGCAAGCCAATGACAACCAAAAACCAATCCAACCAACAATAGGCTGAACCAATCGGCGCGCGACAGATCGCGCAGGTTTCCTCGCCATATCAGGAAGGGTGACATAAGTGCTGTGGCGATAGCGATGCGCACCAGGCCAATGGTAATCTCGTTGGCGCTGGTGGTACGAATCAGCAAGGGGACCACGGACATGGAGAGAACCGCCAGTAAAGCGGTAAGCAATAAACGCGGAGTAATTCGGCCCATTAGGTCGTCACTGCATAAACTGAACCGAGCTTACCAGACAAAACGGTTACCTGGAAAAAATAAAGAAATCAATCCACCACTTGCATCAAAAAATAATCATCCCAGAATAAACTATCGACCAGGGCGTCCAGACTCGCCGATACGGCAGCGGCCAGGCCTTTATCCTCGGCTACCGACTGCCGCCCAAACAAGGTGGAGCTGAACAATTGGCTGCCGGACTGACTGCTTAGCTGTACCTTGGCCTTAATGGTGACTTCAATCTCCGCGTTTTTCAGTTCGCTGTGCAGTTCGGTGAGCTCTCCGCTCAAAATGAGTTTCTCGCCGTCCTTAACCAGAGATGCCCCGCCATTCTCGAAGCCTTGCACAAGGGCCGACCTAACCAATTCCGCGAGCGGCTGTGATAATTGATACCCGTCCCTGGCCTCGCCGTCACCCGCGTTTTGGACTGCAATAAACTGGGGCTTATCGCTGTCGCGAGCGTCGCCAAATGCGGCCACTTTCAACGGCCCGCGCGGCATGCTGCTGAAATCCACACCGTGATCGCCGCCATAACGATAGTCAATGGCAAGGGTTTCCGCAGCGGATGCAGACACGGTTAATAAACTCAGGGATAGGGCTAACAAAAATTTACAAAACATGAATAAAGCCATCGGCAAAATAGTGTCGGAAACGAGGATGATAGCATTCCGTCCCAGGGAGTGACACGGGCCTCTGTACACAGGGAACCCAACCGGCTAGACTCGTCGGCGAGTCTGCCCGGGAGCTCCGACCAATGTAGCTGGCGCAGTGCATTACTCAGAGTTCCCGTTAATTAAACCCAGCGACAATTGATGCCGGGTTAATAGGTTCCGCGACGCCCACAACGCAACAAACAGCTCCAATAGAGGGTTTGTCGGCTTACCAACGTTGAATTTATAAAAAATGGTGGCAGTTGTCTCGCTTGTCTTCCCCATAACTATTTGCTGACCCTAAATGGTGGTAAACCATTTTGCCACTAGCGGTCAGGAACACTACCCAGTGAGGAGAGTGAATAATGATGAAAACCACAAGACCGGCACTTTACCGGCAATTGACAGGCGGCCGTTGGCTTGCCCTGGCACTCGGGGCATTAATTGCACTGCCGGGCTGCGCTGCGGAGGACGGTGGGCAAATGGCCGCGGCGGCTGCCACCAAAATGAAAACTGACGGCGATACGGTGGAATGGCAACATCTGGGCGGCAGCGCCTGGCACACCCGCTATTCGCCAGCCAACCAGATAAACGCGGAAAATTTTACCGACCTCAAACAAGCCTGGGTGTGGGACGGTGCGAGCTTTGATGCGCGCAGCGGCCGCTCCACCCCCAGTTATGTGGACGGCAAGCTGTTCACTGTCGCGGGTCCGCGCCGCCATGTAGTGGCCATCGACCCCGCCAGTGGGGAAACCATCTGGTCCTACCGCGAACCCACCACCCGCCGTTACGAATACTCCATGCGCAAAGACTACGGCAAGGGCGTTGCTTACGCCGAAGTGGACGGCAAGGGCGTTATCTACATCATCAGCCCCGGCTTTTTCCTGACCGCGCTGGACGCGGAGACTGGCGCGCCGCTGGAAGGCTTTGGTGAAAAGGTGCCGATCGACGGTTTTCCGGAAACCGGCGTAGTGGATCTGCTCAAAGACCTGGGCCACGAATACGACCCTTATGAAGGGCTGCCCATTGAAAAGGGTTACATCACCTCTTCATCGCCGCCCATTGTGGTCAACGGTGTAGTGGTGGTGGGCAACTCCGCCGAGCAGGGTTACAATCAGTCCCGCATTGAGAACGTACCCGGCGATATCCTCGGCTACGACGCCAAAACCGGAAAATTTCTGTGGAAGTTCAACGTCCTGCCGGGGCCCGGCGAGTTTGGTCATGAAACCTGGGAAAACGACGCCTGGAAATGGACCGGCGATATCTCCTCCTGGGCGCCCTTGGCCGCCGACCCGGAGCGCGGCCTGGTGTTTATTCCCACTAATGGCGCCACCCTGGATTTCTACGGCGGTTTCCGCCCTGGCGACAACCTGTTCAGCACCAGCCTGATTGCCCTGGATGTCAAAACCGGCGAGCGGGTCTGGCACTTCCAGACCGTGCACCACGACATCTGGAACTACGACAATCCCACCGCACCGGTGGTATTGGACGTGCAACAGGACGGCAAGACAATTCCCGCCGTCGTTCAGGTCACCAAGCAGGCCTTTGCCTACGCCTTTAATCGCGAAACCGGCAAACCTCTATGGCCCATCGAGGAAAAGCCTGTTCCGCAATCCAAAATCCCGGGCGAAAAGCTGGCGGCTACCCAACCCTTCCCGACCAAACCGGCGGCCTATGACATGCAGGGGCTGACGCACGACGACCTGATCGATTTCACCCCGGAATTGCGGGCGCAAGCCATCGAAGCCATTTCCCAGTACGAAATCGGTCCACTGTTCAACCCGCCTCTGCACCGCGACAACGACATGGGCAAGTTGGGCTCCCTGTGGTGCCCGGGCGATGTGGGCGGTGTGAACATCGACGGTCCGGCGGCAGCCGACCCCAAGACCGGTATTCTTTACGTCACCTCGCGCAAGGGTTGTACTTCGCGGGTTATCGCCCCTGGTGAAGAGCGGGACGCGATTCTCGATGAACCCTCCGGTGCTACTGTTGCCGACTACGCCGTGTTGCGCGGCCAGGGTGTGCGCGGACCGGAAGGCCTGCCCCTGTACAAGCCGCCCTATAGCCGCATTACCGCCATCGACATGAACACCGGCGAACACTTGTGGTGGATACCGGTGGGCGAAACCCCGGATCGAATCAAGAACCACCCCAAGCTGAAAGGTATTGATGTGGGCCAAACCGGTACCGGTCGCGCCGCGCCAATGACGGTCACCGAGACTCTGTTGATTTATGCTGGCAACAACGCCGACGGTTCACCGGCACTGTTTGCGGTTGACAAGAAAACCGGCAAGCAGGTGGCCAAGGTGGCCGCGCCGGACGACAGCCGCTACGGCATGATGACCTATGTCCATAAAGGCAAGCAGTACCTGATGCTGCAAACCGGTGGCAAGCTAACCACCATGGCATTGCCCGAGGCGTAAAAGCATCGGGCTCCCCAAAAGGTCGGGCTTGAAGGGGCTCGGCCTTTTTTGTTGGCTGCCAGTTTGTTGGCTGCCAGCCGGTGAAACATTCAGCCACCGTTCAGCTTGCTTGGGTATAATGGCTTAACTGATCAGCTTTCCGCTGTTGCGGAGCATTGGAGTATATTTACATGGACCAATTAAAACGCTTTCTTCCCCAGTCGCTGTCGCTGATGATTGGCTCGCTGGTGTGCGCCTGCACCTTCGCCGAACAGGCTACGACTCAGGACGGTGTCTACACGGAAGAGCAGGCGCAACGGGGGCAGGCGGTATACGAACAGCACTGCAAACTTTGCCACGACACCCAGTTCTACCAGACCAAGTTTCAAGTCTGGAATAACCAACCGCTGAGCGCACTGTATGATTCGGTCAGTTTTTCCATGCCCGAATCCAACCCCGGCGGCCTTCCGCTGCAAGATTATACGGACGTCATGGCTTATATTTTTTCCCTGCTGGAATATCCGGCGGGTGACAAGGAGCTCAGTCACACGGACGGCTCCATGAGCAACATTATCGTCAAAACAAAATAATCCGACGGCTTTTACACCGGACATAAAAAAGCCCGCTGGTTTTCGCCAGCGGGCTTTTTATCGTTCAGTAACCGGGGATTTTTACAATTCGCCTGCCGGCCAGGGCGCACCGCGATTATCGTCGTCCACCGCTGCGAGGCCTTTGTTGACGAATTTTTGCAGGCGTCTGCCGTCATAGGTTTCCGTGGTGTAGATGTTGCCCTTGGAATCCGTGGCAATGCTATGCACCGCGAAGAACAGACCCGGCTGGCGGCCGCCATCACCGAAGGTAGTCAGAATATCCAGGGATTCTCGCTCGAGGATATGCACGCGGTGGTTTTGGCCGTCCGCCACGTAGATAAAACGCTGCTCCGGATCCTTCGAGAAAGCGATGTCCCAAACGGACCCTTGCACCAAGGTCTCGGGAAGAATCTGCTTTTCCGTCACGAAGGTGCCGTCCTGCTTGAACACCTGAATGCGGTCGGCACCGCGGTCGCACACATAAATCAAGCCATCCTTGGAAGGCTCGGCACAGTGCACCGGACCGCGAAACTGCTGTGGCAACGGCTCGCCCGGCGTGTAGCTTACCCGACCGTCTTCCGGCTTGTTGCCGTAGGCGCCCCAATAACGCTTGAATTCGCCGGTTTTCGCATCGACAACCGCGACTCGCTTGTGAGTGTAACCGTCGGCGATATAGGCTTCGTTGGCCTCCGGATCGATGGCAATTTCCGCCACCCGGCCGAAGTGCTCGGTGCTGTTGCTGTCGACGCTTTGGCCCGGTTCACCGATTTCCCGGAGGAATTTGCCATCGCGGTTGAATACCAGCATGTGGGAGTCGCCGCCACCGTTGCCGCCAATCCAGATGTCGCCATTGGGGGCGACTTCGATGCCGTGGTTGGACGCGGGCCAGGTATAGCCTTCACCCGGGCCGCCCCAGGCGTTGACCAGATTGCCTTCGGGGTCGAATTCCAGAACCGGAGGAGCCGGCGCGCAACATTCGCTGCCACCCAGCTTCAGGCCGATTTCCCGCCGATCCAGGAAGATATCGTCCTGATCCCGATGAACAATAAACACGTGATCGCGGCTGTCCACCGCGACGCCGATGGCATTACCGAGAATCCAGTGGTTGGGCAGGGGCTTGGGCCAGAAAGGATCGACTTCGAAGGCAGGCGCTTTTCTCGCCTCGGCCTCGGCCGCCACGGCCTGTTGTTGCAGTTTCGATTGGCCGATGCCCAGCGCCAGTAGCGCGAACACAAAGGCGACTCCGCCAATCAACTTAATTCGAGTGGTCTTCATTATTATTCCCTCCGATAAACTCGGTGATGGCAACGGCGGACCAGTATACTCACTTGTACCGGCGCAGTATACTCGAACACGGCATGGCGGAGGCCGAATGCATGACGCCCCGCGGCTACGAGATTATTAAGCTTACGAGATCATCGGCTATAGTATGCCCTTCGTTGGAATGCCCTGCGTTAACCGCAATCCCGCTACCCGCAACCCCTGAGAAGCGATTACACAAAAAACCGTGGTCGCCCGGAAGGCTCGTGTAATGAAATCCATGTTGTCGAAGTTAACATTCTTTTACAGTTCCGCTGCAATTTTTGCGACTTGTGTCCTCATGTGGCCAGCGCCCCCCGCCTTCGCCCACGACATTCCTTCCCGCGTCACCTTGCACGCCTACGTCAAACCGGAGGGCAATCAGCTCAACGTATTGGTACGGGTGCCTATGGCGGCGCTGAGTGAAATCGACTTTCCGCAGCGGGGTCTGGGTTATTTGCATTTCGCCGAGGCCGGATCCGCCGTTGAGGACGCCGCGCAAACCTATATTTCCCAGTCATTGCGCCTGTATGAAAACGGCGTGCGAGTGGACGGCGAACAATTGGCGGCGGCCAGGGTGGATCTGCCCTCGGACCGTTCCTTCACCAGCTACCAGACGGCGATGCAAAATGTAACCAGTCCGCCGCTGACCGACGATGTGGATTTGTACTGGTCCCAAGGCTTGGTGGATGTGCTGGTGCGCTATCCCATTGCTTCCGAAGATTCAAATTTCGCCTTTGAGTCGGAACTCAGTCGGCTGGGCATGGAAACCAACACCGTGTTGCGCTTTGTGCTGCCGGACGGAACGGAGCGGGTGTTTAACTACCTCGGCAACCCCGGCCTGGTGGAACTTGACCCGAGCCTGTTTCAGGCTTTGTCCCGCTTTACGGTGCTGGGCTTTTTCCACATTCTGGAGGGCATCGACCACTTGTTGTTTTTGTTCTGCCTGATTATTCCGCTGCGCAGTGTTCGCGCGCTGATTCCGGTCGTTACCGCCTTCACCATCGCTCATTCGATTACCTTAATCGGCTCGGCGTTTGGCATAACGCCCAACGTCGGTTGGTTCCCTTCGCTGATCGAAACGCTGATTGCGCTCTCCATTGTCTATATGGCTTGCGAGAACATCCTGGGCGCCAAACTGCGATATCGCTGGCTGGTAACCTTTGGCTTTGGCCTGGTCCACGGCTTTGGCTTTTCCTTTTTGCTGGCCGATACCATGCAGTTCGCCGGCTCCCATTTGATCACTTCTTTACTGGCCTTCAATATTGGTGTGGAACTGGGTCAATTGCTGGTGTTGGTTATCGCGGTGCCGGTGCTAGTTGTGTTTTTCAAATATTTCCGCAATGAAAAACTTGGCGTGATTTTGCTATCCGCTTTTATTGCGCACAGTGCCTGGCACTGGATGACCGAGCGCGGCAGCGATTTTCTCCAATACACTTTGCAGTGGCCGGCCTTTGATGCTTTGTTCTTCGCGGGCCTGATGCGCTGGATGATATTGCTGATGATTGCGGGGGCAACCGCCTGGGCATTGCTCTGGGTATTCAAGCGCTTTTCCTTGCACCAGCCGCCGGCCTTGGATTCGCGAAACACCTGACACCTAACCGTCCACAAACGAATAGCACTTTTTAACCCGGCAGTTAAGATTGTCGGGTTATTAGCGCGGTACAAGGATGTACCGCCGCTGGCCATAGGCCAGCGCGAGCCCTTGGAATATCAGCAAGTTCGCGCACTTGCGCCAGTATTTCAAGGGCGACAATCAAATAGATCAGGGACGATCTATTTGATTGCCAGGTTAATAGTGGGGCGATTTTACGGGGAATTACCGCGGTCACGGTCGTGGGAGTGCCTTTTCGAGACACGCCGTTAACCCTTCCATGGGGGCTCGGATGCAGCATCCCTGCTGCATACGGTCTCGAAAAGGCACTCCCACGACCGCGACCTACAGCGTCGACCGGCTTAGCTAAGTAACATTCAGTCCACAAACAAAAAAACCCGCTGCAAGTGTTTGCAGCGGGTTTTTTAATTCAACTTGGCGACTTAAGGAGCCTCTGAATAATACCAATGCGCCTCTGGCTTACAGGCCCATTCTCATAGGAGGAAAGGCAATCAAGCCGGGGGCTACGTCGAAGGTCTTTATTGCAGCTAAGCGCAACGCAGAGTGCGGGCCGGCCTGTAAGCCCCGTAGGGCGAGGCCTGAAGCGTCCATCTGCGGCGTTGAGCTTCTTGTAAAGGCGTTCCCAGAAACAAAGGGGGGCCATTCACCGCGAAGCTCGCCTAGCATCTTAACGCTTCAGGCCTCGCAGAGACGTATTGGTATTATTCAGAGGCTCCTTAAATACGGCTAATTGGTTGGCACGTATTTGCGAAGCATTCGCTGCGCAACCTCGGCACCGTAGACGTTGCCTGCCGCATCGGCGGTTACACCTTCCGCCACGCTGGTGCCGCGGGCCGCACCGCTATTGGGGTCGGGAATAAACGCGGTGACAAAGCCGTCTTTCGCGCTGCCGATGCGAATGCCGCGATACCAACCCGGATTGCGTTGGGCGCCGGTGTTGGATTCCGAATCGGCGGAATAGAGCACGTCGTTCTTATCGATGTACAAACCGCTGGGGCGACCGAACTGGGTCCAGGTATCGATGTGTTCGCCGTCCTGGTCGAAAATCTGAATGCGGGAATTCCCCCGGTCGCCGACAAACAGGCGGCCCTGGGAGTCCATGGCCAAAGCGTGCGGGTCGCGCAGTTCGCCGTTTTCGGCCCCGGTGCCACCCCAGGTCTTGATGAATTTGCCGTCCTTATCAAATTTCACAATGCGATTGTTCCCGCCGGAACCGTGGCCATCGGCCACAAAGATATCGCCATTGGGCGCGACCAACACATCGGAGGGGCCATCGAATTCGTCGTTGCCGGTGCCGGCCACACCCGCCTTGCCAAGGCTCATAAGCAGTTCACCGTCGGGGCTGAATTTATGGACTTGGTGGCCCTTGCCGTTTTCGCCCCGCGCATCCGTTAACCACACATTGCCTTCCTGGTCCACATGCATGCCATGGGGCCAGGTGATCATACCGGCGCCGAAGCTTTTGAGTATCTTCCCTTCCGGGCTGATCAACATGATCGGGTCCACATCCGGCCGCTCCATGCAGGTTCCCGCGTTGCCGCCACAACGTTCCGCGGCCCAGATGTTCTTGCCATCAAGCGCCGCGTATACCGCGCTGTTAGCGCCCCATTCACGGCCATCGGGCAGCTCGGCCCAGACCCCGGGTACGGTTTTGTAGGGGTTGGGAACTACATTGGGGTTGTCCAGTTGCGCCAGGGCGCCGGCCGAAGCAACTAGCGCGGTCGCCGCCGCGGCAAAGCCTAGGATTAACTTTCGTGGATGAAACATGGGGTGTCCTCCCTAATGAGCGACTGTTTTTATAATGCAGCGCACTCTACTGGATATTCCAAAAAAAGTCTCGGCGGCCTCGGCGCCCCGATAGTTGATCGGTCAATTTGTTCGGAACACCTACTATGTAGCCCATTATGTTCGTAGGGGCACTGGCATTTCAGAAATCGTCATTACAAAGGTTTACCAAGAAGTCTTTCCCTAATAGCAACACACGAATATAATCCAGGCACCCGTGGAGATCAGCCACAATTTTTTAAGTAACATAACAGTCTAAGAATAAAGCCTACGAATTAGATAGCTGTTGGTATTTGATGTAGTATCAACAAGATAGGCCAACTAATGGAGGTGTCATCGGAGATTGTTTCCGGAATACTGGCATACCATTGGCATGCAACGGGTGGCGTTATTGACTACGGCGAGATTGAGATTACCCAACGCAATGCCGCTGTCGCCCCTTGTTATCGCGTAATCTGGTGTTTTGAGCGGTTTGGAACCGCCATTAAGCGCCATACAGCCTGGCCCCAGGATTATACTGTTGTCGAGGACCCATTCCGGTCGGAGGAATTTTGTTATGAAAAGTAAAGCTTGGATAAGAACTGCATGCGCGTGTGTCGCGACGTCAGCGTCCTTGCTGCTTGCTATCGATGCCTATGCAGTACCCACCAAAGTCAGGGATTTCGGCTTGATTGATCACCAAGGCGTTCAGCACCAGCTTACTCGGCTCGGCTACAACAAGGGCCTGGTGATTATCTCGCAAGCCAATAGCTGCCCCGAGAATGTGGAGATGCTCCACAAATACAAGCTGCTTCGCACTACCTGGGAGCCGCTGGGCGTCAAATTCCTGATGTTGAATTCGCAAGACGACCTGAAGTCGATCCGCCAGATGGCGTCCACCTATGACATCGACTTCCCCATCATGTACGACGACACCCAGTTGGCCACCGAAAGCCTGAATATCAGCAAGGCCGGTGAAATTCTGGTTATCGATCCCAAGAACCTGCAGTTGGTCTATCGCGGTCCACTGGATAAGCCGATACCCCGCCGCCGCGCCGAGGATGCGCCCGAGCCCTACAGACCCTTGGCGGATTCACTGGCCAAGATTGTCGCTGGCGAACATGAAGGCGCCGAAGCCATTGTGGAAGAAGTTACCGCGGAAGACTGCGAGCTCTCGTTCCCTGTACGCGAAATGCACACCAAGAACATCCCGGACTATTCCAAGGACGTAGCCCCAATTCTCAAGGAGAATTGCGCGGGCTGTCATGTGGAAGGCGGTATCGGACCCTTCGCCATGAACAGCTACGAAATGGTACGCGGCTGGGCGCCGATGGTACGCGAAGTTGTTATGACCAAACGTATGCCGCCGGCACAGGTTGATCCATCTATCAATCATTTTGAAAACGCCAACTACCTCGCCAATGACGAGACCCAAACATTGATCCACTGGATTGATGCGGGTGCGCCGCGCGGCAACAGCAAGAAAGACCCGTTGCACGAGGTCAAGCCTGCTGAGACCGAATGGCAACTGGGCGAACCAGACATGGTCGTGGACGTCCCGGCCTTTGAAGTACCGGCCACCGGCGTATTGGATTATTTCAACCACGTCATTGAGCTGGACTTCGACAAGGACATGTACGTTCGCGCCGTGCAATTCATTCCGGGCGACGACCGCGTGTTGCACCACCTGCTTTCCTATATCACCTCACCGGAAACCGAAGACGAGGTGATGAGCGAGGAAAACGTACGCGACTTCCTGGAAGGCTACGCACCGGGTAAATCCGATGCCACGGCATTCCCGGAAAACACCGGCGTGTTTGTGCCCAAGGGTTACAACCTGACCATGCAGATGCACTACACAACCTTCGGTAAAGCGGTGGTGGACGAAACCCGGGTCGGCTTGTATTTCCACGAGAAAAAGCCCGAATACAAGTTCCTGACCAAGCCCATCTCCCACGGCGGCACCAGCTTGGTATTGCGTCCCCACGAGGCCGAACACAAAATGAATTATCAGCATGTGTTCGAGCACGATACGATGCTTTACGCCATGCGTCCGCACATGCACTACCGAGGCAAGGCCTTTAAGTTCAGCGCCATTTTTCCGGACGGACGCCGCGAGACCTTGATGAACGTCCCCAACTATAACTTTGCCTGGCAGCCTACCTACCGCCTGAGCGATCCAATTATGCTGCCCGCGGGGACCCGCGTGGTAACCGACGGTGTATTCGATAATTCCGAGTACAACCCCGGCAACCCGGATCCCAACACCACCGTCAGAGGTGGTGCGCAAAGCTGGGATGAAATGTTCATCGGTTATTTCACCTACACCAACCTTGAACAAAACAAGGATCAGCAGTTAACCAGTAATTGATTGCTGAATAAAAGGCAACAGAACCAAGGGGCTACCGTTACGCGGTAGCCCCTTTTTTTTGTCCGGCTATCCCGCAACCGGTTTGGACGGCTATTTACCTCTAGGCTGTTTTTATCGGATCCGGGACGTCACGGGCAGCGTTGTCCCACCAACCTAACTTTGGATAAGCGCTTATTGTTGCTCATTGAACCGCCATCGGGGAATTTGTATGATGGCAAGCCTTGGTGTCACCGCCAGCCCCGCAGCGGTGCTCCGCTGATAATAATGACTATTGATATAGGATTTCCCCATGCACTCAGTAATGATCGTTCTGTTTGGCATTGCCGGCATGTGCTTCGGCTGGTTTGTCTATTCCAAATTTATTGCGACCAGGATTTATCGGCTTGATCCCGACTTCCAAACGCCCGCCCACGAGCTGAAAGATGGGGTGGACTACGTACCCACGAATAAATTCGTGTTGTGGGGTCACCACTTCACCTCGGTGGCGGGCGCCGCACCTATTGTAGGGCCCGCCATTGCGGTTTACTGGGGCTGGGTGCCCGCCCTGTTGTGGGTGGTGCTGGGGACCATCTTTTTTGCCGGCGTTCACGACATGGGTGCTTTGTGGGCGAGCGCCCGGCACAAAGGGAAATCCATCGGGGCATTGTCCGAGTCGGTAATCGGCAAACGCAGCCGCGCGCTGTTCATGGTGGTCATCTTCCTGGTGCTGTTAATGGTGAACGCGGTATTCGGCGTGGTGATCGCCAATGCCTTTGTTAGCACACCCTCTGCCGTGGTTCCCGCCTGGGCGGCTATCGTGGTGGCACTGATAATTGGCCAGCTCATTCACCGCGGTTTCAATCTGATGATTCTCTGCTTTTTCGGGGTTATTGCGCTTTATTTCTCGGTATACGCGGGCAGCGTTTTTCCGCTGGAACTGCCCGAGCAGATCATGGGTCTTGGGGCCAAACCCAGTTGGATAGTCATTTTGTTCATGTATGCGGCGATTGCATCTTTATTGCCCGTCTGGACGCTCCTGCAACCACGCGATTTCATTAACGGCGTACAACTGATTGTCGGCCTGATCCTGCTTTATGGCGCGGTGTTTATTTTTATGCCCGACATCACCGCCCCGGCTTTCAATCGGCAACTTGCTGAAGGTACACCCAGCATGGTGCCACTGCTGTTCGTGACCATTGCCTGCGGCGCTGTTTCGGGTTTTCACGGGATTGTCTCCTCAGGCACCAGTTCCAAGCAGTTGAACAAGGAGCCGGACGCGCGTTTCGTGGGCTACCTGGGAGCCGTCGGTGAAGGCTCGCTGGCCTTGATCACCATCGTCGCGGTAAGCGGCGTGGCGCTGGCCAGCACACCCGAGGCATGGCGGGAGATTTACACCAGTTTGGGCGCGGGTAGCACTGGTGCCTTCATTCAAGGTGGCGCCAATCTGGTGAATCAGGGCTGGGGCATTCCCGTCGGGTTTTCTTCCACTTTATTGGCGGTGATGGTTGTTTTATTCGCCGGCACAACCATGGATTCCGGTGTCCGCTTGCAGCGCTACATTATTCAGGAATGGGGCGACATCTATAACCTTAAGTGGCTGAAAAACAATGTTGTGGCCACGCTCACCGCCGTGGGGCTTTGCCTGTGGCTGGCCTTCGGCGCCGGTTCGGCGCCCGGCGAAGGCGGCATGGAAATCTGGCCACTGTTCGGTTCCACCAATCAAATACTGGCGAGCCTTACACTGTTGGTGCTGACTGTGCTGCTGATAAAACTGGGGCGTCCGGCTTACTACACTGGGATCCCTATGGTCTTCGTTCTTGTCATGGCGTTTTTGGCCGGCGTCATCAAGCTGGGGGAATACTACCGTGCTGGTGATTGGACCCTGGTGATCATCGACAGTATTGTGCTGGTCATCAGTGTTCTGGTTATGCTGGAAGCTATTTCGGTTATTATAAAAAACAAGCGGACCGCGACCCCCGCACCGGTTTCCACCGAAACCTAGCCTGTTCGGGGCCCCCGGGGGGGGGGGGCGGGGCGAT
>JBBDIU010000076.1:24531-25803 GCA_040880205.1 Cellvibrionaceae bacterium
CCGCGGTTGCGGGCGCCTTCCATTTCGTTTGTGCAAGTATTTATAGGCCCGCACGGGCATATCAAAATTCATCCACACCCTTTTCCTTTCAATGCCGAACTATTATCGTGGGCCATCAACACGCACTTCGCTGTTGATGATCAACCTGCATCCTGGACTGGCCGACCTGCTAACCCGAGCCGCGGGTCGACTACCTGGTTACAGGTTTGCCCGGGAACTACTACAATGACACAATTTCAGCACTCTTGAATGGTGAGGTAGGCAATGCTGCGATTTTACAGGGTGAGCAAGGGCGTGATTAAAGACCTTGCCCCAAAGGAAGCCAACATAGCGGATACTTTTGAAAGCGCCAACTGGATCGACGCTCACGAACCAGACGAGCAGGAACGAGCGCTGCTGGAAAAACTGGTCCACCCCGACCTCCCGGAGTCCGATGAAATAGAGGAGATCGAAGCTTCCGCCCGTTTTTTCGTAGACCCAGCTGGTATTCATGTTCATTCACTGTTTCTAATTCAAAGCGAAAATCGCCACGCAACGGTATCGGTGGCCTGTATTCTTCAGGCAAACCGCTTGATCACCATACGGGAGGATGAGCCCGCTGACTTTCGCTTGCTCAGAATGCGCGCCCGCCGAGGCCAAGTGGCATGCCGATCGCCGACGGAGTTGCTAATAACCCTCCTGTCCCAAAAAGTCGAGAACCTCGCCGACAATCTGGAAGACATCCACTTGCAGTTGGAAAAAACCAGCCATACAGTTCTGGAGGAAGAAAATTCGGATCTGGAAGATGCCATAGATCAAATGGCAAAACTGGAAGATAGCAGCGGAAAAATTCGACTGTGCCTTATGGATACTCAACGGGCGGTTACCTTTTTACAGCGTCAGCTACGAGACGACCTGGATATCCAGGAAATGTGCCGTGAAATTATTCGCGATATCGAAACGCTTATGTCGCACACTACCTTCCTGTTCGACAAGATCAATTTTTTGATGGAATCGACACAGGGGTTCATCAATATCAAGCAAAGCCAGATTATCAAGATATTTTCAATCGCTGCCGTTGTTTTCCTTCCTCCCACCCTGGTGGCAAGCATCTACGGTATGAATTACAAGTATATGCCTGAGTTGGATTGGCTGCTGGGTTACCCCTTCGCTTTAGGAGTGATGGTACTCGCAGGCATTGCCCCTTACTTGTTCTTTAAACGCAAAGGATGGCTGTGAGGCAGGGAACAGGGAACAGGGAACAGGGAACAGGGAACAGGGAACAGGGAACAG
>JBBDIU010000077.1:0-21346 GCA_040880205.1 Cellvibrionaceae bacterium
TCACGTCTCACGTCTCACGTCTCACGTCTCACGTCTCACGTCTCACGTCTCACGCGTGCCCCGCAGTGCCGTGAATAAGATTCAAATCAATGCCCAGGTGTCGTGAAGCCGCGGTCCAGCGTTGCTCGCAGGGTGTGTCAAAAAGAATCTGACTTTCCGCTGGGATCGTCAGCCAGGCATTGGCCGCGATTTCCTCTTCCAATTGTCCTGCTCCCCAGCCCGCATAGCCCAGAGCGACCAGTGCTTTATCCGGACCTTTATCGTTCGCCATGGCGACGATAATGTCACGAGAGGCGGTCAGGCTGACTTCCGCTGAAATCTGAATCGTGGATTCCCAGCTGCGACCCGTGGGATGGAGAACAAAGCCACGATCAATTTGCACGGGGCCGCCGGACAAAACCGTCTGTTCGCTGGCGCTGCTGGTCTGCGGCAAATCAAGCTGGCGGAAAATCTCACCCAGTTTGAGCTCTAGCGGATGATTGATAATGATACCCAAGGCGCCGGCGGCAGTGTGGTCGCAAACGTAAGTGATCGTGTGGGAAAACATGGGATCCCGCAGGCTGGGCATGGCAATCAAAAACTGCCCGCGAAAGCCAGTCTCGTCGGGTTTTCTCAAGTCGTCCGCACTCCAGTCCCCTACAGCGCGGTTATGTCTCAGTTTTCGTCCCATGCATCAAGTATTGGGGTTGGCCCGCAGGAATACAAGCCCTGGACTTAACGCAATGTTTGAGCCCGATGCAATGTTTGAGCTTGAGTCGCGCGCCAACCCTCACTCATTCGATGTGGACAGACCGGTAATTTCAAAACGCCAGGTGCGGATAATTTCCAGCTGATCCCAGTCCTTGCTGATGGCGGGGGAAAAGGCCGAATAGGGCGCCGCCATATGTACGATTTGCATGGCTGCGGTGTCGAGTATGCCGTGGCCGGATGATTTAAGTATCTCCACGCTGACAATGGTACCGTCGGCCTTGAGTACGGTTGCGACACGCAACTGACCGAAAATACCCTCTTGCAAGGCTTGCGGGGGAAAGTTCTGGTTGCCCACGGCTTCGACCTTTTGCCGCCAGCTATTCAGGTATTCGGCCTCGGCCGCCGCTATGGTGGCAACCGAGGTTAGCCGCCGTATGCGAGGCCTTTTCGCATATTCCTGTTGCTGACGATCCAGTTTCGCGCGGAGATTCGCAATTTCCGTGCTGACTAAAGGTATTTCGCGGTCGCCTCCTTCCTGCTCCTCTTTGGTGTCAATTTCCTCCGGGTCGGGCAATCTAGCCAGCTGAAATGTTGAATCGGCGCTCGTGTACACGCGGTTGAGTTCATTGAGCTGGCTCATTTCCCGAGCCATGGTCTCCGGGAGGGGGCTGACCTGATTGACCCGGGTATCAGCGAAGGGGGCGGGGTCCCGAGTACTGAGCTCCCGCGCGGTGTGCTCGGTGCCGCTGGCTTCCTGGTTAAACTGTGCCTGGTAATCCGCCTTTTCCGGTGCTTGCTGATTTTTGTGAGTGGCTAGGGTGACCTCGAAGGTGGGCGGACTATTCGGCTCGTCCATGTAGCTGAAGCCGAGCCCCAGAATCAACAGGCCATGCAAGGCCGCCGCGACAAAAACGGTAAAGCTGAGTCGTTCTCCGCTGTCCACGGCGGGCTCATTGATGTCGTTGGTGCGTTGCATGCGTTCTAAGGATCGCTTCGTTTAGCACTGGTTGACGGCGAGGCAGCCAGCAGTGCTTTCATAGTGTGGCGGCTAGGCTACTTGCCTTCGCGCGGCGATGGCATCCATCAGTTGCGCTCCTATACGGGTATCGTAGACAGCGTCGATTTCCTTGGCGCAGGTTGGGCTGGTCACATTGATTTCGGTCAGGTAATCACCGATCACGTCCAAGCCCACGAAGAGTAGCCCTTTTTGCCGCAGGGAGGGCGCGACCTGGGCCACAATCCAACGGTCCCGCTCGCTGAGCGGTTGTGCCCGGCCCGTGCCACCCGCCGCCAAATTCCCGCGGGTTTCACCCAAAGCGGGAACCCGTGCCAAGCTGTAGGGCACGGCTTCGCCGTCGATCACCAGAATGCGCTTGTCGCCATCCTTGATCTCCGGGATGTACTTCTGGGCCATGATGCTGCGGCGACCCATGTCAGTCAGAGTCTCGATGATGGCGCCCAGGTTGGTACCGGCGGGGCCGCAGTGGAAGATGCCGCTGCCGCCCATGCCGTCCAGTGGTTTGTATATGACGTCTTGATGCTGCTTGTGGAAGTCCCGCAGCCTTTGCGCGTGGCGGCTCACCAGGACCGGTGGGCAACACTGGGGAAACTGGGTCGCGTATACCTTCTCATTGCAATCGCGCAGGCTCTGGGGCTTGTTGACCACCAGTACGCCGCGCTGTTCGGCAGCTTCCAGTATGTAGGTGGAGTACACATATTCGCTGTCAAAGGGCGGGTCCTTGCGCATCAGAATTACGTCGAATTCCGCCAGATCAACAGTCCGCGGCTCGCTCAGCTGGAACCACTGATCGGGGTTATTGAAGACTGCAAGGGGTCGTGCCACTGCCTTTGGCATCCCCTGCTCGAGAAACAGGTCGCCCTGCTCCATGTATTCCAGCTGCCAGTTGCGCTCGGCGGCCGCCAATAAAAGGACAAGCGTTGTGTCTTTGCTAAACTTGATTGAGGATATTGGATCCATCACCACGCCAAGCTTGAGAGTCATAATCCGTTCTCGGTGTCAGGAGTTTGCTTTTTCAAGGGGTTGTGATTCGTTCGCCGTTTTGCCGGCCAGGCTAGTTTCGGGCCGCCGCATCAAAAAATTCCGACCAAGTAACCGGCCTTATTCTAGACTGAGATATATGGCAATGATAACCCGGCTGCTATTTTTGGTAGTGAGCGCTCAGGTCAACAGCTCGATGTCCATTTTTTGCCGTTTATTCAGGCGCTTATGGATAATACCTGAAAACTGTGTTAAAAGACCGAAAATGCCCGGTCTGACCCTGAAGAAAAGTGGACTACACCCGATGTCAATGGTTATCAAAACAGAAACGACGCAATAAAAAGGTCATAACAGTATGGAGATGAATTTCGAAAGTCTGAAGATCATGGTGATTGATGACAGTAAAACCATTCGTCGGACGGCTGAAACCCTCTTGAAAAAGGCGGGCTGTACGGTGGTGACCGCCACCGACGGCTTTGACGCCTTGTCGAAAATCGCGGATACGCGTCCCGACATCATCTTCGTGGATATCATGATGCCGCGCCTCGACGGCTATCAGACCTGTGCCTTGATTAAAAACAACAGCGAATTTAAGTCCACGCCCGTCATCATGCTTTCCAGCAAAGACGGCCTGTTTGACAAGGCCAAGGGGCGCATCGTGGGATCCGATCAATATCTAACCAAACCATTTAGTAAAAGCGAGCTACTGGGCGCCATTGAAACCCATGTTAAACAACAGGCGCGGGCTTCGTGATTGAGTGTGGGCGGCTATTTTCGGAATAGAAACAAAACCTTAGCGGAGTTAAGTTTATGGCAAGAGTACTGATCGTCGACGACTCGCCGACCGAAACCTATAAGTTGGCCAGCATGCTGGAAAAGCATGGCCATGTGGCGATTACCGCCGAAACCGGCGAAGACGGTGTGTCCGTCGCCAAAAAAGAATTGCCCGACGTGGTGCTCATGGACATTGTCATGCCCGGGCTGAACGGTTTTCAGGCGACTCGCCAGTTGCGCAAAAGCGCCGAAACGGCGGATATTCCGGTGATCATCGTGACCACCAAGGACCAGGAAACCGACCGGGTTTGGGGTATGCGCCAAGGCGCCAAGGCCTACTTGACCAAGCCCATCGAAGAAAAAGTGCTGATGGACACCATAGCCGAAGTCATGGGCTAGTGGCCCTGGCGAAACTCCTTGCGAAACAGGTAGCACATGGCAGAGTCACAAGTCGCATTCGAGGCCCTCGTCGATCTTGCCCAGCGCAGCCTCCGCTCGGCCAAGGGCTTGCCGTCGGAAGCAAAAGTACAGCCGCACTGGAGCGGCATCGGCTTTAATTTACTGGGGTACCATTTTGTGGCCCCGGTTGGGGAAATCTCCGAATTGCTGGAGGTGCCCACTTATACCAAATTGCCAGGTGTACAGCCCTGGATACTGGGGGTCGCCAACGTGCGGGGGCGGCTATTGCCCCTGATGGACTTGGCGGCCTTTTTTGGCGGGAAGCTGGACGGCCAGCGCAAGCGCAACCGGGTTTTGGTGTTGGAAAACGGCGATCTCTACACTGGCTTGGTGGTTGATGCGGCCCTGGGTATGCAGCATTTTCCGATCGATACCTATTCGTCGGAACTGGATGAGGTTCGGGAACAATTACGAGAATTTGTGCAGGGTAGGTATTCGAAAGCGCGGGCCGACACGGTGAGTGACGATCAGCTTTGGTACGTGTTTAGTCCCGCTCGTCTCGCCGACGCTCCGCACTTTGTCAACGCAGCGCAGTAGTTCGGCGGTGGCCGGATTGCCCTGTATTGGCGGGCGCGGCCGGGTGTTCATCGCTCATGGTTGCCGGTCGAGCGGACCGTATTGGGAACCCGGCGAATTTAGGCATACGTTAACTAGGCATAAGTTAACTGCGACTCACGAACGACGAGTCACGAACAACGAACAACGAGTAACGTGTATGCAGCACGCAAAGACGCTCAGGAGCGCGTAGCATGAAAATTGAATCAAAAAATATCTTCGCCAGCATGAAGGACAATTCGCTGACGACCTTGCTGGTGCTCATGTTGGTGATCAGCCTCGCGGCGGTCGCGGTGAGCCTCTTCCTGGTCCAGCGCGACAACGAGAGGGACCAGCGCTACTTGCAACTCGTCAGTGAATTGCGGGTGTTGTCCTACCAGGTAACTACCCTGTCTCGCGATGCCACTAACGGCAGCGACGAGGCCTTTGGCGAGCTAGAGCAGGTATTGGCCGACATGGGCCGGACCTGGGACCGTTTGCGTGCCAGCGATCCCGCGACTCGTACCGCTGTTGCGGGAGAAATGAACCGCTACGACACTGTGTGGCAGCGGGTAAGAGGCAACGCCACCAATATTGTCGAAAACCAGGAAACCATCATCTTCCTTCACCAGGTGGCCGCCACGCTCAACCAATCACTCCCGGAGTTGCAGGCTGAATACGAAAACATCGTAGACATTCTGTTGGAAAATAATGCGCCCGCCGATCAGGTCGCCACGGCTCGCGAGCAAACCTGGCGCGCTGAACGGATCGGCCGTAACGTGGATAAAATGCTGGCCGGGGGGGACGATTCCAACATCGCGGCCGACCAGTTCAACGTGGACGCCAACCTGTTTGGACGATTTATTGTCGGGATGATGGAAGGCGACCTCGCCATGGGCATTTCCCGAATCACCGATCCGGATGCCGTGCAAAGCCTGCGGGAAGTTAATGATCTGTTCGAGTTTGTAAGTACCTCGGTACGCGACATCTTCGAGGCATCGCCTGCCTTGTTTGGCGCCCGCCAAGCTGCCAACGCACTGCTGGATGATTCCCCGATTCTGTTGGAATCGCTGGGCGACCTTTCTGATCAGATCAGTGCACAGTCTTCCCTGCGTATACCCAATAATACCCACATTATCGCCCTCGGCGGCGTGGCGATTTTGCTGCTTGCCCTGCTCGGTATGCGCGCCTATGGCGGTACCCGCAAACGCTTACGGGTAACGGCGAACACCAACGAGCGAAACCAGAATGCGATCTTGCGGTTGCTTGACGAACTCGCCGACTTGGCGGATGGTGACCTGACCACCACCGCAACGGTAACCGAGGACTTCACCGGCGCGATCGCGGACTCCATCAATTACACCATTGACCAACTGCGGATTCTGGTGTCGCGCATAAACGAAACAGCGGTGAACGTATCACGTGCCTCCCAGGACACGCAGCAAACCGCACTGCACTTGGCGGAAGCTTCCGAGCACCAGGCGCAGGAAATTGCCGGGGCATCGGCGGCAGTGAACGAAATGGCCGTGACTATCGACCAGGTATCCGCCAACGCCGCCGAATCGGCCGCGGTTGCGGAACGTTCGGTATCCATCGCCAACAACGGTGCGAAAGTGGTACAAAATACGATTCACGGTATGGACACTATTCGCGAGCAGATTCAAGACACGTCCAAGCGTATCAAGCGACTCGGTGAATCCTCACAGGAAATTGGCGACATCGTAAGCCTGATTAACGACATTGCCGACCAGACCAACATTCTCGCCTTGAACGCGGCGATCCAGGCCTCCATGGCTGGTGATGCGGGCCGGGGCTTCGCGGTGGTAGCGGATGAGGTGCAGCGACTGGCGGAACGTTCAGCCGCTGCGACCAAACAGATTGAAGCACTGGTTAAAACCATTCAGAACGATACCAACGAAGCGGTTATCTCCATGGAGCAAACCACCGCGGAAGTGGTGCGCGGAGCCCGCCTGGCCCAAGACGCGGGTGTGGCGCTGGAAGAAATCGAAAACGTATCTTCATCTTTGGCTGAATTGATTCAGAACATTTCCAACGCGGCACGTCAGCAGGCGTCTTCCGCGGGCCACATATCCAACACGATGAACGTGATTCAGGAAATTACTTCACAGACCTCCGCCGGTACCAATGCCACGGCACAATCGATTGGAAATCTGGCCGAAATGGCGTCGGATCTGCGCGATTCAGTGGCTGGCTTTAAGCTGCCCGAATCGCTGGCGACTATGGGAACTGGCCAAATGCCAGCCGTGGACGATGATTCCGAAATACTCGAAACACTTGACGAGGCAGTCGACCTGTCCATGGACAGCGCCATTGATGACGACGACTACGAATCGGAACTGGAGATGTCGGACGATGATCTCGACATTGATCTCCTGGACGAGGACGATACTGATTCCGACGGCAAGCGCTCGAAGGCTATCGCCTGAGCGGTGGCGCCGACGCGGATATAGATAATTATGATCTGGTCATTGCAAAAAGCGCCGGCGCTCACGGAAAAGGATTTCGATCAATGGCGTAAATTGTTGGAAGAGCGAACTGGGATACTGCTCAACCATCAGCAGCAGGCTTTTTTGCAGTCGCAGATCACCATGCGAATGCGCGAACTCGGTTTCGTTGACTACCTGGAATATTATCAAAGAGTCACGGATGGCATCTGGGGCAAAGCGGAGTGGTCGGTGCTCGTGGACCGGCTGGTGGTAAAGGAAACCAGTTTCTTTCGCCATCGACATTCCTACGAATGTGTACGCTGTTTGTTACAGGAGCGCATTGACAGCCAGCAGATTGACGGCAGCTTTGACGTGTGGAGTGTGGGATGTGCCACCGGCGAAGAGCCCTATTCACTTGCCATGCTCATTAACGACAGTTTTGAGCTGGCCCAGCTAAAACCCTACTTCGGAATTTTTGCGACTGATATCAGCATGCCCGCGCTCAGTAGGGCGCGTAGCGGTATTTACCCAGAGCGAAAATTGGAACGATTGAGCGATAACGAACGTCAGCGCTATTTCAAGGATCTGGGCGATGGGCGATACAAAATTATTGACAAATTGCAGGATCGACTTTGCTTTAGCCAGGGCAGTGTGTTGGACGTGAAATCAATGCCGGTGGAAAAGATGGACGTGATCTTTTGCCAAAATCTCTTGATCTACTTTCGGCGCTGGCGGCGGCGGGAAATACTGCAAGGCTTTGCCGATCGCTTAAAGCCCAATGGTGTGTTGGTTATTGGTCTAGGCGAGATGGCGGAGTGGAAACATCCAAAATTGGAACGGATGGCCGACGAGAGAGTGCAGGCATATCGGCGAATTTAATTTAGCAAAATGTTGCAGACAACAAGTCGCGACAAAAAAACTAGGGCAGCCGTACGTGGCAGCAGTAGAGCGGTTCTTATTGATGCAGCAGATGCTACAGCAGGGCCAACAAGAACAGGGTCAGCAAAACGAGATGCGATGCTATGGGTGATAACCGCAGCTACGCAGCGCTGGAATGGGTTGTCGGTGAAATAGGGGAAACCCTGAAGCAGGCGCGACAGGCCCTTGAAGCCTACGTCGACAACACAGAAGACACAACCCGTATCCGGTTTTGCCTTACCCACATCCACCAGGTGCACGGCAGCTTGCAGATGGTGGAGTTCTATGGCGCCGCATTACTGGCCGAGGAGATGGAAAATCTGGCCCAGGCGCTAATGAATAAATCGGTTCGCAATGAAACCGAAGCGCAAGAAGTGTTGATGCGGGCGATTTTGCAGCTGCCCGTCTATCTCGACCAGGTTAAATCGGCGCGCAAGGATAATCCCTCCGCCGTCCTGCCGTTGCTTAACGATTTGCGCGCGGTACGCGGCGAATCGCTGCTAACCGAAACTAAACTCTTTACCCCCAATCTGGCGCCAGCACACCACATCGCTGACAAAGACGCAGCGGGTGTTATCGATGGCCCGCAGTTTCTGGTCATTGTGCATAAACTCCGGCAAATGTATCAATACGCGGCGGCCGGTGTCATTCGCGACGTCGGTCGAGAGGAAAACCTCGCATATCTGCACAAAGTATTCGCCCGCTTGCGCAAGCTCACTAAAGGCACGGCGCGGCAACCATTGTGGGATATTTCCTTGGCGCTGCTTGAAGGTTTAGAGCATGAAGCCATCGAGTCCAGTGCTACGGTCAAAAATTTGTTGCGCCAATTGGATAAAGAAATCAAGGTCCTGGCCGACGACGGCGTGGCGGCACTCGATCACTTTACTAACGACGAACTTATCAAGAACCTGCTGTACTACGTTGCGCGAGCCAACCACCAAGGCAAGCACATTGAGCGTATCAAGGAAGCCTACAATCTCGGTACGGCGTTGCCGGAAACCGAAGCGAAAGCTGAAGACGACGAAATCATGGCGCCCGATCTGGAGGCCATTCGCTCGGTTGTCGAGGCCCTGAAAGACGAATTGGACGCGATCAAACATGCACTCGATATCAGCCTTACGGACCGAGAGCGGGCCGACATTCACGAAGCCTTGCCAATCATTAAACGGGTAGCGGATACCATGGCCGTGCTGGGCATCGGCGATTTGCGCAAGCAGATGCTCGCCCAGGGTGAAATGCTGGAATCCGTTGCCGACGACGATGAAGTCCCAGCGGACCTGCTGATGCAAGTGGCCAGCAAGGTCATCGAAATCGAAAGCTCCCTCGACCTGATGGCGAGCGGCAGTAGTAAAAGCGCGAACAGCGGCGCCAGCAGTTCCAGCGTCAGTGCCCTTGATCAAGCCCAGGAATCGGTCTTACGCGAGTCGCGCAATGGTCTGGAGCAGGCCAAGGACGCCATCATCGAATATATTGCCTCCCAATGGAATCGCGATCATCTCACTAATGTGCCCGAGCACTTGCGCGAAATCAGCGGCGGCTTGGACATGATACCGCTGGCCAAGCCAGCGGCAATTCTGAGGTCCTGCGCGAGCTACATTGCACAGCAGTTACTGAACAAGGACGCAACACCCGAATGGTCCACTCTCGATACCTTGGCGGATGCCATTGCCAGCGTCGAGTACTACCTGGAACGACTAACCGGTGATCGTGAGGAGGAAGACGAATTACTGCTCGGAGTGGCCGAAGATAGCGTACAGACGCTGGGTTATCCAATTGTCGCCAGCTTGCGCTCCGTAACGCCGCACAGATCCCACGACGGCGCCAACGCGGGCACGGTGTTGGAAAAAATTGCCGACGTCGAGGAAGTGGAACTGGCCCCTTTGCCCGGCGAAGAATCCGGCGCGGGAGCAGACCAAACCCAAGAACCCAGTTACGACAGCGCCCGGCTCGATCTTGATACGCCGACCGCGCCAAGCATGACCACCGAGGACGACGACGATCTGGTCGATGACGAGATTGTGGAAATATTTATTGAGGAAGCCGGGGAAGTTCTTGTCACCATCAACGAATTTTTCCCCCGTTGGGCGCAAAATTTTGAGGATAACGAAGCGCTGATCGAATTTCGCCGCGGCTTCCACACCCTCAAGGGCAGTGGTCGCATGGTTAACGCCAATGATATAGGCGAGCTGGCCTGGGCCGTGGAGAACATGTTAAATCGCGTCATCGACCACACGGTTCCAGCCAACGATAACCATGTTGAGCTGATTCAAAAAGTGATTTCTTTGCTGCCAGTGATGATTGAAGCCTTCAAGCGACAACAGCCGCAGCCCGACCCCACCTTGGTGGAAAACCTATCCAACTGGGCCGAGGCCCTTTCCAAGGGCGAGGTGCCCGAGGCGCTGGTTGCCGAAACCCAATCCGCCGGTGAAAGCCCGCGCACAGATGACCAGACCAAAGCCAGCTTTGCGACGAGCACGGACGATGACGACGACGATGGCACGGATTCCATGCTATGGGACATTTTCGGTTCGGAGGCGCTAACTCACCTGGAGGTTGTGGAGGAATACATCGCCGAAATGGACGCATCGGCGCCCCTCTTTACGCCTCCCAGCGATCACATGCAGCGGGCGCTTCACACCTTGAAGGGCAGTGCTCACATGGCGGATGTGAAACCAATCGCCGAACTGGTTGCGCCGCTTGAGCGCTTTGTCAAAGAGTTGCGCATCTATCAGGTCAATATCGACCACGACATCCTGCAACTCCTCAAGGACGGGGTTGAATACATTGAGCTGGTGCTCGCGCAGATCAAAGATCAGCAGGTTTTGGAAATTCCGCGGCTTGCCCAGTACTTGGCGCGGGTCGCGGAATTAAAAGAGCGTTCAGTGGCGCCCTTGATTCGGCAACTGGAAGCGCGGGAAGAAAACGCCAAACACGCTGTTGATCCCGAATTACTGTCTATCTTCATGGCAGAAGAAATGAAGCTGCTTCTGGATGTGGATGAAATTATCGTAAATTGGCAAGCAAACGGTTTCGACCGAAGTGAAGCTGACCCGATTATTGCCGAACTGGCGACTTTGGAAAAGGGTTCCGAGCATGCCAACCTGCCTCCCATGGCCAGTCTCAGCAACCAGTTGCGTGAAGTCTACAACGCGGCATTCACCAAGAGATTATCCCCGGGCGAACAATTCTATCGGGTGTTATTGGAAGGCCATGCCGAATTGCTGGACATGGTGGATGCCGTCGCTGTCGGACAAAATCTCCAACCAATTAGCGAAGCACTGCAAAACGATCTCGCCGATGTCATCGCCATCACCGATGACGTCGTAGGCACGATTCCCTCATTGGGAGGCGAAAGAGCGGACGCTCCCCGCGCATCTATCCCCGATCCAGAAGATGACATGGTCGCCAAGTCGTCCGGCCAGGATAGTGGCGAATCCATTACGGAAATCGATTACCAGCTTCCTGTGAGTGAAGACTCCGCATCAGCGAGGGGCGAGGCTCAGGGGGAACCAAAACAAGTGGGTGACGCGGCTGGACACCCTGTCGCTGAAGAGGACAACTCCCAGGACGTGGAAGAAGTTGACCTGGAAGTTTTTGAAATCTTTATCGAGGAAGCGGAAGAGCTGCTTGAGGAAATCGACAACGCTGTTCACGAATGGCAGGAAGACTGGTCCGACACTAGTCACGTGGAAGCATTAAAACGCGTATTGCACACCTTGAAAGGCGGCGCGCGTCTGGCTGGCCTCATGGGCCTGGGCGAATTGGCTCACGAGTTCGAATCATTCCTGATCGCCAAGGGTGAAAACGTGCAGGTGGACCAGGCTTTCTTCGAGGTTGTGCACGATTATCAAGACAAGTTAATCAGCGGCACTGACAAGGTTAAATCGCGCGTATCCGGGCATATGCCTGAAGGTCTTAAAGAGGTTATGGCCGCTTCGGCGAATTTTGACGAAAGGATACTCGACCAGCCGGAGGATACCGGCCAGCCTTCTGCCGAAACCGCGTCCGGTGAAGATCAAGCCTCAGCGGTGGGAGCGGAAAAACTGGACAAGGCAAGTGCCAGCGCCGACATCCTTCCCTTTGCACCAAAGCCGAAACCGCCGAGTGGTGGCGTAGCGCCGCATCTTCCGGCGGGGCGTGAAGCTTCCGGCCCCAAGTCTGGTAGCTCGGCAATGGCCGCGCGCCGTTCTGGCCCCCAGGAAGTTATTAAGGTTTCCGCCGAATTACTGGAAGAGCTAGTAAACCTGGCGGGTGAAACATCTATCAGTCGCGGCCGTTTGGAGGAACAGAATACCGAACTGAACTTCGCCATCGACGAAATGGAATCCACAGTGCACCGTTTGCAGGAACAATTGCGCCGGTTGGATATTGAAACCGAAGCGCAAATGATTTTTCGCCAGGAGCAAATGGAAGAGGCTGAAGAGTTTGACCCACTGGAAATGGATCGCTATTCCCAGCTCCAGCAGCTGTCCCGTTCGCTGATCGAATCCGCGTCTGACTTAATGGATCTGACCACCACGTTAGGCGACAAGACGCGTGGTACGGAAACTCTGTTGCTGCAACAGTCGCGGATTAACACCGATTTGCAAGAAGGTCTAATGCGTTCGCGCATGGTCCCGTTTTCGCGCATGGTGCCGCGCTTGCGCCGTATCGTGCGGCAGATATCCACCGAGCTCGACAAACATGTGAGCTTTGAGCTGGACAACGTGGAAGGTGAACTGGACCGTTCCGTTTTGGAGCGCATGGTGGCACCACTGGAACACATGTTGCGCAACGCCGTGGACCACGGGCTCGAAACCCGCGAAGAACGTCTCAAGGCTGGCAAGCCGGAAACTGGGCGAATTGTGCTAAGCCTGGGCCGCGAAGGTGGCGATGTAACAATGCGCCTGGCCGATGATGGGCGTGGCTTGAATTTGCAACGCATTCGGGAAAAAGCCATCGAACGCGGCTTGATGGCCCAGGATGCCCAGCTCAGCGATCAAGATATTATGCAGTTTATCCTGCACGCTGGTTTCAGTACCGCTGACAAGGTTACGCAGATTTCCGGTCGTGGCGTGGGCATGGACGTAGTGCACGCGGAGATCAAGCAGCTCGGTGGCGCCATGTTTATCGATTCGCGCTGGGGCGAAGGCACGGAATTTATTATTCGCCTGCCCTTTACCGTATCGGTCAACCGCGCCTTGATGATTCAACTGGGTGAAGACAACTACGCGATTCCACTCAACACAATCGAAGGTATCGTGCGCGTAAGCCCCTTCGAGTTGGAACATTACTATCAGGACGAAAACGCCCGTTTTGAGTACGCCGGTGAGCATTACCGAGTGCGTTATCTCGGTACCATGCTCGATGCGCAAAATCTGCCGCGCCTGGAAGGGCAGATGCTCCCCATGCCGGTTATTTTGGTGCGCTCCGCCGAACACGCGGTGGCCATTCAGGTAGACAAGCTAATGGGCAGTCGCGAAATTGTGGTGAAAAGCCTCGGCCCCCAATTCAGCGCGGTTGAAGGGCTTTCTGGTGCCACAGTCATGGGCGACGGCAGTGTGGTCGTGATTCTTGACCCCCATGCCATGATTCGCAAGGAAATGGCGTTGCTGTCTTTGGGGGCTACTTCATTGGACGTTGCCTCCCTTGCTCCGAAAAAGCAAGAAGCGCAAGCCCAAGTGGTTTTGGTGGTTGATGACTCGGTAACCGTGCGCAAGGTGACCTCGCGCTTCCTGGAGCGGCAGGGCTATGAAGTCATGACCGCGAAGGATGGCGCTGATGCATTGTTGACGCTGCAAGACGCTATTCCAGACCTGATGCTACTCGATATTGAAATGCCCCGCATGGACGGTTTCGAGGTGGCCAAGAACATCCGCTCGTCGAGCCGCTTGCGGGATATTCCCATCATAATGATTACCTCGCGCACCGGTGAAAAACACCGGGAGCGCGCCCTCGCTTTGGGCGTGAACAAATACATGGGCAAGCCCTACCAGGAAGAATTGTTGCTCAACAATATTCACGAACTGATTGGAGTCCCCACCGAGAATTAGGGTTGAGGGAGAACTAGTGTCAGGCCATCCTTTGCGTATCGGCTTGTTAGCGCATAATCAAGTACAGCACCGGACTTTGCGTTCCTTGGTTGAGCAGTGCGGGCATCAGGTCGGCCGCTGTTTGCTGATATCCCAGTTGGAAAGTGAAGTGGGTGCGGCCCATACAGTTGCCGCGGAGCAACCCAGTGAACCGATGGAAGCTGACGCGCCGCAGGCCTGGATAGCTGCCATCGATCCCGATTCCGCCGAAGGCGACGGCGAAAACGGCAATCTCGGCAACAAAGCGTTGGATGAATGGCTGGATGCGCAACACTCGGTTGTTATCTTTTGCGATGGCCGTGTGCCCGCCAATCATGACGAACAATACGAGCCTTGGTCGCGCCGCTTGAAGGAAAAATTGAATCATCTGGCCGGCACGATCAATTTGGCGCAGGAGAATGAGGGCAGCGCAAGGCAAGTCTGGGTGCTGGCCGCCTCCACCGGCGGGCCGGCGGCGGTGAAACAGTTTTTGGCTGAATTGCCGCCCAAGTTGGGCATTGGTTTTATTTACGTTCAGCATATCGATACGGGTTTCAAGGATACTCTGGCGCAGGTCATGAGCCGCAGTCAGTATTCCGCCCGTATCATAGAACACGGCAGTGTGGTACGGCCCGACGAAGTTGCCATCGTGTCACCGGATTACGCGACCGAGTTGTTGCCTAACGGGACATTTTTGGTAAGCGAAAAGAACTGGTCGGCACCCTACAGTCCGTCGGCTGACTACATCATTGCCAATGTTGCCCACAGTTACGGCGAACGCAGTGGCGTCATTATTTTTACTGGCATGGGCAATGATGGTGCAGCCGGCAGTCGCCTAATGCGGCAAAAAGGCGGTAAAGTTTGGGTGCAGACACCAGGCAGTTGCACCAGCGATTCCATGCCGGTTGCAACTTTGGCAACAGGAAGCGTGGGATTCAAGGGTAGTCCCTATACATTGGCACAGGAACTGGTTCGCGAGGTGCAGACCGCGCGCCAACAACAACCTGCGGCGTCAGTCGAGGAATAAAACAGCAACACTGCTCTGCGGAAAAATATTGCTTTGCCGCGAAGAGCCGAGTCAGGTAACGATATGAAAGAATCACGGTTATTGGAAAGCCGGGCGGTGTCCGAAGTGGCAAGTTTGCTGATACCGTTGGCGGATCGGCAATTGCTTCTGCCAACCGTAACGGTGGCCGAGATGGTGCCCTACACCAAGCCGGAACGAGATCCCGAAGCACCGGACTGGTATCTTGGCGACATCATGTGGCGCGAAGCGCGTGTGCCTTTGGTCAGTTACGAAGTCATGTGCGGTGAGCCCATGCCCTCCTTCAATGGCAAGAGTCGTATTGCGGTGCTTAACAACACTGGCGTGGACGAAAAACTGCCATTCCTTGCCATCGCCACCCAAGGTATCCCGCGTTTATCGCGAGTCAAGGCGGAAGAAATTCATGAACTGGAAGGGGCCAAACTGGCCCTCTTCGACTTGATGCATGTCACACACGCGGGCGAGTCGGTGGTGATCCCCGACGTGGCGGCTTTGGAGCAGGCGTTTTTGGATTACAAAAAAGGGGGCCTGTCAGGCTAACTCGTTAGACGCACTGAAGTCTCTGGCGTTAGGGAAGCAGCGCTAAACTAAGCCACGGTAGGCGATGTACTCTTCGAGAACTTCGCGGAACTCACCCACTTCAACATCCCTTTCACAGCAGACCAACATGAGCGCACCGTCGGATCGGAAATCTCCGCACCATTCCTTCACTTGCTCGTCCGACCACTGCTGGCGATATTCCGAGACTCGCTCATCGCTCAATGACGAGATGTAGTGACGCAAGGCCAAATCGGTTTCATCCGTTGGCCTTGGTGAGCAATGTTCGAAAAGTTCTGGTGCATTACCATCCATGTTAAGCGCGAACCCAGCCATGCACCTTGTTTTCGGTTTGGCCGCCCGCGGCCAGGTAGCGCTGCTTGGCCATGGCCAGCTTATCCGCGGAAATGCTTTTTAGTTGCGCGTTTACATCCACGTCGTAGATCTTGGCAGCATTCAAACCGAAAATTTTGGCTTTATCTTCCTTGGTCAGTTTCGAATAGCCAAATTTATCGCAAAACTCATCGGAAATTTGAAAGCGCTTCATGGCGTCGATAACCCACTGCGGTGAACCCCACCACAGGCAGTCCGTGCCCCAGATGACCTTGTCCGCTCCGTAGGTTTTCACGTTCTTGCCCATCAGGTGCATGCACATTTCCGGACTGATAATGGCGGTGGTACCGAATGCCGAGCCAATTTCCACATGCACGTTTTTCAAGCCGTCGGGGTTCCGCTCTTTCAAGGCAATCAGTTCGCTGTGCCACGGAAAGTCTCCGGTTTCCCGATTAAAGAAATTGGGATCGTCCGCCATTTCCTGAGTGGGGGAATCCTTGATTGCCGAGTGGTAAATGATAAAAGTCAGATCCGGGTTGTCCTTGGCCGCTTTTTCGATATCCCCGGGGTGGGCCAGGTGGCCCAGCGTGCGTGACTGAGCCGAGTAGCCCTTGTGAACGCTGAAGGTTTTCATGCCGAGTTCACGCGCCTTTTGGTAGAAAGCGTAGGTCATTCCCTCGTCGTCCAAGCGAAAGCCATTGCCGGTGCGTGCCGGGTCGGTATGACAGTACCACTTCCAGGATTGAATGCCGTATTGCTTCACCTCCCGCTCCATTTGTTCGAACAATTCCTGTTCGTTAATACGACGGTTTTGCGCATCCCAGTAATGATTGGGGGCGCAATTACCCTGCGCCAGCGCGCGCACGCTGCCCGAGGCATTGTTAATCTTGTCGCGACTTTCCGACATCAGCCAACTGGGCAAAAGCCCGGCCGATCGATCCCGGCCCTCCAGAATATTCCCCTCGTTATCCTTGTTACGCTCCTTACCGGGGACCCCGGAGATAACCAGCATGCTGGTTTCGCTGTCCAGGTACATTTCCTTGACGAAATTATTGAAGGAATAGGCCTCGGCGGAATTGTCCAGATTGAAACCCATATTTTGCATGGCTTCATTGTTGCGAAAATTCAGTGCGTAGCCCTGGGTAAAGTGCGCCTGTACATCGAAAACGAAGTATTCGCCTTTCGGAAACATCTCTTGAGTGGCGGCTTCCTCGGTTAGCTCCGCCGCGTGAACGTCCCAGAATTTGCCAAACACTGTGTTGTAGGCGGCAAAAGCCGTGGCCAGGCCCATGGAGCTGCGCAGGAAGCTGCGCTTGGACATGTTAAGCTTCTTCGCGTTGGAAGAGGCCATGGCGTCAATTTGGTCTTGCCACTGCTTTTGCTGCCTGGTTTGTGGGGGTGGGATAAATTCCTCGTTGGAAACCAGCTGAGTCGGGATGGGAGATTCAATCCCGTCTTTTTCGTCTTTTTCCCATTTGCGGATCCACATAGCCAACCCCTTGATTGTAAAGTAAAGTTATTGCTTTGCGCTTGCGCGTACGCACATGCTTACCAAGCAGAAAAATAAATGACTGCGCAGTTTTGCTGCATACTAAACGCACCTAAGCCAATTTCCTAGAGATTATTTCATGCGTTCCTGGTTTCAAAAAGGATGGTTTGCGATGGCAGTGGCCGTGCTGGGATGCTTTCCCAGTTCGGTCGTCATGGCCGAAGCCGCCTGGAGTCAGGTTCGGGAAATTCTCGACCAGCATTGCATCCTTTGTCACAACCCGCGGCTGAAATCAGGCCGAACACCCGAGGGCCTGGACCTTACCAGCTACCCAGGCGTCATGCGGGTGGTTATTCCGGGCCACCCAACGAAAAGCGCGGCCTTTACCCTGGTCAACATCGGTATCATGCCGGGTGGCGGGCGACCCGCACTTAGCGAAAAGGAAAAGGACACCCTGTATTTTTGGATTTATCACGGCGCCAGCAACAACCTTGATCCCTCGAGCGACTGGCAGTGGATCAACCAGAATCTGCTGAGACCGCATTGCCTTAGCTGCCATGGCGGCGCGCAAGCGGCGGCGGGTCTCCCGCTGGACTTCAGCAGTAACGAAAATTACCAGCGGCTGCGGCCCTTCCTAGCATCGGAGCTGCAAAACATCATTGCCGACGGCCACGCAAAACACCCGACCTTGAACGTGCCCGAGGCTTTACGGAAGCTGTTTAACCAATGGCGGGGAAGTGGAGCGCGCAACAGGCAAGTGCCGCAGCCCAACTGGCAGTGGATTCGGGAAAACATTGTGGAAAAACAATGCCAAACCTGCCACACGGGTGAACTGATAAAACTGTCGGACTACGAGGATGTGATGACCTTGGTTGTCCCGTTTGATCCCGAAAACAGTCCCTTCTATGGCGTGGTGGCGTCCGGATTCATGCCGCAAGACATTCCTCTTGATCGCGACGAGATCGAAGCCATTTACGATTGGATCAAATCCGGTGCCGAACCGTAACGATGGCGAGCGAAGTTGCGCTCTACCAATCACCCCAAGAGTGTTGCAGCAATGCCAGCGCCGCAATCGGCGCTGTTTCAGCGCGCAGAATTCTGGGCCCGAGTGGCCAGGGCAAAAATTCATGCACCTTGGCTCGTTCCACTTCATCATCGCTAAAACCACCTTCAGGCCCTACCAGCACGGCCGCGCTATTGGCGCCATCCTGGCCTGCAGTGTCCAGTGAAAAACCCTCGGTACCCGGATGCAAAATCAACTTCCGTGACGCCTGGCATTGGGAAACAAAATCGGAGAATTCTATTGGTTCATGCAAAGTCGGCAGGCGATTGCGCTGGCTTTGCTCACAGGCACCAATGATGATTTGCCGCCAGTGTCCGAGCTTCTTTGCCAAGCGCTCGCCGCTTAACTTCACCTCGGTTCTTTCGGTGTAAAGTGGCGAGATAGCTGTAACTCCCAATTCAGTCGCTTTTTGCACAATCCAGTCCATCCGATCGCCCCGCGCGAGGCCGATGGCCAGTCGGCTACGCAGTGGGGATTCGCGATCAACATCCACAAACCTGTCGATTCGTAGCGCGGCCTCTTTTTTTCCCGCTGCTAACAGTGTCGCCTCGTACTCCCCACCCCGGCCATTAAACACGATCAATGGCCGACCGGCAGAGAGACGCAACACATTCGATACATAATGAGCGCGGTCGCTGAGCAGCGAATAATCCTGCCCGACGTTCAGCGTGTGATCAAAGAAAATGCGGGGAATGCGCATGGTGTTTACGTGAGACGAGAGACGGCAGACGAGAGACGAACCTCTCGTAAGGCCTGATACATCTTGCTGCTCAATACCTTCAAGCGCATACTTGTTTCCGTCTTCCGTCTTCCGTCTTCCGTCTTTAGTACTTATAAGAATCCGGTTTAAACGGCCCTTCCACCGGGAGGTGCACGTAGTCGCTTTGTTCCTTGGTCATTTTGGTGATTACGCCGCCAAAGCCTTCCACCATGTAGCGGGCCACCTCTTCGTCCAGTGACTTGGGTAGGACACGGACGTAAATGTTGTTTTCTCGTTGGTCGATCGGCAGCTCCGCGAATTTGTCCTCGTAGAGGTAAATTTGCGCGAGTACCTGGTTGGCGAAGGAGCCGTCCATTATGCGCGAGGGATGGCCGGTGGCGTTGCCCAGGTTGACCAGGCGGCCTTCGGATAGCAGGATTAAATGATCGTTGTTGGCGCGGTCGCGATAGATTTTGTGGACTTGGGGTTTGACCTCTTCCCATTCCCAGTTTTTGCGCATGTAGGCGGTGTCGATCTCGCTGTCGAAGTGGCCGATGTTACAAACCACACAGCCATTTTTCAGGGCGCGCAACATGGGGGCATCACAAACGTTGACGTTGCCGGTGGTGGTGACAACCAAATCGGTTTTGCCGAGCACCTCGTGATTGAGGTCGTCAAATTTACCGGTGTTATTGCCATTCTGATAGGGCGAAACTACTTCAAAACCGTCCATACAGGCCTGCATCCCACAGATGGGATCGATCTCTGAAATTTTCACAATCATGCCTTCCTGGCGCAACGAAGCCGCGGAACCCTTGCCTACGTCGCCATAGCCAATGACCAACGCTTTTTTTCCTGCCAGCAGGTGATCCACGCCGCGCTTGATAGCGTCGTTCAGGCTGTGGCGGCAGCCGTATTTGTTGTCATTTTTGGACTTTGTCACCGCGTCGTTGACGTTGATGGCCGGTACTTTCAATTCGCCTCGTTCCATCATTTCAACCAGGCGGTGTACGCCGGTAGTGGTTTCCTCGGAAATGCCATGAATGTGATTGAGGATGTCCGGGTATTTGTCGTGGGCCATTAAGGTCAGGTCGCCACCATCGTCCAAAATCATGTTGGCATCCCAGGGCTTGCCGTCCTTTAGAATTGTCTGCTCGATACACCACCAGAACTCTTCCTCGGTTTCGCCTTTCCAGGCAAACACCGGAATGCCAGCCGCGGCAACGGCGGCGGCCGCATGGTCCTGCGTGGAAAAAATATTACAGGAAGACCAACGCACTTCCGCACCCAGCGCGATCAATGTTTCGATCAGCACGGCGGTTTGGATGGTCATGTGAATACAACCGAGAATCTTGGCGCCTTTCAGCGGCTGTTCGGCGCGGTAGCGTTCGCGCAAGGCCATCAGCGCCGGCATTTCGCCTTCGGCAATTTCGATCTCGCGACGGCCCCAGTCGGCGAGGGAGAGGTTGGCGACGCGGTAGTCGGTGGATCGGGCGTCGGTTGTTGTTTGGGTGGCTGTTGTAGTCATGGGTTACTCCGTTGATGATTTTGTGAGATGTAAGATGTGAGACGTGAGATGAAAGGGCCTACACACCTACTTCGGTTTTGGATTTCAGCATTCGGATCAAGGCATTGAGTTTGGCGTATGTTTTGTTCGCTAGGTAAAAAACTTCACTGTTGCCGTTGGAATATCCGAGGCGCTCTGCGATCTGTAGGTGAGTTTCCACTTCTGCCAGTGAACCACGGGCAATGCCAAGGAAGCGCAGAAATTCTTTGTGGCTTCCCCGTGCCGCGCCTTCAGCGATGTTAGCTGGCACGCTGACGCAGGCACGCTTCAGCTGAGAGGCGAGTGCGAAACGCTCGTGTGAAGGAAATGTGTCCGCGATTCGGTAAATAGCGACCACCAAATCCATGGAATCACGCCAAGCTTCGAGCTTTTCGTGTCGCCTCACCACCTTCCCGTTTTCCATCCGTCTTCTCCGCACCCGTCCCTTTCATCTCACATCTCACGTCTCACGTCTAAGCCGCGCCTCAAAGCGCGGCCTTAAGCTCCTCCGCCTTATCCGTTCTCTCCCAGGTAAAATTTTCTTCCTCCCGCCCAAAATGCCCATAGGCCGCGGTGGGCTGATAAATCGGCCGCTTCAATTGCAGCATTTCAATCAGACCGTGGGGACGCAGGTCGAAGTGTTCGCGGACCAGTTCGGCGATTTTGTCGTCGCTGACTTTGCCAGTGCCGAAGGTTTCGACGGAAATGGAAGTGGGTTCGGCGACGCCGATGGCGTAGGACACCTGGATTTCGCAGCGGTCG
>JBBDIU010000077.1:21356-25504 GCA_040880205.1 Cellvibrionaceae bacterium
GATGTTTTTCGCTACGTAACGGGTGGCATAGGCGGCGGAGCGGTCGACTTTGGAGGGATCTTTTCCAGAGAAGGCGCCGCCGCCGTGGCGGGCCATGCCGCCGTAGGTGTCCACGATGATTTTGCGTCCGGTCAGCCCGCAGTCCCCCACGGGACCGCCGATAACAAATTGGCCGGTGGGGTTAATGTGGTAAAGGGTAGCCTTGTGCAGCCATTCCGCAGGCAATACCGGCTTGATGATTTCTTCCATCACCGCTTCGCGAATGTTGGCTTGGGAAATGTCCGGCGAGTGCTGGGTGGAGAGTACCACCGCGTCCACCGCGACCGGCTTGCCGTCTTCATACCGCAAGGTCACCTGGCTCTTGGCGTCCGGCCGCAGCCAGGGCAAAACTTTTTCCTTGCGCAACTTGGCTTGGCGCTGCACCAGGCGATGGGAGAAATAAATGGGGGCGGGCATCAGTACGTCGGTTTCGTTGCTGGCATAGCCGAACATTAAGCCCTGATCGCCAGCGCCCTGGTCTTTGTTTTCACCTTCGTCCACGCCCATGGCGATGTCCGACGATTGTTTGCCGATGGCGTTGAGTACGGCGCAGGATGCACCGTCGAAGCCAACCTCGCTGGAGTCGTAGCCGATTCCCAGAATCACATCGCGGATCAGATCTTCGAGATCGATGTAGGTGGAAGTGCGCACTTCGCCGGCGACGATGGCCATTCCGGTTTTTACCATAGTTTCCACCGCAACGCGGCCATTGGGATCATCCTTTAAAATCGCGTCGACAATGGCATCGGAAATCTGATCGGCCATCTTATCGGGATGCCCTTCCGAAACGGATTCGGAAGTGAATACGGAATAGTTTGCCATGTTGCTATGCTCCTATTTGGAAAAATGTCGTATCTGAATTTGAAAACCGTTGCGCAGAGCAAAATAACTGCTTTGGCCCTCGGTGAGCCCCGCTTCGCTGGCCCAGGCGCTGAAGTCCAGTGGCTCGAAGCCAAGCCAGAGATCACCGCAGGATTCGCTGGCCCAATGTTGGTTGTGGCGGCACAAGTCGGTCACTATCAGCGCGCCGCCGGGACGTAGCACCGCGCTGGCATCGTGGAAAATATCCCCGGGCGAGGGGGTGTGGTGTAACACCATGTTGATAACCACGCAGTCGACCTCGAGCCCCCGCTCGACTGCCAGTCGCGATTCGCCCAGCAAAAATTCGATGTTGGCGAGCGCCTGGCGTTGGGCAAATGCTCGCGCCTTGTCCAGCATGCGGGACGAATTATCCAGGGCAAATACCTGGGCATAGGCGCGACTCAGTATCCCGAGAAATTCGCCTTCGCCGGGGCCAATCTCCAGCACCGCATCCAGGTGCTCCCGTGGAATTCGACGGAGCATGTCCGCAACGTGTTCAGCGTAGACTGGATAGCTGGCAATCAAATCCTGTTGTTCGCGAAACTTGTCCGCGTTATCGGCAAAAAACTGCTGGGAAGCCCGAGCGCGTTCCTGTTGCACGTCCGATAGTCGCTTCTGCACGGCGGGTTCGAGCGCGACTCGGTCGAGTGTGGCATAAAGCACCGTCTGAACGCCGTGGAGTTCATCATCCGCCGCCGCATAGGCCCGGCGGTAGTAAATGGAGTTACCCTCCCGCCGGGTGGCCACCAGCCCGGCATTTGCCAGCACTTTCAAGTGATGGCTCATGCCCGACTGCTTCATGGAAAAAATCCGACTCAGCTCCAGTACCCCATAGGAGCCGCGCGCCAGGACCCGCAAAATTTCCAGCCGCAGGGGATCCCCGGCCGCTTTCAAGCAGGCGGCGATCCGATCCAGGGGTTCCTCGGAGGGGAGTTGCTCAAGGGGCTTTAGCATCAACCGGGCTATGCAGGTAACAAATTGCCCGGCAGTTTAGCAGTGTCGAATAACTATATCAAAACATTTTGATATAGTTTGATTCCAGCGCTGTGAAGCAGTGCGCCGGGCAGGACATGAGAAACCTTTGGCGGACCTTTACCCCAACCCGGCGGTAGGGGACAATACGCCCCTTTTTTAGCGGCGCCCCATGCCGCTTTTCTATATCCCAGCCAAGCAAGTCCAGGAGTCCTCCACCCATGCCCGCACGCAATGAACTCGCCAACGCTATCCGCGCCCTCAGTATGGACGCCGTGCAGCAAGCCAACAGCGGCCACCCCGGCGCCCCCATGGGCATGGCCGACATTGCCGAAGTGTTGTGGAATGACTACCTCAAGCACAACCCCAACAATCCCCACTGGCCTGATCGGGACCGTTTTGTGTTATCGAACGGCCACGGTTCCATGCTGGTTTATTCCCTGTTGCATTTGACCGGTTACGATCTGTCAATCGAGGACATCAAAAACTTCCGCCAATGGCATTCGAAAACGCCGGGGCATCCCGAATACGGCGATACGCCCGGCGTCGAAACCACCACCGGCCCCCTGGGGCAGGGCCTCGCTAACGCGGTGGGCATGGCCCTGGCGGAGAAAGCGCTGGCCGCCCAGTTTAACCGGGACGGCCACGCTATCGTCGACCATCACACCTATGTTTTCCTGGGCGACGGTTGTTTGATGGAAGGTATTTCCCACGAGGTGGCTTCCCTGGCGGGCACTCAGCAATTGGGGAAGTTGATCGCTTTTTACGACGACAATGGCATTTCCATTGACGGCGAAGTGCAGGGCTGGTTTACCGACGATACGCCGACCCGCTTCGAAAGTTACGGCTGGCAGGTGTTGGCCAATGTAGACGGTCACGATAGCGCGGCCGTTAAGAACGCCATTGATGACGCCCGTGCGGAACCGAACAAGCCTACACTGATAGGCTGCAAAACCGTTATCGGTTTTGGCGCGCCCAATAAACAGGGTAAGGAAAGCTGTCACGGCGCGGCCTTGGGTGACGCGGAAGTAGCCTTGGCTCGCAAAGCGTTGGGTTGGCAATCGCCCGCTTTCGAGATCCCCGCCGACATTTACGAAGCGTGGAACGCTGAAAGCCGTGGTGCTGAAGCCGAGGCGACCTGGCGGCAACAATTCGCCGCCTACCGGAAAGCCCATCCCGAATTAGCGGCGGAATTTGAACGGCGCGTTATTCGCGGCGAATTGCCGGACAATTTCGCTCAAGTGGCGCAGGACTTTATCCAGCGCTGCCAGAGCGATGGGGAAAAACTTGCCACGCGCAAGGCTTCGCAAAATACTCTGGAAGCATACGGCGCGGCCTTGCCCGAACTCATCGGCGGCTCGGCGGACTTGGCGGGGTCCAATCTCACCTTGTGGTCCGGATCCAAGGGAATTACCCCGCAGGACGCCGCCGGCAATTACATATATTACGGTGTGCGCGAATTCGGCATGAGCGCCATTGGCAATGGGATCACCCTGCACGGCGGCTTTGTGCATTACAGTGCCACCTTCCTGGTCTTCATGGAATACGCGCGCAACGCAGTGCGCATGGCCGCTTTGATGCGGCAGCCGCATATTTTTGTTTACACCCACGATTCCATCGGCTTGGGCGAAGACGGCCCCACCCACCAGCCCGTGGAACAGCTAACCACCTTGCGCGCCACGCCCAATTTGCGCACCTGGCGTCCCTGCGACAGCGTGGAATCCGCTGTTGCCTGGCGCAGTGCCATCGAAACTCGCAATGCGCCCAGCGCCTTGATCTTTTCCCGCCAGGGCCTGCCCGCCCAGGCGCGCGACAAGGCGCAGTTGCAAGCGATTGCCAAAGGCGCTTACGTCCTCAAGGATTGCGACGGCGAACCGGAGCTGATTTTAATTGCCACCGGTTCGGAAGTGGACATTGCCATGCAGGCGGCGGAGAAAATCGGCAAGCGGGTGCGGGTGGTTTCCATGCCCTGCGCGGAAATATTTGAACAGCAAGAACCAAGCTATCGGGAATCGGTGCTACCCGCTTCGGTGCGCGCCCGGATTGCTATTGAAGCAGGTCATGTGGATTACTGGCGAAAATATGTCGGGCTGGATGGCCGTGTTATCGGTATGACAAGTTTTGGTGCCTCCGCGCCCGGTGATAAATTAATGGAAAAATTTGGCTTCACTGTCGACAATATCGTCAGTACGGCTACCGATCTGCTGTCTTGATGGCGTGTTTGGTGAGACGTGAGACGTGAGACGTGAGACGTGAAACGTGAGAAGTGAGACGTG
>JBBDIU010000078.1:0-25196 GCA_040880205.1 Cellvibrionaceae bacterium
ACAATGCCTGAGCGGGTGCTTGCGAGTCAAATGTGCGGATTCTCAGGGGCAGGCCCAGCAGTCGGGCACGTTGCTGGAGAAGCTCCGGGTCGGCGACGATCACCAGTTCGTGCTCGCTGCCGTGCTGGGCGAGAATGGTGATTAGATCCGGCCCGATGCCGGCGGGCTCTCCCGCTGTTACGGCAATACGTAACGTGGCGTCTGGCATGTTGGCTACTCAGCGCCGTCGGCATTGTCGAGGTCGATGCCGGCGAGCTTGACGTCGACGTAGGCTTCGTCTCGGATCTCCTGCAGCCAGATGGGCAGTTCCTCCTCGAAGCGGCGACTGCGTAACAGGTTTCTCGCCTGGTTGCGTTTGACGCGCTCACTCATATCCTGCTGGCGACGGTCTTCGACTTGCAGGATGTGCCAGCCGTGTTCGCTGCGAAAGGGTTCGCTTACCTCGCCGATGGCTGTTTGATTCATGGTTCTTTCAAACTCGGGGACAAACTGGCCGGGCAGGGACCAGCCAAGGTCGCCGCCCGAGAGCATGGAGCCAATATCGTCGGAATGTTCCTTGGCGTAGGCGGCGAAGTCGCCGCCGGCCAAAACCTTGTTTCTGATATCCGCCAGTTTTTGTTGGGCCTGGGCTTCACTCAAAATAGCTGAAGGTTTCAGCAGAATGTGTCGGGTCTTGGTCTGCTCCACCAGCGCTTGTTCGCCGCCGCGCTGATCATCGATTTTCAGCAGATGAAAGCCGGCACCACTGCGGAAGGGTTCGCTGACTTCGCCCACTTTCAGCTCAGCCAGCTGTTGGGCGAACAATTCCGGCAATTCGGTGGGTTGCCGCCAGCCCCAGTCGCCGCCTTGCAGGGCATACTGGTCAGCGGAATAGGTGGTGGCCAGTTGACTGAAATCGGCGCCCGCCTGAAGTTGTTCGTACAGGTCCCGTGCCCGTTGTTGCGCCGCGTTGATAGCGGATTCATCGGCGCTGCTGGAGGCGGCAATCAGAATATGGCTGATACGGTAATCCGGTGCGTTCCAAAACTGCCCTTCCTTGGAGGCCAGAAAGCTGTCCACGTCGTGTTCTGTAATCTTGATGCGATTATTGAGGACACCACGCTGAACGTGGGTAATTGTCAGTTCCCGGCGAATGTTTGCTCGCAGCTCGGTCGGAGTAAGGCCTTCCCGGCGCAGCTCCGCCATCAACTGTTCCTCGGTCATGTTGTTGGAGGCCTGCATTTGCTGGATGGCCTGATCAATTTCCGTGTCTTCCACCCTAATACTGGCGCGCTTGGCGATTTGCAACTGCAGCTGTTGAACAATCAGATGTTCCAGTACCTGCGCCTCCAGCACTTCCCGGGGGGGAGGCTGTGCCTCTTGCGCTCGCATACGCGCGGTGATGGCCTCCAACTGGGTTTTCAATTCGCTCTCCATCACCACGTCTTCGTCGACTATGGCGGCGACCCGGTCGATGACAACCGTTTCCGCGGTGGCGGTGCCGGTCAGGCTCGTAGTGGCTAGCAGGACGGCTGCCAGAATGGCGGCCAGGTGGAGGTTGGCGGTTTTACTAAAATCTATCATGGTGCTACTTCAATACTCTCGGTCAGTCGATCGGTCGCCCCAGAATGGCTTCTTCCCGACGGTTGAAATTATAGACGCCTTCGCTCAGTGCGGTACTGACATTGCTGCTGCCCAGCCCCCCGAGCCCGCGCAGTTCCAATTCGAAAAACACGCCTTGTTCGTGCTCCAAGGCTTGATCGTCCACGCGATTGATCAAGTCATTGTCCAGCCAGCGGCGCCAGGCCACTCGGAAGCGGTAGCAACAGCTGGTGTATTCGAGGCCGGCAATCGAATCCAGTTCCCGCTCGTTGGTAAAGTCGTAATAGCGCCGGCCGATAACACTCCAGCTATCGGTGAGGGGCCAGACCAGGGATATATCGCCCTGGCTTTCATCGCGATTGATCGCTTCCCCGTCCACCAGTTGCACCGGCTTGCGGTTGTAGCGGTAGCCAATGTTGAAAATGCGCTTTTCCCGATCCAGGTAGCGCAGACTGGCGTTGCCGCGGTTGACCTTGTCGGTATCGCTGTCGTACAGGACGTCGCTGCCAAAGCGCAGGGAGTCTGTCAGCTGTGCTGAAAATTGTCCAGCAATCTCCGAGCGGGGCTGCACGCGCGGGTTGCCTTCCAGGGTAACGCGGCGGTCGTCTTGATAGAAGATTTGCCCAAGGCTGGCGCTGAGGCGCTCGGCGCCGTTGACACCGCTGAGAAAACGCGTGGTCAGCCCCACGGATACTTGGTTGGCATCCTCGATTCGGTCGCCACCGGCGAAGCGGGTGGTGCGGAATAATTGCCCGTAACTGAAGGTGAGCTCCGAGGTGTCGAAGTTCACGTCGCGGTTATCCGGTGTGACGTCGACCAGCGCTTCGTGACTCTGGTAATCGCTATAAAAGTAGAAGACCCGGGGCTCGAAGGTCTGGAGATAGCTGCTGCCGAACCAGTTGCCGTCCCGTTCGAAGAACAAGCCCGCATCCAGAGCGCCTTGGGGCACGGTGATTGAGGGATCGGTCTCCGCGTCCGGGCGCAGACCCTCTTCTTCAAGCCGATAGGCGATGCTTTTTGCCAGAAAGGCTGGCTTGAAAAAGCCCCACAGCCATTCCCTTTCCCAGGCCAGGCGATAGTCTAATCGGGTTCGATCACCGGTAATGCGGCGTCTATTCGGGTTGAGCGACTCGGGGTCGATAAATTCTTCCGCGTGATCGAAGCGGGTGAACTGATTGCTGAGGTCGAGCGCCAGGTCACCCCAGCGGTAGCTGCCGTCAGCGTTAACTTCGGGCAGTTGCTGATAGGGTTCTTCGGCATTAAGGGCGATGGTCTGATACTCCACGACCCGACTATTGATATTCCAGTTGGGCAGGCGGTAGCCAAGCTCGCCGGCTTGACGCAGGTGGGTGGCCCGGTTGACGTCGAGGTTGGTGGTGTCCAGGTGATTGAAATAGGCGAAATCGCTGATTTTGGTGTAGTCGATCACGCTGTACCAGCGTTGGTCGCGCCCGCCAAGTTGTTGGAGGCTCGCCAGCCAGCGGTCTTCGCCAGCGAACTGGGTGGCCTGTTCTTCGCTCAGCAACCCTTGCCCGATGGCTTGCCGCTCGTTGTCGCTGATGTCGTCCTCGCCACTACCGAGCCAGGCACCGCCAATGACGGTTTCGAAGCTCGGGCTCAGGTGGCGGAATTCAGCTTCCAACATGGTACCACGATCAGTGATGTAGCGGGGGGTTAGGGTCGCGTCGTAGTTGGGCGCCAGATTCAGGTAGTAGGGAACGGCAATACCGTCGGAAGTGACGGTGGGAAACAGAAAGCCAGATTGGCGATCGCTTCCCACCGGGAATGAGAGGTAGGGCCAGTAGAATATCGGCACGCCCGCCAATTCGAGGCGGGCGTTGCGGGCCACGCCGCGCTTGGCCCGTGGGTCGACCACGATCGAGCTGCCGCGCAGCACCCAGTGTTCGTTTTCCGGCTCGCACTGGGTGAATCTGCCCTGTTCCAGGGTGAGAACTTCATTCTCCGAGCGGTCGATCAATCCGGCCGAGCCCCGGGTTCGCGATTCGTAAAGAACAAACTGGCCGTTATCAACCCGCGCCGCACCCGTTTCCGTGTTGACCATGGCCCGGTCGCCGATGATCAGTACCCCCGGTTCGTAAATGCTGATATCTCCCGCGACAGTGGCGGTACCGGCGGGCTCGTCCACGCTGGCCTGGTCTGCCGCTACGCGACGGTTGCCCTGGGAAATCCGGATGTTCCCGGTGAGCTCGTAGGTGTTTTCCAGATTGCCTTCCAAAAGATCAGAGCGGATGCGGGTTTTTCCATCCTCGGGTGGAGGTTCAGCGACATCGTCCTCGGATTGCGGCGGAACATAGGCGCCACAGCAGCCGGTGGGGACTTCGGCGCGCTGCTTGGGATCCAGTTGTTCCAGCGGAACCCAGCCCAGTGGGTGTGGGTCTTCAGCCCGAACCGGACGCGCTCGGTTGGGTCCCGCGGCGGGCACTTGCTCGCAAGTCCAACCCGCGCCTTGGGCTTGGCAAACCCATTCGAGGGGTGTGGTTTCCCGTGCCTGAAAAGCCTGTGCCCGCGAAGCCGGCGCCGCGAAAATTGCGGTAATCGCGAGAATTAGTATGGCGGCGAGGCGGTCCGCGAAATGCGTTTGCCGCGAGTGATGAATCGTTATGTCCCGATTCTTCATGCAGGCAGTCCGAGGGTTGAGCAGAGTGTCACAACTATTTACTACCTTGTGTTCGACAGGAAACTGTTCGACGAGAGAATCCGCTCTGGCGCGGCTGTAGGATTCTACTGGAAAGCGTCGAACCATCCCACCTTTGCGGCGGGTGCTGGCTGGGCAAGTGAAGCCAATCAGTGGTATAAACCGTCTGCGCGGTCGTGCCGCGCAATGGGGGAAGTACCGGAGTGAACATGCAGGCAGATGTGGTAAGACCGTTGTCTCAATGGTTGGCTGAGGTTATGCCCGCGGCGCAAGGCGGACAGATTGCCCTTCACCCTTTGGCCGGAGATGCCGGCGCGCGCCGCTATTTCCGGATTGAGTCGCAGCCCGATCGACTCGCCGTCTACGCGCCGCCAGCGTCGGAAGACAGCGAGACCTTCGTAGCGCTGGCGGATTATTTGCGTCGCCAGGGGGTCAATGCACCGCGCGTCCATGCGGCCGATTACACGCGCGGCTTTCTGTTGATTGAGAACTTCGGTGATTGTCTCTTGCTCGGCGAACTCAGCGCGGTATCCGTGGAAGCTTTGTACGGTGAAGCCTTGTTGACCTTATTGCGTCTTCAGCAGAGTGCCTCGCCCGCGCTGCGATTGCCCGATTATTCTCGCGCTGAACTATTGCGCGAAATGGAGCTGTTTCCGCATTGGTTTATCGAACAGTTGTTGGGCTACCAACTCAAACCCGCCGAGCAGCAATTGGTAACCCAACTGTTTGACATTGTACTGGACAGCGCCCTGGATCAGCCCGCCTGCTTCGTTCACCGCGATTTTCATTCCCGCAATCTGATCAATCAACCGATTGGGCCACCCGGTGTTATCGATTTTCAGGACGCGGTCTGGGGCCCTTTCACCTACGATTTGGTGTCGCTGTTGCGGGACTGTTACGTTCGCTGGCCCCGGGAAGATGTCGAACGCTGGGCGCTGGCTTACGCCAGCATGGCCCGTGAGGTTGGTGTGGTACCAGCTACAATGTCGGCCGAGCAGTTTTTGCGCTGGTTTGATTTAATGGGCGTGCAGCGACACTTAAAGGTGCTGGGCGTTTTCGCGCGGTTGGCCTTGCGCGACCACAAGTCCAATTATTTGCACGACCTTCCACTGGTGATGCGCTATCTTGTGGAGGTGGCGGAGCAATATCCGCCACTCAATCAGTTCGCTACCTGGTTCGAGGAGCGTTTGTTACCGCTCGCCAGCGAGCAGAGTTGGTACACTGATTATCGAACCGCGGGCTATACACCGGCTTAACTTTGTTGGTTTAGCGGCATTGATGGTAACGACCCTATTTTTATTTGAACCGCACCCACGCGGCGGCTCCGACGCTTCCCAGGATAATACGGTTAATGATGAAAGCAATGATTTTTGCCGCTGGGCGCGGTGAGCGCATGGCGGAACTTACCCGCGCCACACCCAAGCCACTGCTGAAAGTGGCGGGGAAACCGCTGATCGATTATACGGTGCGCCGTTTACAGCAGGCCGGTATTCGCGAAATGGTAATCAACGTTGCCTACCTGGGCGAACAGATCCAGCAATATCTGGGCGACGGATCGCGGTTGGGTGTGGCGATTGTGTATTCGCGGGAGCCCTATCCGCTGGAAACGGGTGGCGCCATTGGCCACGCTCTGGAACTGTTGGGTGAGGCGCCTTTCGTGGTGGTCAACGCGGACATCTGGACCGATTATCCGTTTGAGAAATTGCTCAACCACCAATTTGACGCCGGCAAGCTCGGCCACCTGGTTATGGTGCCCAACCCTTCCCAGTTGCCGACGGGTGACTTCTATTTGAATGAGGCACTTTTGTTGCAGCCCGAAAGGGATAATGTTGCGCGAGACAGTTTTACCTATAGCGGCATCGCACTGCTGCATCCCCGACTGGTAGCGGAATATTCCCGGCGGCGAGAGAAATTTCCCCTGGTGGAAGCGTTTCGCGAAGCCATGCAAGACCAGCGATTGAGCGGCGAGGTTTATCGCGGCCAGTGGCGCGACATCGGAACCCCAGAACGGCTTAGACAGTTGCAGCAGGAGGTGACAGGGAGGTAGTCAGATAAACAGCTTCGACAAGGACGCGTCGAAGTAAATTTATTCGCTATTGTCGCGGTTAACTTCGGGATGGTTATAAGTGAATGTTTATAAACAGTGCGACCATGCTGTATTGTCGCGGTTATGAAACCATTAAGCTTCGACAATAGCTTCGTCCGCGATCTACCGGGTGATCCGCAGCGCGAGAATACGCGACGGCAGGTGACCGGTGCCTGTTATTCGCGGGTGCAACCTACCCGAGCGTCCAATCCGAATCTGGTTGCCTATTCCGCCGACATGGCCCGAACCCTGGGCTTCGACGCGCATTATTGTGAATCGCCGGAATTCGTGCAGGTGTTTGCGGGAAACCGCCAGCTTGCGGGAATGGAGCCCTTCGCCATGTGCTACGGTGGTCATCAGTTTGGCAGCTGGGCGGGGCAGTTGGGTGACGGTCGAGCCATTAACCTGGGCGAGGTCGTGGTCGACCACGGACGTTGGATGCTTCAACTGAAAGGAGCCGGGCCCACGCCATACTCTCGGGGGGCCGACGGCTTTGCGGTGCTTCGCTCATCGATTCGGGAGTTTCTGTGCAGCGAGGCCATGCATTATCTGGGGGTGCCCACAACTCGCGCGCTTTCCGTTATCAGCACCGGCGATCAGGTGATGCGTGACATGTTCTACGATGGCCATCCGGAATTCGAACCGGGAGCCGTGGTGTGTCGTGTCGCACCTTCGTTTATCCGCTTCGGCAATTTCGAAATACTGGCCGCCCGTCAGGAGCACGCGCTGCTGCAACAACTGGCGGACTACACGATCCGCACCTATTTCCCGCACCTTGGAGAACCGTGTGGCGAGGTCTATATCGCCTGGTTCGATGAAGTCTGTCGACGCACCATAGACATGATTGTGCACTGGATGCGAGTGGGCTTCGTGCATGGGGTGATGAATACCGACAATATGTCAATTCACGGTCAGACTATCGATTACGGCCCCTACGGCTGGTTAGACGACTACGATCCGGACTGGACGCCCAATACAACCGATGCGCAGGGGCGCCGCTACCGTTTCGCCAACCAGCCCGGCATTGCCCAGTGGAATCTGATCCAATTGGGCAACGCCATCTATCCTCTGATAGGGGAGGCGGAATCATTGCGAGAAATTCTGGAAAGTTTTGCGAGCTTGTACAACGCGGCGTGGCAGGCAATGATGGCGGGAAAGCTGGGGTTGAAAGCGTACCGCCCGGCAAGCGATGAAAAGCTACTGGCCGATCTGGAGGCCGTATTGCGGCGCACGGAAACCGATATGACAATATTTTTTCGCCGTTTGGCCGATCTGGATTGCGAGTCGGACCCCGTCGGCACCCGTTCGGAGGTACTTATGCGGCCCCTGCTTGAGGCATACTATCAGCCAGAGCAACTAACTGCTGACGACATTGATTACGTTGCGAGTTGGTTACGCGACTACATTATGCGGGTGCAGGCCGACGACGTCGGCAATGCAAAGCGACGCGCCGCCATGAATGCAGTGAATCCCAAATATGTACTGCGTAATTATTTGGCACAAATGGCCATCGACAAAGCTGAGCAGGCCGATTATTCGTTGACCAAAGAGTTGCTGGATCTACTACGCCAGCCCTATGACGAACAAGTGTCGCGGGAAAGTTATTTTGCCAGACGTCCCGAATGGGCTCGTAACCGACCGGGATGCTCCATGTTGTCCTGTAGTTCCTGACGCCGCTGTCGTTCTTGGCCACGCGTCGCGACTATCGCCGTGTTCCATCTAACTTCGATAATATCTTTCGCGATTAATCCACCCTTCGTACCCCATGGTGACGCGAATGAATACGGTACGCCTTCCCAGCTTCATTCAAATGTCGAAATGTTCGCCAGTTTCCCTCTGGTTATAGCCTCCCTGGAACAATGCTGAGCTAGAGCTGTCTACTCGGGCCATCGGCTGGATCAAGTCGCCGTGTGTGAAAAAACCATTCTACCGGCCAGCTCTTGTCCGAATTATTTGCAATTACAAGTATAAGCTGCAAGTACACAGTTAAGTTGTACGTGACGCGCCTTGTTGCTGTGACTTAGCTCACGTTCTGTATATTTCTACACGCAGTTGCGCCAAACGCTGCTACGCCGTTTTAATACGTTTTCTTCGTCGTTACAAATTTCGAACATATTGTGTCGGCATCGAACGTTTATAACTGTGTGATCTGCCGCTCACAATTACAAAGGCTGTTGGAAGTTTTCTCGATAGACGCCTATGTATATAGCGTTGGCTTAGAATGTTTTTGTTTGGGCAGTCCTGTGGGTTTTTCGGAATCCTGCGTACAGGTACTCCCGACACGTTCCTCACCAGTATCGATCAACCATCAATTCTTAGTTTTGGAAGTGGGTATTCGCAGCGGATATTCCACGAGGCATTGTGCATGAATAAAGCGTTGTCAATTTTTCTTTTAATAGGCCTTTCCACGGTGCTTGCGGCGTGTGGCAAAGGAGGCAGCTCAAGTGATGACGGTCAGAATCCGGACGGGGGCAGCAGCGGTGCGTTTGCGCTTTATGTGGCCGACCAGGAAACAGCAGGCAAGTACGAAATGTACGCCTACGACCCGAAACGTGATGCGGTGAACAAATTGAACGGTTCGCTGGACCATTGTGGTTCCTTGACAGCGGTAAGCTGGGCGCCGAACAATTCGAGGCTAATCTACTCTGGCCAGCAGGAAGTTAGCGGTGTTAACGAATTGTACAGTGTGCTCCCGAACGGCTCCGGCCGTGTCAAGTTAAGCGGAAGTTTGGCCGCCGGCGGGGCGGTTTCGCATTTTGTCCCATCTCCAGACAGCTCGCGGGTTGCCTATATTGCCGACCAGGATCGGGACGGGGTTAATGAAGTGTACAGCGTTCACCTGGACGGCAGTGGTCGTACCAAGCTCAATGGCGCCATGGTTCTCGGGGGTAACGTGGATTTTATCGCCTGGTCGCCGGATGGATCGCGTTTGGTGTATCGAGCGGATCAGGACAATGACAACGTTTCGGAGTTGTACAGTGTAAGGGCGGACGGTACTGACCGGCGAAAATTGAACGGCGCGCTGGCTAGTGGTGGCGACGTTACCAATGTGCAATGGGCACCCGACAGCTCCTTCGTTGTATATCGGGCTGATCAGACCACCAATGACATCTTTGAATTGTATAGTGTTAGGCCCGATGGTACCCAGCGAGCCAAGCTGAATCCGGCGCTGGTTTCCGGTGGATCTGTTGCGGAACGCTGGGAAATTTCTCCCGACAGCGCGCGCGTCGCCTATCAGGCGGAGCAGGAAACCAGTGGGCTTGTGGAACTCTATTCGGTGCTGCCGAGGGGTGGTGAATCGACAAAATTAAACGGCGATTTGCCGAGCGGCGGTACCATTGAAAGCTGGCAGTGGGCGCCGGACGGCTCCCGGGTAAGCTACGTGGCTGACCAATTTTCCCAGGGTGAATTCGACCTTTATACCGTGTCCCGGGATGGAGTTGATCATCAGATGCTGAATAATACATTGGCCGCTGGCGGTAGCTTTCAGGCCGTCAGGTGGTCGCCCGACGCATCGCGGGTGTTTTACGCGGCCGAACAAAATACTCTGGGCGTTAACGAATTGTTCAGCGCAAGGCCCGACGGTACTGGCTTTGTACAACTCAACTCGCCGTTTGTGGAAGGCGGCAGTATCCCGGACGCGGACGCCTGGGCCATATCGCCTGATGGTGAGCGAGTTGCTTATAGGGCGGATCAGGAGGTCGATGCGCAATTCAAGCTATACAGTGTAATGGCTGACGGTTCACAGGCCGCTGTCGCGCTCAATGGAAATATGGTACATGGCGGCAACGTGGAATCCTTTAGCTGGTCCAGCGACGGTTCCCGAGTCTTGTATCTTGCCGACCAAGATACCGATGCAGTGGTGGAATTGTTCAGTGTGACGGTGGACGCAATAGGTCATACCAAGGTCAACGAAAGGCTGGCGGCTGGCGGTAATGTTGTACAGTTTTCCTGGGCCGATCTATCCTCGTAAGCGCCTTTCTTTCACCCTCATCGATCATTTCTCCAGCCGAAAATTATCCACATAGATAGTTTTCGGCTCGTCCAGCCGCGTCGCGAAGAGCATCAAGTTCCTGATTGTGGTTAAATCCATTTTGCGGTTACGCGGTGCATTCTCAATGGTGCTCAGCGCAACGCGGTAACGATTCCATCCCGGCTTGACGTCGATTCTCTGATTGAGCCTATCTCCATACTGCCAACGGTAGTTGCCCAACTCGTGGGCCGCATCGTGAATGCGCAAAGTCATTTGAAAATTGTGTGCCTGGGAACTGTATAAATCAAAGGCGAGTTCCCGATAGTTGGACCAATCGTGGGGCAGTTGGTCCAGCGACAGGCCGGAATATGCCGCCGGGCTCAGACGGCACTGCAGTGCAAACTCACCCTCGCTAGCCATTTCGCCATTGCGGACCAAGTCGCTGTTCACACTGCTCCAGCGCTGCATCTCCCCCGGATTTTCCAGATTGGCGATAACCGGCAGCTGACGACTAAGCTGGTGCTGGGTCACGAGCGCTGAAGTGAGTAGGAATAATTCCACAGTCAGCAGCGAGGTCGCAACAACACGACCGGACCACACCAGCGGCCGTGATGTTTGCAGCCAGAAAATCACCAACCAGGCGCCGGTGAGATTGCGCAGCACATCGTGCGCGGAAGCCGAGCGTCCCACCTGTAACTGAATTAGCTCGATAATTGCGCTGATCACAAGGATCAATCCACTCGCGGTCGCCCAGCGTAGTGCATTGTGCAGCGGGAACCTGCGATGCATTAACAGAGTGACGAGTGCAAAGAAAGGAATGTGTCCCAGGTTTGCCAGCGCGCGTCCGGCATCGGTGGGCAGCCAGTTGGGCCCGTCGATAAAAAAAAACGGCAGCCCCGCAACAATAGCAAGCAGCAATAACACTTCGAAAGACGATCGGCTTCCGAAGCGCTGCGCGGCCATCAGTATCGCGGATGTCACTCTGGGTCCTTTAGCTGATTTGCTTGCCGCAATCCGTTTATTCAATGGCTACCCGGCTGGGTTATGCGGTATAAGGTGTTTTCGCTGTCGGATAAAGCATGGATCGTTCCATCCTCCGTCACCGCCAGGCCTGGCGAGAGAATGCCTGCTCGCGGATTTAACCTGCCAACTGGAATATTGTCGGCAATTGTCTCGATCTTCACGGTGTCGTCCATAAGCAGCTTTACGATACGCCCACCGCCTTCCATCACAATGAGTTCACCCTCGGGCGCAAAGTCGATACCGCGTGGCCGGTCCAACTGATCCGTAATGCTTTGCCGCTCTCCGCTTGCCAAGTCGATTCGGACTACGCTGTTGGCCGATGGTAGGGTGAAATAGACGGTATTACCATCGGCGCTTACCATACCGCCAATGTTGTCCATGTTCTCCGCGACGACGACTTGTTGCTCGTTAAAATTGTCCTTGGCGAGCCGGGTGAGCCGCGTGCCTCCGCCACTCAACGCCAGCAGGTCGCCATTATCCAGTTCCATCACCTGCTGCAAGCCGCGCATGCCGCGCCATGAATCGAGCAGCCGATACTCGTTGCGGTCATAGACATGCAGGCCTTCCGCACTAATAGCGTAAAGACGCGTGGCACTGGCGGCGACAGCGGTGGGATAACCGATGTGGGTGCCGGCGGCGTGGGCGCGGTTGATGTCGGTGATATTACCGGTTGTGGCGTCTATAGCCCGCAAGGCAAAAACGTCGGCCAAATACAGGCTATTGCCTGCCGCGCTCAAGGACATTGGGCAGGACAAGCCGCCTTTTACCACTTCATTGACTTCGCCAGTTTCGGCGTCGATTCGATGAATGGCATTGTCGGCCATGTTGGAAACATAAATCCGGTCCCGGGAATCGATGGCCAGATTATCCAAAGAGGTTTTCAGGCGAACAAATACCTTCTTCTCGCCGGTTTGTATGTCGATCAGAAAGACCTCGCCGGTGGCGGTGTCCAGTACATAGAGATTCCACTCTGAATCAAAGTTGGCCGCGGCAGGGGTATGAAAGCCATCGGCCACCAGCTGAAGCTCGCCGCTGTCGGGATCGATTCTAACCACTTGCTGCTTGAACCACAGCGGCCCATAGATCATTCCGTCGGGACCGATATCGAAGCCGTTCAGGCCACCGATGTCCTCAAGTATGTTGCGGCGCGGCTTTTCACCCGCGGGATCCAGCTCCCACAGGCCATCGCCACCAAACACCTGGGCCACGAACAGGCGATTGTCCGATTCGCGATAGGCAATGGAATTGACGCTGGCCAGGCCGGTGGCGAGGTCGACAATTTCGCCATTCGGCCTTCGCGCTCGCACCGCGTTGTGGCTGATCGATGTCCATACTAGGGTGCCATCGGGGAGAAATTCCATGTCGTCCGCCAGTCCCCTGGGTGCTTCCACCTCGGTGGTTACGGCGCCAGTGTCGGTGTCGATACTATAGATCCGTTGACCCACCACGCTGCCCGCATACAAGCGGTCCTCGCTGTCGATACCCAAACCGTGAACACCACAAAACGGCGAGCCCGCCACCAACTCGGTGATTTCATAGCCGGGCGCTGCGACTGGCGCGGCTTGACCGAGGGATGCCAGAGACGCGAGGCTGAGGACCGTAACTGTAACGCAACAAAGTGGTTTCATGGTGCCCCTGATACTTTACTTGTGAATGGTAGGTACTTGTGAACGGTGCTTGTGAGTTGCGCCGTTAAATGGTGCTACGCGGTGCTGGGCATTGTGCGGAGCTTGGGGCGGAAAATCAACGTGGTGGCGGTGCTTTGAGCCCCACCGGGAATTCAGTACAATGGCGCCTCCCTGGCCGACCCCGGACGCAAGCCATGCCCGATTTCAAGATTGCACCCTCAATATTGGCCGCCGATTTTGCCCGCCTGGGGGAGGAAAGCGCCGCCGTGTTGGTCGCTGGAGCCGACATGATTCACTTCGACGTTATGGACAACCATTACGTGCCCAATCTGACGATCGGGCCAGTGGTGTGCAAAGCCCTGCGCAACTACGGCATTGAGGCTGAAATCGACGTACACCTGATGGTGGAGCCGGTGGATGAGCTGATTGGTCAGTTTGCCGACGCGGGGGCGAACTATATTACTTTCCATCCCGACGCGTCCCGCCACGTGGATCGTTCCCTGCAACTGATTCGCGACGCCGGTTGCAAGCCGGGCCTGGTGCTGAATCCCGCGGTTGGCCTGGAAACCATCAAGCACGTATTGCCCGGTCTCGACATGCTCCTGCTTATGTCAGTGAATCCGGGGTTTGGCGGCCAGTCCTTTATTCCCTATACCCTGGACAAACTGCGCGAAGCCCGGGCCATGATTAACGGCTGTGGCAATACCTCGATCCGCTTGGAAATAGACGGTGGCATCAAAGCGGACAACATCCGCGCGGCGGCGGAAGCGGGTGCCGACACCTTCGTGGCCGGCACCGCGATTTTTGGCGCGGCGGATTACAGCGCGGCAATCAAAGGTTTGCGCGACGAGTTGGCTAAGGTCAAGTAAAAGTTAAGTAACCACAAACGCGAAGCGTCCTTCCACACAGCAGCCGAAAGCGACGGGCGGGGCTCCGCGCTATTGGCGATGCATCTTACGAACTACATCACGGCAATTCCATACCAGGCGCGTAGAGTACCCAACGAATCGGGGAGAGTGGAATGGAGAGGTGGAACGTATGAGTCATTCCTTCGTGTTGCGTTATAGCACCTTGCTGTCTGGCATTGTCATGAGCGTACTGCTCGTCAGCTGTGGGGGTGGTTCGGGTGGTTCGGACAGTGGCGATTCGAGTCGCACGTCATCGGTCAGCCTGCGCTTTTCCGATGCGCCGGTTGAGGATGCGGCCAAGGTGGTAATTACCGTGGACGCCATTACCTTCAGCCGGGATGGCGCGGACATTGTGGTCAATACCTTTACCAGCGACGAACTGGGCATAGAGAATGCCGAGACCTTTCAGATAGATTTGCTTGAGGTGCAGGGCAACGACAATCGCCTGGTGCTCGATGTGGTGGAACTGCCCGTCGGCGACTACCGCGACCTGCGCATCAGGGTTTTGGACGAAGACATTAACTTTTCCTATGTGGAGGAAGTCGGCACGGGCTTGTTGAAGCCCATCAAGGTGCCTAGTAACGAACTGAAGCTCGGGGCCTTTACGGTTGCGAATACCGGTAGCCAGACTTTCGTTATTGAATTCGGTCTGCGGCAGTCCCTGGTCTATAACCCGACTCCCGAGCGCTACATTTTGAAGCCGCGTGGGGTACGGATCGTGGATTTGGACACAGCCACCACTCTGGCAGGCACCGTGGATCTGGTCCAGTTACATGCCCCAGGGGGCTGCTCGGACAAGCCTGACCCCACCGTTGGCAATGTAGCCTACCTTTATACCGGTCACGATCTGGATACGGCCAACCTGGGTGATGTCTTTATTCGGGAAGGCGATGAGGAGCCTGCGTCGTCTGAAGAAAGTACTGACGGCCCTGTATTTGACCCCGATGCCCCGGCGGAGGTGATTGCGCCACACGCAGTCGCCGAGATTGATGGCGCCGATGGCAGCTACCTTTTCTCCTACCTGCTGAGCGGAGACTACACATTGGCGCTGTCCTGCGCGGCGGAGCAGGACGATCCGGTTATTTATGACGGGCTGTTAATTCCCTTTCCGGCTACGGAGATTGTCGAAATTACCCTGGGAATCGAGGAGAATCGCCGCTGCGATTTCCCCTTGTCTGACGGCGCTTGTAGCAACGACTGACTCGTGCGGGGCTACCGGCCTCCTTGCCGATTCCGCGGACGCCGAAGTTCCCCATTGATCGAACCACGCTGGGAAATTGCCTGTCTGGACTAGCCAAATAGAAATCTCCCGTTTAAACTACTCGCCACATAAATCAGAAACATGGCAAGACCCGTGATTTCACCAGCGTTTAAAGCTCTTCCTCAACCTTTCGCGTGGCGTTGGCGACGCTAGTTCTCCTGTGGGAAACCCTTCGGGTCTTCCCGCTATAGAAACCCCGCATCAGTCCGATGCACTTGATTCAGACCTAATAATTACGCCGAACTAGCAGGGCGCTGCCCGTGCTAGTTGATCCGAGGAAGGACCATGAACAGCGAACAGTTTGCACAGCTCAAAAATCAAGGTTTCAACCGTATTCCCCTGGTCCGTGAAGTCCTGGCCGATCTGGAAACCCCGGTTTCCAGCTACCTGAAACTTGCCCGCGGACCCTATTCCTATCTGTTTGAATCCGTGCAAGGCGGTGAAAAATGGGGCCGTTATTCCATGATTGGTTTGCCCGCCCAAACCGTACTCAAGGTCTACGGTGAAAAGATCCTGGTCGAACACAAGGGCGAGGTGATGGAAAGTCACCGAATGTCCGATCCCCTTGCCTTTGTCAGCGAATATCAGGCGCGCTTTAAAGTCGCGGGGCTTCCCAACCTGCCCATGTTCAACGGCGGGCTGGTGGGTTATTTCGGCTACGACTGTGTGCGCTACGTGGAGCCCCGGCTCAAGGCCAGCCAACCTGAAGACGTAATCGGCAATCCCGATATTTTGCTGATGGTTTCCGACGAGGTACTGGTGTTTGACAACCTCGCTGGCACGCTGAATATCGTGGTGCACGTGAATCCTAGCGATGCCGATGCCTTGGCCGAAGGACTGGCGCGCTTGGATACGCTGGCCGAGGAGCTGCAAACGGCCGAGCCGATCACCCAGCCCATGAAGCTTGCGCCCGACGAATCCGCCGAAGGAAATTTTCGCTCCCACTACGGTCGGGAACGCTACGAGGCGGCGGTGGAGACCATCAAGGACTATGCCCTGGCCGGCGACATCATGCAGGTCGTTCCCTCCCAGCGCTTGTCCATTTCCTTTACCGCCGATCCCATTAATCTTTATCGCGCCTTGCGCTGTCTTAATCCCTCGCCCTACATGTATTTCCTGAACCTTGGGGACCATCACGTGGTGGGCTCCAGCCCGGAAATTCTCGCTCGCCTGGAAAATGGGGAAGTCACCGTGCGCCCCATCGCCGGCACCCGCCGCCGCGGTCGCACGGCGGAAGAAGATCTGGCGATGGAGCGGGAACTGGTGGAGGATCCCAAGGAAATCGCCGAGCATCTGATGTTAATCGACCTGGGCCGCAATGACGTGGGGCGCGTCGCGGAGATCGGCAGCGTTCAACTCACGGAAAAAATGGTGGTCGAGCGTTATTCCCACGTCATGCACATTACCTCTAACGTGACCGGTCGACTACGGAAAGGAATGGACGCAATGGATGTTTTGCGGGCCACTTTGCCGGCCGGTACCCTGTCCGGCGCACCCAAAATTCGCGCCATGGAAATCATTGACCAACTGGAAACGGAAAAGCGCGGCGTCTACGGCGGCGCCGTGGGTTATCTCTCCTGGAACGGCAACATGGATACCGCCATTGCCATCCGCACCGCGGTTATCAAGGATCAGATACTCTACGCCCAGGCCGGCGGTGGTGTTGTGGCCGATTCCATTCCCGCGCTGGAATGGAAGGAAACCATGAACAAGGCGCGCGCCCTGTTTCGCGCGGTGGATATGGTCCAATAAGCGCAGTAAAGAGCTTCGCGCGGTGGACACGGTGCAATAGGCAATACGCCTGCTGGGAGAATTAACAATGTTACTGATGATTGATAACTACGATTCGTTCACCTACAACGTCGTTCAGTATTTGGGCGAGTTAAAAGCTGATGTAAAAGTGGTGCGCAATGATGAGCTCACGCTCGATGAAATCATTGCCCTGAAACCCGAGCGCTTGGTCATTTCGCCCGGCCCCTGTACACCCAAGGAAGCGGGCGTATCGGTGGCGGCCATTGAGCAATTCGCGGGTAAAATACCCATTCTGGGTATTTGCCTGGGCCACCAGAGTATTGGCCAGGCCTTCGGCGGCAAGATTGTTCGCGCCCGCGCGGTAATGCACGGCAAAACATCCATGATTCATCACAACAACCAGGGTGTGTTTAAACAACTGCAATCGCCGTTCGAAGCGACCCGCTACCATTCCCTGGTTATCGAAAAGAGCAGTTTACCCGACTGCCTGGAAATCACGGCCTGGACTCAAACCGAGGATGGGCAAATGGATGAAATCATGGGTGTTCGCCATCGGGACTACACGATCGAAGGTGTGCAATTTCACCCCGAGTCCATTCTTACCCGGCATGGCCACGACTTGTTGCGTAATTTTTTGGTGATGACCACTGGCCCAGTAGAAGATTTAAACGGATAAAGGAGGGCACGTAAGACTAGAGTGATGTGCAAGGACAGGAGGTCGGTATTCACTGCTGTGACAAACCGGCAGGAAAGCCGGTTTGCACAGCGAAGCTGCCCGCAGGGCGAGCCACAGGGATGTGGCGAGTGACCCGCCGTGAACCCGTTATTGCCATGGATGGCATGTATGCAGGTTTTGCAGGAGCAAAAACCTGCCCCTGGGGGCTCCTCGCCAGCATGACCGCCAAGGATGGCGGAAATGCACGTATTGCAGGAGCAAATACACGCCCCTGCTGTCGAGGGTCACATCAGTAAACACCGGACTCCTGTCTTCACGCTCTTTGGCTGCCGCTCGCTTATAGGAAAAAATGAGTAACGCAGATTAGGTTAGATGCCGATAGAGCGAACTGGATGAGTTTTGGAAGGCACAACATAAGTTTGGTGCTGGGGTGAGTATTTCGAAACCCTCGCTTCAGGGACGAAGCGAGGGAGCTACAGGGAGGTATTTACCGCGTTTTCGAAATGCTCACCCCAGCAGCAAACGACTTGAGGCACCCAGCCAGACGTCCGTGAATTTTAGTGCAGAACGCTCCGCTAAAATGGATACTAGAAAATGTCACAAATTAAAATCTACGGTATTCGAGAACAGTTGCTTCCCATTCGAGAGCAGTTGTCTGACATTATTCACCAATGCGTCGTGGAAGTACTGCAATTGCCGAAGGACAAGCGAGCTCATCGATTCTTTCCCATGGACAAGGAAAATATGTTCTATCCTGAGGGGCGCAGCGACGCTTATACCATTATCGAAATCAGTATGATGGAAGGCAGAACCGTGGAGACCCGCAAGCGGTTGATCCGGATGCTGTTTGATCGTATTGAGGACGAACTTGGCATCGCTCAGCGGGACATTGAGATCTGCATTCACGAAAGCCCGCCCTGTAACTGGGGCTTTCGCGGTATGCATGGCGATGAGGTCAAGCTGAACTACAGCATTAAAGTATGATCGAACGGCAACAACGATAACAAGCGAGGCAAATGTGAACATTCAACAAGCTATTGGCCGAGTCGTGGACAGAAATGATCTGACCACCGAGGACATGATTGCCGTTATGCGCCAGATCATGACCGGTGAAGCGACTCAGGCGCAAATCGGCGGTTTTCTGGTGGCACTGCGAATGAAGGGTGAAACCGTCGATGAAATCACCGGTGCCGCCCAAGTCATGCGGGAACTGGCCACCAAGGTCGACATCGATTCGCCGCACATGGTGGATACCTGTGGTACCGGCGGTGACGGCGCTCACCTGTTCAATGTTTCCACCGCATCGGCCTTCGTGGTCGCGGCGGCAGGCGGCCATGTGGCGAAGCACGGCAATCGGTCCGTGACCAGCTCGACGGGCAGTGCCGACCTGCTGGAAGCCGCCGGCGTCAATCTGCAAATTACTCCCGAGCAGGTGGCGGGTTGTATTCGCGAAGTGGGGGTGGGCTTTATGTTCGCTGTGGCTCACCACGGTGCCATGAAGCACGCCATTGGACCTCGCAAGGAACTGGGCCTGCGCACCATCTTCAATGTGCTGGGACCCATGACCAATCCGGCCGGGGTAAAAAGGCAAGTGATAGGGGTTTTTGACAAAGCCCTTTGCGCTCCCATGGCCAATGTGTTGAAGCGTCTCGGCAGTGAGCATGTCATGGTAGTCCATTCCGATGACGGCCTGGACGAATTATCCCTGGCCGGTCCCACCCACGTGGCCGAACTGAAAGCAGGGGCGATTTCCGAATACAGCATTTCACCCACCGATCTGGACCTCGAGGTGCAGGACTTATCCGGCTTGGCGGTAAGCAGTGCCCAGGAATCCCTGGATTTGATCAACGATGCCTTGGGCAAACGTCGGAGCGAGCACGGGCAAAAGGCAGCCGATATGATTGCGCTTAACGCCGGTGCCGCGATTTACGTGAGTGGCATCGCCGATACCTTTGCCGATGGTGTCGCCATGGCTCAAGATGCTATTGGCAGTGGGCTTGCCAAAGGGAAGCTAACCGAATTACGTGATTTTACCGCGTGTTTTTAGAGAATTAAGAGTAATAAAATTGTGACTGAAACGACGACTATTTTAAGCAAGATTTTAGCGCGAAAATGCGAGGAGATCGCTGAGCGTCGGGCGCAAATCCAACTTGTTGAACTGGAGTCAATGATCGCGGACCAGCCAGCCCCGCGCGGCTTCGTTCGTGCCATCGAGAGTAAACTAAAGAACGGTCAGGCGGCTGTAATTGCGGAAATAAAGAAAGCGTCGCCGAGTCGAGGCGTAATTCGGGAAGATTTTTTTCCGGCGGAAATTGCCAGAAGCTACGAAAAGGGGAGCGCGGCCTGCCTGTCGGTGTTGACCGATGTGGATTTCTTTCAGGGCGCGGACCGCTTTATCAAAGAGGTGAAAACGGCCAGCAAGCTGCCGGTTCTACGCAAGGATTTTATGATCGACGCGTATCAGATCTATGAGTCTCGAGCCATCGGCGCGGACTGCATACTGCTGATTGCGGCGGCTCTTGAACAGAAAAAAATGCAGTCTCTCAACGAGCTGGCGCTGGAGCTGGGCTTGGACGTGTTGGTGGAAGTGCATAACAGCGATGAGCTGGCTCGAGCCCTGGAGCTACCCAATAAGCTGATCGGCATTAACAATCGAAACTTGAAGACTTTTAGTACCTCGCTGGAAACCACGTTCAGCATGCTGGGAAAAATCCCCGAGGACCGTATTGTGGTGACAGAAAGTGGTATTAACACAACCGATGACGTGGCTGCCATGCGCGGGCACAATGTGCATACCTTCCTCGTCGGTGAAGCGTTGATGAAATCGGACGACCCGGGCATGCGGTTGATTGAGATGTTCGGGTAGGATCGATGGTGGAGAGTGGGTAGCGGGTAGTCGGAAGTGGGGAGTCGGTTAAAACACGGGAAATGAGGGTGAGACGATGGTGAAGACAGTTTTTTTTATGGTGCTGCTGGGCATCCTGGCTGGGCTTTCGGGCTGTGGGCAGTCGTCGGAAGGCATTACGGAAGCGGGAACTGAAAGTGCATCCAGTCAAACAGCGCCTACGGTGGAGGAAGCCAGGGCTTTTCTCGTCGACGCGGAAGACCAATTGGCCGCTCAAGGCGAAGAGCTCGCGCACGCATCGTGGCTGGCCAATACCTATATTAACTACGACAGTTTGTGGGTGGAGTCCCTTGCCAGCCAGCGCTTTACCGAATTGTCTGTTGAACTAGCCAACAAGGCGGCTCGCTTTAATGAACTGGAGCTCGATCCGGCGGATCGCCGCAAAATGGATGCGCTAAAACAGGTCTTGGTTATTCCAGCACCACAGGATTCGGCAATGGCCAAGGAGCTGGCCGACATCGGCTCGCAAATGAATGCCATGTACGGAGCAGGCGAGTATTGTTGGGAGAGGGACGGTGAGCAAGAGTGTTTGTCGGGAGACAAACTGGAAAACCTGATGAGCACCAGCCGCGACCCGGAGGAATTGAAAGAGATTTGGGTAGGATGGCGTGAAGTGTCACCACCCATGAAGCCGCTGTATGAACGCCAAGTGGAAATCGGCAACGAAGGCGCGCGCGACTTGGGGTACGACAATCTCAGCGTCTTCTGGCGTTCCAAATACGATATGGATCCCGATGCTTTCGCCGCCGACGCGGATCGCCAATGGCAGGCGGTAAAACCCTTCTATGACGCGCTGCACTGCCATGTGCGCGCCGAACTCAACGAACACTACGGCGATGAAGTCGTACCGGCGAGCGGGCCGATTCCCGCTCACGTGCTGGGCAACCAATGGGCGCAGCAGTGGGGCAACATTTACGATTTGGTGCAACCGGAAAATGCCGATCTGGGCTTCGACCTGGATGCGCTGGTTCAGGAACACGTGGACGACGAAATACACATGGTAAGAATTGCCGAGCGCTTTTTTACCTCGCTTGGTTTTGAGCCTTTGCCGGATACGTTTTTTGAACGCTCCATGTTTGTGGAGCCGGTGGACCATAAAGCCGTCTGCCACGCCAGCGCCTGGAGCATGGATGGCAAGGACGATCTGCGCATTAAAATGTGCATCGATAAAACCGCCGAGGACTTTGAAACCATTCACCACGAATTGGGCCACAATTTTTATCAGCGCGCCTACAAGGATCAGCCGGTACTTTTCCAGGGCAGCGCCAACGACGGCTTTCACGAAGCTACCGGTGATACCATCTCCCTCTCGGTAACGCCCAAATACCTGGTTGACATCGGTTGGCTGGAACAGCAGCCCGGTGCGGAAGGGGACCTGGGTTACCTGATGAAAATGGCTCTGGATAAAATTGCCTTTCTGCCTTGGGGCCTGATGGTCGACAAGTGGCGTTGGCAGGTATTCAACGGCGAAGTGCGGCCCGAGAGCTATAACCAGGCCTGGTGGGACCTGCGCCGCGAGTATCAGGGTGTGGTACCGCCAGTGGCGCGTAGTGAAGCCAACTTCGACCCCGGTGCCAAGTACCACATACCCGGTAACACCCCGTACATGCGCTATTTCCTTGCCTTCATTCAGCAATTCCAATTTCATCGCGCCTTGTGCGAAACCGCCGGCCACCAAGGGCCGCTGCACCGTTGCTCGATTTACGGTAACCCGGAGGCAGGGGCGAAGCTGCAAGCCATGTTGGAAATGGGCGCCAGCCAGCCATGGCAGGATGCCATGGAAACGATGACCGGCCAGCGAGAGCTGGACGCGTCTGCCATCATCGATTACTTTGCGCCACTGAAAACTTGGCTCGATGAGCAGAACCAGGGCCGTCAGTGCGGTTGGTAATGGCTTGTCCGCGCGAGACTGGCGGGCCACCGGCCGGCTCGATGGCAAATAATCGGGGGTGCCTCGACTTAGGCTAAGGGATAAAATTGGGGTTTTAAAAGATACGCGCCCGGACAGTGCCGGGCGCCAGGCATACAGGCTTACATGGTAGATCAGATATTAACGACGCCGAATGGCGATCCCGCCGTGCTTGATTGGGCGGAGATGGAATTGCCCGGTACCTGGGCGGACCAACTGGATTTTCGGCGGCCCGGTGATCTGTGGCGTTTTTTTCGCGGCATTTTCGCTAGCAAACGCAGCCAGGTTCGCGTGCCGCCCGAGTTGCCGGGTCGCGAACGAATTCCCCCCTATGTCCTCCAGGAATTTCACAGCCTGCCCAACGGCAACTACTCCAAGCGGATAACGCGGGCCTATATCACCGGCTTCGACCGCTCCATGCTGGGCGCCATGACCGAGGCCCGCGAACATATCGCCCACGTCTTGCGAGGTTGTCACAGTGTGCTGGACGTGGGTTGCGCGGGAGGCCGCACCGCTCGTGCGCTGAGGGAAGCTGGAGTGGCGGATGTCTGGGGCTTGGATCCCTCACCGTATCTCTTGCAGCATGCCGCCAAGGACAATCCCGATCTTCGCTTTGTGCAGGCGGTGGCCGAGGACACCGGCTTCGGTAGCGAACGCTTCGATGGCCTTGCCGTCTGCTTTCTGCTGCACGAGCTTCCGCCCAGGTATCTGTCCCAGGCGCTGGGCGAGTTTAACCGCATCCTCAAGCCTGGCGGGCTGTTGGCGGTTTGTGAGCCCTCACCGGATCAGGTCAATAAGGGCAGTTGGGAGCTCTATCGACGGTATGGCTGGAGAGGTTTGTACTTTGGTGGGTTGGCGCGCTTCGTCTTCGAGCCCTTTCTGGACGCCTGGCACAAAAACGCCACTGCGGCCACCTTTGCCAAGCATGGCTTCCAATGCCTGAGTGATGAAGTGGGGATGCCTCTGCGGCATCTGCTGCTGCGCAAGGCCTCCGCCTAGCGGCGGCAGCCTGTTGAGATTTGCCGGATGAGGTGCGGTTAACGCGTTCCGAAAACCACCATGGTCTTGCCTTTGACGGACACAAGCCCCTGATCTTCAAGGGTTTTTAACACGCGACCCACCATCTCCCGGGAGCAGCCCACGATCCGGCCAATCTCCTGACGGGTGATTTTGATCTGCATGCCATCGGGATGGGTCATGGCATCCGGCTCCTTGCAGAGGTCCAACAGCGTGCGGGCTACGCGGCCTGTTACGTCCAAAAATGCCAGGTCACCCACCTTGCGGGTGGTATTACGCAGTCGACGGGCCATTTGCGAGCCCAAGGCGAACAGGAATTCCGGGTGGCTCTCCGACAACTCCTCGAACTTGGCGTAGCTGATTTCCGCTACTTCGCATTCGGTTTTGGCTCTGATCCAGGCGCTGCGGGGGTCTTCGTCCCCGAATAGGCCCATTTCACCAAAGAACTCGCCGTCGTTGAGATAGGCAACAATCATCTCGCGGCCTTCGTCGTCCTCGATCAGAACAGTGACGGAACCCTTGATGATGTAATACAGCGAATCGCTCTTGTCCCCGGCATAGATTAGGGTACTCTTGGCCGGATAGCGGCGGCGATGGCAATGGACAAGAAATTCTTCGACGTTTTTAATGTGCGGTGTGAGAGATACGGCGACCAAGTTGCAGTTCCTCGGGTTATCGAGACAAGCGGTTGGAAAACGGCTCAAGGACGTTTTGCACCAGCCTGCCGGGTTCGTCGGTATAGTCTTCTGGGTTATTCGGCCACCTACGACCGATCGTTAGGCAATACACGGCGACGGTGCGGTACGGACAGACGTAACTAACTATTATGCCGCGCATTATGTCGGTTATTGCCATGGGAATCCAGTCCGAGCACACAAGATCCAGGGGTGGGGCTCGGCGATAGGGTTCGACACAGCCTATTGTAGTCCAGTCTGCGGGCTTTGCTGAACTTGAACCGTACCATTATGGTATTCTTGCGACCCTTCCCGCAATAATGTTGAAACTCATGAACTGTCGACGGCTTCTCCGAAAGCGGTTTCGGCATGCCGTCTCAAGGTGATTCTATGCAAGCAAGTGTGAAATGGGTGGACGGCGCCATGTTTTTGGGCGAGTCCGGCAGTGGCCATAGCGTGGTCATGGATGGTCCGCCCGACCACGGCGGCCGCAACATGGGAGTTCGCCCCATGGAAATGTTACTGCTGGGCTTGGGCGGCTGCGCTACCTTCGATGTGATGAGCATCCTGCAAAAGTCCCGACAGCAGGTGACCGATTGCCGAGTCCAAATCGAAGCCCAGCGAGCTGATGCCGTGCCGGCGGTATTCACCCGCATCGACCTCGTGTTTATCGTAGAAGGAAAAAACCTCAAGGAAGCCCAGGTGAAGCGGGCCGTCGAATTGTCCGCCACCAAGTACTGTTCCGCCTCCATCATGTTGGAAGCGGCGGGGGTGGAGATTGGTCACCGGTATGAAATTGTGGAGGTAAGCTAGTTTCAGACAGTGGATTTGCCTGCTGTTGGACACATCCGGCCGGCAGCCCGTTTGCTGCTGGGGTGGGCATTTCCAAAACGCGGTGAATACATCCCTGTAGCTCCCTCGCTTCGTCCCTGAAGCGAGGGTTTGGAAATGCCCACCCCAACATCAAACTCATGTCGTGCGCGTCTGCGGATTCTTCAGTTCGTTCGTGTCCTTCAACGGCAGATTTTACTGCGTTTTGTTAGAAGGGGGATCTGGGCTAGGAGTTCGGCGATGAAACTGGCAATCCAATTAACGTCGAGGGGAACGAACTGTAAGATCTGGAAACCGGCAAAATAAGAGTTTGGTG
>JBBDIU010000079.1:0-11775 GCA_040880205.1 Cellvibrionaceae bacterium
GAAAGCCTGGCCCGAAGGACTCGATACCTGGCAGGTAGGTTGCGGGCAAATGGCCATGGCGCTGGCCATGATGGTTCCGCTCTATCTGCTGTTTTCCGATTCCCTGACCCCCGACTTCAGCCACTGGCGGCAAGTGCACTGGGCCATTATCGCCATGATTGTGTTTGCGGTAATGGAGGTTTACCTGTATTTCACCATTATCCGCATGGCGGGCGCGGTAGTGGTGTCCCTGTCCAATTTCATCACTATTGCCGCCGGCGTGGTCTGGGGTATGCTGATTTTCAATGAGCAGCCGGGCTGGTGGGACTGGATATGCGTTGCCATTCTCATGTTGTCGCTGGGTTTGGTTATTGAATTGCGCCGGGGCGGCAGTCGTTCCGCGGCTTAGGAAGCCGCGCGACGACGGTTCGGCGCAGACTCGACAGGCCGTTTTTGCTATAGTGGCAGGCTATTTTATTTATCGATGTTTTGGAGGAAAGCCGCATGTCCGGTACGCAATGGGCGAATTTTAAATGGGAAGATCCCTTCCTGCTCGACGATCAACTCTCCGAAGAGGAGCGCATGGTGCGGGACACGGCCCATCAGTACTGTCAGGCCAAACTGCAACCGCGGGTGCGCGAGGCTTTTCGAAACGAGTCCACCGACCCCGCGATTTTTCGGGAGATGGGCGAACTGGGTCTACTCGGCGCGCCCATTGAGGGCTACGGCTGCCCCGGTGTTAACTACGTGAGTTACGGCCTGATTGCCCGCGAAGTGGAGCGGGTGGACTCCGGTTACCGCTCCATGATGAGCGTGCAATCCAGTCTGGTGATGTACCCCATCTACAACTACGGCACCGAGGCGCAAAAGGAAAAGTACCTGCCCAAACTGGCCAGCGGTGAATACATTGGTTGTTTCGGTCTGACCGAGCCGGACTACGGTTCCGACCCGGGTGGCATGGTGACCCGTGCCAAGAAAGTGGATGGCGGTTACCAGCTCAACGGCGCCAAGATGTGGATCAGCAATTCGCCCATTGCCGATGTGTTCGTGGTTTGGGCCAAGACCGAGGACGACGTGATTCGCGGTTTTATTCTGGACAAGGGCATGAAGGGCCTGTCGGCGCCGAAAATTGAAGGTAAGTTGGCTTTGCGCGCGTCCATTACCGGCGAAATCGTGATGGAAAATGTTTTCGTGCCGGAAGAAAATCTAATGCCCAATGTGCAAGGCCTGAAAGGCCCATTCGGTTGTTTGAACAGCGCCCGGCTGGGTATCTCCTGGGGCGCTTTGGGTGCGGCGGAAGCTTGCTGGCACGCGGCCCGTGACTACACCATGGACCGCAAGCAGTTCAAGCGTCCACTCGCCGCCAATCAGCTTATTCAGAAAAAACTGGCGGTCATGCAAACCGAGATCAGCCTCGGCCTGCAAGGCTGTTTGCGCGCGACCCGAATGAAGGATGAAGGCAAGCTGGCGCCGGAACTGATCTCCTTGCTGAAGCGCAACAGTTGCGTAAAAGCGCTCGATGTTGCCCGCGAAGCCCGCGATATGCATGGCGGCAACGGCATCTCTGACGAATATCCGGTCATGCGGCACATGGTGAATCTGGAAGTGGTCAACACTTACGAAGGCACGCAGGATATTCATGCGCTAATTCTGGGTCGGGCGCAAACGGGGATTCAGGCATTTTTCTAGTAGAAATTGGAGGCCTCCCAGCTCTGTTGGGGAGGCACTCAAAGATTTACAATCCCAGGAGTCAGCAACTGAAAGAAGGTAGATATTCATACAAGACAGAAAGTTCTGTGCGCGGACGGAAGCCCGGCATTCACTGCTGTGACACGCCGTAAACACGTCCATGTGGGCTCGGCGCCAGCATCCCTGCTGACGACGGTCACATCAGCAAACGCCGGGCTTCCGTCTTAACGCTCAGCGGCTGCCGCACGGATAACAAACGCGGTTTGGAGATGGAGATCGAGTCTCTTTAGGAACTTCGAGGCGCGGTCTGTCCTCAGTCTTCTGTCTTGAGTCCTCCGATAGATAGGACCCGCCGACAGCAAAATGCGCAGGGACGCGCGACGAGAAAGAAACACGCAATCGAGAAACAAGAAGCAAAAAATAACATGGCTTTGAGTTTTTGAGGGGCATTGAATGATACTGCTCGTTATCGGTTTACTGCTCTTTATTGGTATTCACGCCCTCCCCGCTTTTGTTTCCGTACGCCAGGCGCTGATCGACAAGCTGCGCTTTAACGGCTACAGAGGTTTGTTTTCCCTGGTCGCGCTGGCGGGACTGGTGTTGATAGTCATCGGCAAGGCCACCGCCGAGTTTGTGCCACTTTGGAATCCACTGGCCTGGGGACGACACGCGGCCATGGGCGTGGTGTTTGTTGCCTTTATTCTGCTGCCCGCCGCGTACATGCCCACCAATATCAAACGCTTTACCCGTCATCCCATGTTGTGGGGCGTGGTGCTCTGGTCGGCGGGGCACCTGCTGGCCAATGGTGATTTGGCGTCGGTGATTCTGTTTGGCAGCTTGGGTGGGTTTTCGCTGTTGAGTATGGCGTCGGCCAATCGGCGCGGCGCGATATTGCAGACAGGGCGTGTGCCCGTGACGAAAGATGTCTTGGTGATTGTAGCTGGTCTTGCGGTGTACGGCGTTTTTCTGTTTGCCCATCCCTGGCTGTTTGGCGTCGCGGTTAGGTAACGGAGGATTCAGTGGACAGACAAGGTTTTTTCTGGAAAATGCAACGGGGCGAATTGCCGCCGCCGAATATCGGCAAGACGCTCGGCATTCAATTTAATAAGATCGATCCTGAGCAAGGTACTCTGGAAGCCAGCTTCACCATTGGCGAGGAATTCACCAATCCCGCCGGCAACGTACAGGGTGGAATACTTGCGGCAATTCTCGACGACACAATGGGCCCGGCGCTCGCTGCCATGCTAGAGGAAAATCAATTCGCTCCGACGTTGAATCTAAATGTGTCTTTCATAAAGCCGGCAAAACCTGGAAAATTTATCGGCAAAGGCAAGGTTGTCAAGAAAGGTGCGACCGTCTGCTATTTGCAGGGCGAGCTGTTCAATGAAAAAAATGAATTGCTGGCAACGGCCACCGCGACCGCGAAAATTGCCAGCCTGTAGGCAAAAGGCCTATTTCTGATGAACCTGCCTTTCCAACTCCGATAGACTCACGTGGCGAACGTCCTTACCTTTAACCAGATAAATCAAATGCTCGGCGAGATTGCGCGCGTGATCGCCGATGCGCTCCAGTGAGCGCAAGGCCCATAATACGTTCATTACTCGCGAAATGGAGCGCGGGTCTTCCATCATGTAAGTCACCAGCTCGCGCAGTGCCGATTTGTATTCTTGATCCACCAGGCGATCTTCTTTCACTACGTTGAGTGCAACTTCCACATCGTATCGGGCAAAGGCGTCCAAGGCGTGGCGCAACATGGTCAGTACGCCGGATCCGATATGGCGCAATTCAACATAGCCGTTGGGGGATGCGCCATCTTCCGACAATGCTATTGCCATCAAGGCCACCTTGTGTGCTTCATCGCCCATTCGCTCAAGGTCCCGCACCGCCTTCGCAACCGCCAGCACCATGCGCAAATCCGAAGCAGCGGGCTGCCGCTTGGCGAGAACCAAAGTGCATTGCTCGTCAATGGCGACTTCCAATGAGTCAATAGCGTCTTCGTTTTTGATAACACGCTGGGCCAGGTCGCTATCCATTTTCTCAATGCTGGTGATGGCATCGGCGATTTGCCGCTCCACCATGCCGCCCATTTCAAGCAGCTCCGTTTTCAACGCTTCGAGATCGGAGTTGAATTGTTGCGAGATGTGATTGTCGAGATTCAGTTTGTCCATGGGAGTCACCAGTAGGAAAAAGGGCTGTTAGCCGAACCGCCCGGTAATATAGGCTTCCGTCAACTTGTGTTGCGGATTCGTAAACACCACTTCGGTGTCGTTCACTTCAATCAATTTACCCAAATGAAAATAAGCCGTGCGCGATGAAACGCGAGCTGCCTGCTGCATGGAGTGGGTCACAATGGCGATGGTGAAATTCTCGCTGAGTTCGGCGATCAGTTCCTCGATCCTCGCCGTGGCAATGGGGTCCAGGGCGGAGCAGGGTTCATCCATTAAGATCACCTCCGGGCTGACCGCAATCGTGCGGGCAATGCAGAGCCGCTGTTGCTGACCGCCGGATAAACCAGTGCCGGCTTGATGCAGTCGGTCTTTTACCTCCTCCCATAGCCCGGCGCGCTTCAGGCTGGTTTCCACCACTTCATCCAGTTCCGCGCGATGATCGACCAGGCCGTGAATTCGCGGACCGTAGGCGACGTTGTCGTAAATTGATTTGGGAAAGGGGTTGGGTTTTTGAAATACCATGCCCACCCGCGCTCGCAAGGGCACCACGTCCAGTTTTGGGTCGTAAATATTTTCCCCATCCAGTGTCAGCGTCCCCTCTACCCGGCAGGATTCGATGGTGTCATTCATGCGATTGAGGCAGCGCAAGAAAGTGGATTTGCCGCAACCGGAGGGCCCGATCATGGCGATGACCTCGTGCTCGCCAATGTCCAGGTTTACATTGAACAGCACCTGATCTTCTCCATAGGAAACGTTTACCCCCCGCATTGACATCTTGGGCGCATCCACCAGCGGGAATCCTACGGTTTCCTCCTGTAAAAAATCGGGCGAAACTTGGGAAGCGGCGTTGCTGGACATTTTTTTATTCATGGAATTTCTGTTGGGCTCGAGGCTGCCACTGATTACAGCGGTCCGGTGTTCGATAGTTTCCATAGCAGTATACCCTACCAGCGGCGTTCCAGTCGTTTGCGTAACCAGATTGCCAGCGTATTCATCAGAATAAGAAAAGCCAGCAACACCATGATGGCTGCCGAGGTGCGCTCGACAAAAGCTCGCTCCGGGCTATCCGCCCAGAGAAAAATCTGTACCGGCAGAACCGTGGCCGGATCGGTAATGCCGCCGGGAATGTCGACAATGAAGGCTACCATGCCGATCATTAACAGCGGTGCGGTTTCACCGAGGGCCTGAGCCATGCCGATGATGGTGCCGGTCAGCATGCCGGGCATGGCCAGCGGCAACACATGGTGGAGCACCACTTGCATTCGCGAGGCGCCGATTCCCAGAGCCGCTTCCCGGATAGAGGGGGGTACCGATTTAATCGCCGCGCGGCTGGAAATAATGATGGTGGGCAAGGTCATCAGAGTCAGTACCAGGCCGCCCACCAGCGGAACGGAACGCGGGACACCGAACCAGTTGATGAAGATAGCCAAACCCAGCAAGCCAAAAATAATCGACGGCACGGCAGCGAGATTATTGATGTTGACCTCGATAAGCTCGGTCAGGCGATTTTTTGGTGCGTATTCTTCCAGGTAAACCGCCGCCGCCACGCCAATTGGAAAGGACAACGCTAGGGTGACCAACAATGTTAGCAGCGATCCCAGCGCGGCACCGGCGATACCGGCCTGTTCCGGCTCGCGGGAATCGCTGGCGGTAAAAAAAGTGGTATTGAACTGGGTGCGCAGGGCTTCGCTGGCGATCAGTGATTCAATCCATTCAACTTGCCGTTCGGTGAGCATGCCGGCGAAAGCATTGCCTTCATCGCGGCTTTTCACATAGGTGTCCACGTCGTCGTCCGCCAGGAACCACAGTGTGATCTCGCCGCCCAGCAGCCGGGGATCTTCTAGCAGGACATCGCGCAGCTGGTATTCGGCGCCGCCGCTGATCAATTCGTTTAACTGGCGGCGTTCAGCGCGTTCGCTTACCTGGGGAAAGCGTTCTTGCAAGGCCTGCCGAATAGCACCCTGGTAGTAGCCGCGCCGTATCTGCTCCGGATCACTGGGATCGTTGATCTCCAGCGCTTCGGGGTCCAGCTGCACAGTCAATTGAATGCGAGTTTGCAGAAAAGCCGAATGACCCTTGCCAATAATATCGGTAAACAAAACCACCAGGCAGGTCAGGCCAAATAGAATCGACAGTATGCCGTAGAGTCGGAATCGCTTCTCGGCCCGGTATCGTTTGGCCAGGTTTCTTTCAACCTTGGCTATGGTTGATGAAGAATGTTTACTCATATTGCTCACGGTACTTCTTGACGACGTGTAGCGCGAGGAAGTTGAGACACAGGGTAACCAAAAACAGCATCAGACCGAGCGCGAACGCGGCCAGTGTTTTGGGGCTGTCGAATTCCTGATCGCCCACCAGTAAGGTAACAATTTGCACGGTTACGGTGGTAACCGATTCCAATGGATTGGCGGTGAGGTTGGCGGCAAGACCGGCCGCCATGACCACGATCATGGTTTCACCAATGGCGCGCGAGACCGCCAGCAAAATGCCTCCCACGATGCCGGGCAAAGCCGCTGGAATAACTACCCGCTTGATTGTTTCCGAGCGGGTTGCCCCCAAGCCCAGGGAGCCATCGCGCATCGATTGCGGCACCGCGCTGATCACATCGTCGGACAGGGAGGAAACAAAGGGAATGATCATCACGCCCATTACGGCGCCCGCCGCCAGTGCGCTTTCGGAGGACACGGACAATCCGAGTCGTTCTCCAAGATCGCGCACAAAAGGCGCAACAGTCAGTGCGGCAAAAAAGCCATAAACCACCGTGGGAATGCCGGCCAAAACCTCCAAAGCAGGTTTAACCACCGCGCGCACTTGGCGCGAGGCGTACTCGGAAAGATAAATCGCCGACATCAAGCCAGTAGGCACGGCGACAAACATGGCAATGGCGGACACCATCAAGGTACCGGTAAACAGCGGTACGGCGCCAAAAGCGCCGGAGCTGCCCACTTGGTCGGCGCGAATGGCGGTTTGCGGACTCCAATTCAAGCCGAAAATAAATTCGGTAAGGGGTACCGTGCGAAAAAAGCGCAATGATTCAAACAGCACCGAAAGAACAATGCCAACCGTGGTGACAATGGCAATACAGGAGCAAAGCAACAAAAGGGCCTTGAATATTCTTTCCACCCTTATTCGTGCCCTGAATTGTGGTGATACCCGTAGCCAGCCAATGATCATGGATGCCAGCGCCGTGCTGACGACCACGCCCGCGAGTGCCCAGCGGCTGGTGTGTTGCAAACTGGCGAGGCGTTCGGATGCTTGCTGCAAGGCCGGATCTCCCTGGCCGAAATAAGCACCCCTGGACATGTTTTCCAGGGTGTTAATTACCAAACCCTGTTCGGCCGGGGGCAGCTGTTGAAATTGATCCGGTAGTTCCGCAATTATCAGCTGGCGGATGATCACGTCGTCAAAAATGATCCAGCCAAGCAGTATTGCCAAGCTGGGAATGGCGCACCACAATGCCGTCAATGCGCCGTAGTGCAACGGGAGGGAGTTCAGGTGGCGCACGCCGCCGATTCGTCCCGCGAGTTGTACTGATCGGGTGCGGCCGAACACATAGGCGAGGCCGATCAGGATAACGACAACGGCCAGGAGCGTTGTTAAATTCATCGGCTTGCTTCTGGCTTAATCATTGTGAATACTGTCCATTGTAAAGTCAGGCATTATAAAATCAGGCATCGTAAGATGAGGCATTGTAAATGTTAGGCATTGTCACATCCAAAGTACATAAACCCGGCATCGCGGGATGCCGGGTTTACAAGCAATCCACGGGAACCTGGACTGTCAGCGTATCGGACTATAGTTTCTCGGGCTATAGTTTCAAAGGCGCCAGGTTTTCCACGTCCCCGGCAATTGTCTTACGCCGTTCCCGGGAAAGCGGAATCATTCCCTTGTCGACCAGATAGCCATCGTCACCCCAGGCACGCTCGCTGGTAAATTCATCCAGGTATTCCTTCATGCCCGGAATAACACCGACATGGGCTTTCTTCACGTAAAAATACATCGGGCGCGACACGGGATAGCTGCCATCGGCAATGGTGTCGAGGGTGGGATTTTCCCCGTCGACGACGGAGCCCTGTACCTTGTCAGTGTTCTGATCGAGAAAGCTATAACCAAATACGCCAAGCGCATCGGCGTTGGTTTCCAGCTTTTGCACGATTAAGTTGTCGTTTTCGCCGGCCTCGATGTAAGCACCGTCCTCGCGAATCGTATGGCAAAGCACTTTGTGTTTATTGCTGTCGGTGGATTCCAATTGCGCAATTTCGGGAATCGCATTGCAGCCGGCTTCCAATACCAGCTCCACAAAGGCGTCGCGAGTTCCGGAGGTGGGGGGCGGACCGATAACTTCAATTTTCTTTGCCGGCAATGCGGGGTTTACATCCTTCCAAGTGCGGTTGGGGTTGGCGATAAAGGAGCCATCCGGACCCGGCACCTGCTTGGCCAGAGCCAGGTAAACATCCTTGCGGCTCAGACTCATTTGTTCCGCCGATCTGGAATTGGCGATCACGATACCGTCGTAGCCGACCAATACTTCCACAATCTCGCTAACCCCGTTGGCTTCACACAGGGCCACTTCGGAGGCTTTAATTCGTCGCGAGGAGTTGGTGATATCCGGGTAGCTGATGCCCACGCCCTGGCAAAACAGTTTTAGGCCGCCACCCGATCCGGTGGATTCCACCTTGGGCGTCTTGTAATTGGTGCTGCGGCCGAAGCGCTCGGCCACCACGGTGGAAAAGGGATACACCGTGGATGAGCCAACGATGCTGATGTAGTCCCTGCCTTGGGCAAGGAGCAAAGGCGAACCGAAAGCGGTCGCGGCTAGGGTAAGGATAAGAAGAATTCTTTTCACATTGGTCTCCTGGGTTTGTCGGCTGGATATGAGTCGGCTGTGGCACTTGTCGGGCATGGCAGTTGCCCCTGTTTTGTCCCAGGCACTCTAGTGTTGTCGCATGACAAGTCTATGAAGGTAAGATGACAGCAATATGACAGCGCCGATCCCGGTGCTTTCCTGCCCTGGTCAATGTTCCTGCCCTGGTAAAATGGCATGAGCTTACTCGACCCAGTGCCTGAGGCGTATAATCGGGCCGATAACAGAAGCCACCCAGTTCGCGGGTCGCCCACAATAAGGATTCAGCCCAGTCTATGTCCCATCCCTTTATCCATATTATCAGCAGGGGTTTAATCGGGCCCATTGATGCCTTTTCCGAGTTCAGCGGGCGCCTGATCGCCTGGCTGACCCTGCTTATGGCCTTGGCCATGGGGATGGTGGTGGTCATGCGTTACGGTTTTGGCCTCAATTCCATTGCCTTGCAGGAGTCGGTTATCTATATGCATGCCGCCGTGTTCCTGTTGGGAACCGCTTATACACTGAAACACGATGGTCACGTCCGGGTGGATATCTTCTACAGTCGTTTTTCGCCGGTCCGCAAGGCCTGGGTTAACAGCATCGGTGGCCTGGTGTTTCTGTTACCTGTCTGCGGGTTTCTGTTGTTTACGAGTTGGCATTTCGTGGCCACTTCCTGGCGAATTGGTGAAATTTCCACCGAACCGGGCGGGATTCCCGCTGTTTTTCTGTTGAAAACGCTGATACCCCTGGCGGCGGTGCTGCTGGCCTTGCAGGGAGTCGCTGAAGCGTTGCGTGGCCTGCTTTGCTTGATGACTGATGGCTTGATCACTAATGGCCTAGACACTGATAGCTCAGACACGGAAGGCTCCTCCAAAGCCAATAAATACGAATAATTTCCATGATCGAACTTATTCCCCTGCTATTGTTTGCCTGCGTATGCCTGCTGCTCATGTTGGGCTACCCAGTGGCCCTTACCCTGGGCGGTACCGCGCTGCTGTTTGCCGGCATCGGCGTTGTGACCGGTACCTTCCAGCCCAATCTGCTCCTGGCCTTCCCGGATCGCCTGTTCGGCACCATGACCAATTACACCCTGGTGGCCGTGCCCCTGTTCGTGCTCATGGGGGTGATGCTGGAAAAATCGCGGATTGCCGAAACCTTGCTGGACGATATGGCCAAGGCCTGCGGTCGCCTGCCGGGCGGTCTTGGCTTGGCGGTGATTCTGGTGGGTATGCTGCTGGCCGCCAGTACCGGCATTGTGGGCGCCACGGTGGTGACCATGGGGCTCATGTCGCTGCCCACCATGCTAAAACGGGGCTACGACCCCGCCCTGGCCACCGGCACCTTGTGCGCGACCGGCACCCTGGGGCAAATTATTCCGCCCTCCATTGCCCTGGTGCTGTTGGGGGACGTGTTGTCCAGCGCCTACCAGCAGGCGCAGATAAATTCGGGGGCGACCGACATGGCCACGGTGTCGGTGGGTGATTTGTTCATCGGCGCCTTGGTGCCGGGTTTTCTGCTGGTATTCCTCTACGCGGGTTATTTGATGAGCCGGGCGCTGATCAATCCCGCGCTGGCCCCCCGCGTAACTGACATCGAAAAACCTTCTATCGCGCACTTGCTGCTAAGCTTGCTGCCGCCGGTCGCTCTGATGGTGTGTGTGCTGGGTTCGATCATTATCGGTGCGGCAACGCCGACGGAAGCCGCCGGCGTGGGCGCAATTGGTGCGACATTATTGGCGTTGGGCAGAGGCCGTCTTAACCGGCAGCAATTGCGCGACGTCAGTCTGTCGACCATGCGCATCAGTGCCATGGTGTTTACGATTTTGATCGGCGCTTCATTATTCTCACTGGTTTTTCGCGGCTTCGGTGGCGACGTTCTGGTGGAAAATTTCTTTCACCAACTACCCGGTGGCGCCTTTACCGCCATGCTGATCGTGATGCTGGTCATATTCTTGCTTGGCTTTATTCTCGACTTTATTGAAATCACTTTCGTGGTGGTGCCCATCGTCGGCCCGATTTTGTTGACAATGGACATTAACCCGATCTGGCTGGGGATCATGATTGCCGTTAATCTGCAAACCTCGTTTTTGACTCCCCCGTTTGGCTTTGCATTATTTTACCTGCGCGGTGTCGCACCGCCGGAAGTCCCAACATCGGCTATTTATCGTGGTGTGGTACCGTTTATTGTGATCCAGTTACTGTTACTTGTTGCGTTGGCGTTGTGGCCGCAACTGGTCACCTGGTTGCCCGGTCGGTTATGATTACCGCTTTCCCCTTTTCGTTCTTTGGCCCCGAAGTTTTTCCAATCAGTTATATTCATATAGGTATTTGTTAGATGTCCGACATTGATGAAGATCCCGTCCCTAGCGGCACGCTCACCTTGCAAACCCTCGCCATGCCGGCGGACACCAATGCCAATGGCGATATTTTTGGTGGTTGGCTAATGTCACAAATGGATCTGGCCGGCGCCATACTCGCGCACCGTTACGCCCAGGGTCGGGTTACCACGGTGGCGGTGGGAGGCATGACATTTTTGCGACCGGTACCGGTTGGCACGACGGTCAGTTGCTACGCCCAGGCAGTGGAGACAGGCCGCTCGTCCATTCGCACTTTGGTGGAGGTGTGGATTCGCTCTCCCTCTTCGGAGGAAGTTGCGAAGGTTACGGAAGGTGAATTTGTTTATGTGGCCATTGATGATAATGGACGAACTCGGCCTTTGAAGAAGCATTTGGATTAGTCGTTGATCTATGCCCTCAGCACGTACTCGGTCGTCGGAGAGGTGTGCCTGTAAGCACGTTTGGCGCAGGGGTGGAGCATTTTAATTTTGCGCAAACGCAATAAGGGAATAAGCGGCTGTGCGGTCGGGTCTGTGCCGGACAGGAGTTCGGTATTCACTGCTGTGACACGCCGTGAACCCATCCTTGGGGGCTCGCCGCCAGCATCCCTGCTGTCGACGGTCACATCAGCAAACACCGAACCCCTGTATTCACGCTCGGTACTCGCCGCTAGACGGTAAACGCCCCAATATTTGGGCTGCCACAGTGTGAGTTTGGCGTTGGGGTCAGCATTTCGAAACCCTCGATTCAGGGACGAAGCG
>JBBDIU010000079.1:11785-25172 GCA_040880205.1 Cellvibrionaceae bacterium
TGCTCACCCCTGCGGCAAACGGGCTAGGGGCACTCTCTCAGAATGGTTATTATTGTTCAACCGCCCTCAACTGATAATAAGCCTCTTCCGACACCGCGTGATATTCGCGTGCTTGGGCCATGTATTCTTGATAGGCGCGATAGACCTTTGCAAAAGCTGGATCAGCCGCAGCGTTTTCTTCGTAAATCGCATTTGCTGATTCGCGTAGCTTTGACACAACGTCATCCGGGAGACGGCGGATTTCTATGTTGTCGTTGTCTTTCAATTGTTGCAGCGAACGATTGTTGCGGGAAGTGTATTCGTCGAGCATGTCCTGGTTTACCGTGCGCGCGGCCAGGGCAATAATGTGTTGCAGGTCTTCGGGAAGAGATTCGTAAGCGGTTCGGTTGACGGTCAATTCAAGGGTGGGCCCCGGTTCCTGCCAGCCCGGGTAATAATAGTACTTGGCCACTTCGTGGAGACCAAACGCCATATCGTTGTAGGGTCCAACCCATTCCGTGGCGTCGATGGCGCCGGTTTGCATGGCGGTATAGAGTTCGCCACCGGCCACGGTAACCGCGGTACCGCCCGCGCGTCTGAAGACTTCGCCGCCCATGCCGGGAATACGCATCCGTAAACCGCTCAGATCCTCCACGGAATTGATTTCCTTGTTGAACCAGCCCGCCATCTGTACCCCGGTGTTGCCGGCGGCGAAGGGAATTAAATTGAAGGGCTCGTAGAGTTCCCGCCACAGTTCCATGCCGCCGCCGTAAAACAGCCAGCCATTCATTTCCTGGGCGTTCATGCCAAAGGGAACGGAAGTAAAAAATTGCGCGGCCGGTATCTTGCCTTTCCAGTAGTAGGCGCTGCTATGGCCCATTTGTACGCTGCCGGAGGATACCGCGTCGAAAACACCCAGCGCGGGAACGATTTCATCGGCGCCATGGACTCGGATCGTCAGCCGTCCGCCGCTGGCCTCCGCCACGAAACGGGCAAAGTTTTCCGCCGCCACGCCGAGGCCCGGCAAGTTCTTTGGCCAGGAAGTGACCATGGTCCACTGATAACGTAGTTGTTGTCCTTCCGTGAACACGCTGTTATTGGACTGATAGCGTTTCGCTTTCTCGAGGACATATAAGCTGCCCAGGCCAATTAGGGCGGCAACCAAAAGCAAGGTGATGGCGGGAAGAACGCGGATGCTGTTGACGGACATGGGAATATTCTCTGTTTAACAATTATTATTTCCCAAGACGATTCTATATCGTCTCGAGTTTTGCATACTGCAACACCAACCACTTGCTGCCCTCGGCATCGAAATTGACTTGCACCCGGGCGCCGCCGCCCTGTCCCTCGAAATGCACCACCACGCCCTCGCCGAACATATTGTGCCGCACCCGCTGGCCCAATTGGAAGCCGGCGCTGGTGGTTTCCACCAGGGTGGTTTTGCTTTGGTAGGGGCGGTAACTGACTGGCCGGGTAATACTACTGTTGATGCGGATTTCGTGGATCAGCTCGCGGGGGATTTCGCGAACAAAGCGTGACAGGCGATTAAAATTTTCCTTGCCGTGCAGGCGCCGTGCTTCGGCGTGACAAATGATCAGTTTTTGCATCGCGCGGGTAATGCCCACATAGCACAGGCGCCGCTCTTCTTCCAGGCGTTCCGGATCCTCCGCCGACATGCGGTGGGGAAACAGGTTTTCCTCCATGCCCGCGAGAATGACCAGCGGAAACTCCAGGCCCTTGGCGGAGTGCAGGGTCATCATCTGCACGGCGTCTTCGTATTCGTCAGCTTGGGTATCGCCGGCGTCCAGTGCCACTGTGTCGAGAAATTCCTGCAGCTCGGAAGTCTCGGCATTGTCTTCCTCACTCGACGTTTCCGGGGCGAAAGCGCGGCAGGCGTTAACCAGCTCTTCCAGGTTTTCGATGCGTGCCTGGCCCTTCTCGCCCTTTTCCTTTTGATGGTAATCGTAAAGGCCGGTGACTTGCAGCATCTCCTCGGTAAGCTCCTCCAAGGTCAGGCCGTGGCTATCGGTATCCAGACGGTCAACCAGGTTGATAAATGTTTGCACGGCCCCGGCAGCGCGCGGACTAAATCCGGAGGAAACGAGCATTTTTTTGCTTGCCTCCCACAGTGAACAACCTTCCTCGCGGGCGCGCAAGCGCAAGGTGTCCAGCGTTTTGCCACCAATGCCGCGCGGCGGCGTATTGATGACCCGTTCGAAAGCCGCATCGTCAAAACGATTGGCGATCAAACGCAGGTAACCTAGCGCGTTGCGAATCTCCAGGCGTTCGTAAAAGCGTTGGCCGCCATAAATCCGGTAGGCGACGCCTTCAGTGAGAAAGGCTTCCTCCAGTACCCGCGACTGGGCGTTGGAGCGATAGAGAATCGCCACGTCCTGATAGGAGTGGCCCTGTTGCACCCAATCCTTCGCGCGCTCGACAATAAAACGCGCCTCATCCTGTTCGTTAAAAGCGGTGTATAAATCAATGGCGTCGCCGTCGGCACTCTCGGACCAGAGCTCCTTGCCCAGCCGCGCGCTATTGTTGGCAATCACCGCGTTGGCGGCTTTTAATATGCCGTTGGTTGAGCGGTAGTTTTGTTCCAAACGGGTGATGGTGGTGTCGGGAAAATCGCGGCTGAACTGATGAATATTTTCAATTCGCGCTCCGCGCCAGCCGTAAATGGACTGGTCGTCATCGCCCACGGCGCTGAGGTAGGATTGATCGCCGGCCAATACTCGCAGCCAGGCGTACTGAATGGCATTGGTATCCTGAAACTCGTCCACCAAAATAAACGGAAAGCGTTGTTGGTAGTGTCTCAGCAGCACCGGGTTGTTCAGCCACAGTTCGTGGGCGCGCAACAGTAATTCGGCAAAGTCCACCATACCGCCCCGCCGGCAGGCGTCCTCGTAGGCGCGATACACCTTAAGCATTGTAGTGCGGAATAAATCGCCGGGTGATTCCTGGATGTGCTGGGGGCGCAAGCCTTCATCTTTCTGTTGGTTGATAAACCATTGGGTCTGGCGGGCTGGCCAGTTGGTTTCATCCAAGCCCAGGCTGCTGTTAACCCGCTTGATCAGGCGCAACTGATCGTCGCTGTCGAGAATTTGAAAATTCTGTGGCAGCCCGGCGTCCTGCCAGTGCGCTTTTAACAGCCGGTGGGCCAGACCGTGAAAGGTGCCGACCCATAATCCGCGTGGCGCAATGCCGAGCAACTCTTCCAGCCGGCCGCGCATTTCCCGGGCGGCCTTGTTGGTAAAGGTCACGGCCATGACGCTGTAGGGAGACATTCCCTCTACCCGAATCAGCCAGGCGATGCGGTGCACCAGCACCCGGGTTTTGCCGCTGCCGGCGCCGGCCAAAATCAACTGGTGGCCGGGTGGGGCGGTGACCGCTTCGCGCTGGGCATCGTTGAGGGGGTCGAGCAATTGGGAGACATCCATCCGGCGATTGTAACAAAGTCGGCCGTGTCCCAGGGCGAATTCCATTCGGGAGGGTGTATAAAATTACAGCAAGTTAACCGGAATTGCTCTGTCTCCCAGTTCCCGTTCACTCTAGCCCTGCTACACTGAAATTAAGCAATTCAGGAACCTTGCCCATGGTAAAACCCTACCTGCTGGCCGCAACGGTCCTGGCTTTACTGGCCACCATCGGCAGCAGCGACCGAGCGAACAGTGACGTGCGCGCGACAGTTCCGGATGCGGTGGTGGACGAAGCCACGACTTCTGTCAAAGTAACCGACATGGAAGCACTGCTAACGCCGCCAGGATTGTTGCCGGGGGAATTGGCCGCGCTCGAATATGCCTCGGCTTGGCAGGCGCTGGAAACGGCGGACTTACGTGATTCGGACAACAGTGTCTGGCTTCGCTTCAATGTCCGTCACGAAGTCATGCGCGACCGCAACTGGTGGGTGGTGCTGAGCTGGGCCATGCTTGACCATGTCCAAATGCATGTAAAGTATGCGGACAACAGCGAGTGGTGGAGCAGCCGGCCACTGGGCGAAGCCTATCCCCTGGCCGATCGCTACATTGAACACCGCTATTTTCTTTTACCCCTGGCGCTATCCGCTGGCGAAACCGCAACGGTCTACCTGGAAATCCGCTCGAGCAACCTGCTCGCAGTGCCCGTGGAGATCTGGGACCGCAGTGAATTTATTGCCGCTGACCAATGGGATTTGATTGCGCTGGGCGCCTTGTTCGGCAGCCTGGCAATCATGTTCTTCTACAATCTTAGCCTGTATACCATTCTCCGGGACAAGGCCTATCTTTCGTATTGTGGCTATGTGGCCGCGGTGTTCCTGTACCTGCTGGTCGTTACCGGTGTCGGTGTCTATTACCTGTGGGATTATAGCCTTTGGCTCAAGCAACGAGGCTTGGGGGTGTTTGCCTGCCTGTCCTTCCTTGCCGCCACGGTGTTTGTCCGGCACTTCCTCGAACTGGAGCGCTACGGCGGTTGGTTGTTAAGAGCGAACACCTTTCTGATAGTGGCGTGGAGCGCGCTCCTGTTCGCCTGTATGGTGCTTTCCGCCCCGCTATTGCTCGGATTTCTGATAAACACTTTTTCTTTTCTGAGCATGGCCATCGCCACGCTCACCGGCTGTTACCTGTGGCGCAGAAGCATTTTGGCGCGCATATTTATTGTTTCCTGGACCACGCTGGGGGTGGGTACAACGGTGTTTGTACTCACCCTGCTGGGAACCTTGCCGTTGAATTTCTTCACCCGTTATAGCCAGATGATGGGCATCGTTCTCGAGATGGCCATCCTTTCCTACGCACTTGCTTATCGTATCAACGAGGCGAAATTGGCCCGGGAAGCGTCGAATAAGGAAGCGCTGTTGTTAACCCAGCGAGTCAGCGATGAACGCAGTGCGCGTTTGAAAGCGCAACAGGAAACGCTTGCGGTTCAGACAAAACTCAATGAAGAACTGGAAACCCGTGTCCAACAACGCACCGAGGAATTGAACGAGACCATGAAGCAGTTGGCTCGGGCCAACACCGAGCTGATTAAACTCAGCGGCACCGATCCGCTCACCGACGTGCCCAACCGGCGCTATCTGGACGAGATGTTGATTGCCGAAAGCAAGCGTGCGCACCGCGGCCAGCTACCCCTGGCGGTTGTGCTCCTGGACATTGACCATTTCAAGCCGATCAATGATCACCACGGCCACGCTGTGGGCGACCGATGTCTGAGCGCGGTTGCCAAAGCGCTGGGACAGGTTGTGCAGCGCCCCGGCGATTTATTGGCCCGCTACGGGGGCGAGGAGTTTGTTTTTCTCTTACCCAACACCAATGAAAACCAAGCTACGGAAGTTGCCGACAGAGGTCGCCGCGCTGTGGAAGCCTTGAGTTTTCCGGTGGATGGCGAAGAAATCAAGTTGACCATTAGCGCGGGCATCGCCGCGTGGGTGCCAGCGGAGGAGGAGGCTCATCGCGACCTGATGAAGGCCGCCGACGAAGCGCTCTACCGAGCGAAAAACGCCGGGCGTAACTGTGTCATGTCGGCCACACCGCGCGTGAAGCAGGCACGGTTGTAAGTACTTTCCTTTAAAAACCTATCACCTTTAAAACCTTATCACCTTCAAAACACTGCCCTTCAAAGACATTACCTCTCGAAACACGGCACTTCAATCGCCCATAAGCGACTGACCGATGACGGCCGCACTACTGTTACTGGGCCTGCGGTTGGTCAACAGCGCCCATTCGCTCGAGCTGTTGCCGCGCTGCTTGTCCCACCTCTCCGCCGGCGCTGGCCGCTACCTGGAAGTACTGAACCGCTTCCCGATTTTGTCCAAGCTCGAGACTGACTTCACCCAGCAGGTAGTTGGTGATCGGTGTGTCCAACCACTGTTGGCTGGTTAGGAGGTCGGCTTTTGCCGCTCGCAAGTCGCCAGTGGCCCGGTGCGTCGAGGCGCGGCCCAGGTAGGGGCTGAAATATTCCGGAAACAGGGATATCGCGCGGTCAAAAGCCTCCATGGCGCCACGGTTACCATCGCGGGCGCGCAGTATGTGTCCCTTGGTTTCCCAAAAGTGGTTCTCCCGCGGCTGACGCTCAATGGCCTGGTTCACCAGGGTCAGAGCGCGATCCGGTTCATTGTCTCGAAATGCTTTAACGGCCTGTTGCTGAAGTTCATAGGCTTCGGCGTCCTTGCGCAGCTGTGCGGTGGCGCGACGGTACGCTTCTTCGTTGCGCGTCGAGCCAGCCAGCTCGCGAGCGCGAGCGCGGTTGGCCTCGACCCGTTCCTGGGAGGGAGGGTGGCTGGCAAACAGGCCCGACAGAAAATCCGGTCGCTGGTTCTTGCTGAGTTCCACGAAGGTCTGCTGCAATTCCACCGCGCCCTGCGGATCGTAACCGGCCCGCGCCATGTACTCCATGCCGTAGCGGTCCGATTCCAACTCGTGCTGCCGGCCGTAGCGCGCCTGCCAGGCGGCTGCGGAAAGTCCGCTGCCCAAAGCGATCAACTGGGCGTAGTCCGAATCCCGGGAAGCCAGGCCAATAACCTGGGAACCGATACCCAGCAGCGCCCCCTGGGTCATCTGATTGGCGGAATGGCGGGCAGCGGCGTGAACGATTTCGTGGGCCAGGACCGCGGCCAGTTGGGACTCGTCTTGCAGATGGACAAGCAGGCCCCGATTAATGGCGATCTTGCCCCCGGGTAGCGCCCAGGCGTTGGGCACATCGTTGTTCAGCACCACGAATTCATAGGGCAGGTTGGGCCGGTCGCTCACCGCCGCCAACCGTTGTCCGACTTGGTTGACGTAGGGCGTCAGATCCGGGTCCACCACATAGCGCCCGCCTTGGGATTGCTGGCTGGGTTGATAATTCTGCTCGCCGATGGCAACCTCTTGCCGCGCTGATACCAGGCTGAATTCCGACTGGCCGGTAACCGGGTTTTCGCTGCAGCCGCTCGTCAAGGTCACGGTCAGCACGCACAATCCAATAAGTTTACGCAAGCGGATTCCTCCAGGGGTCTTCACTTCAGTGTCCACTCGTTTTGTGTTTAATCCAAGCCGGCAAGACGCTATTCTACGCCAGTTTCGCCGAAGGACTGAAAGTCATGCAAGCACTACAGGCCATTGAACTGCTGGCCGGTTATGATCCCGAGGGCAAACCGGTGGTCGAGCGGCTGCAAGTCAAGGTGACACCGGCCGACAATTGCCAGCTGGTTCGTTCGCCCGCCTTTGTTCGTGGGCTCGCCAGCGGTGACATCATCAAGCTGCAATCAGACCGCCAGCACTTCGAAATTGTTCAGCACAGCGGCAATTTGGCGGTTTGCGTCTACAGCAGAGATGATACAGTGGCCCTCAGCGAGGCATTGACCCCAGAGCTGGAAAAACTGGGTGGGCAGTTGGATCTCGAGACGGACCGGATGCTGGTCTATTCGATTCACGTTAGCCTCGGTTTCAAGACTATCGAAGACCTGTTGAACAAACACGTGGGAGCCTCCAGCCAAAGCATTTGGCAATACGGCAACGTTTATGATCCGGTCGATGGACAGACGCCACTGAATTGGTGGCTGGACCTGCTCAAGCCACAATGACCCTAGCAACGCCTTAGACAGAGAAAACCAATGCTAATTGTCATTTCCCCCGCCAAAACCCTGGACTACGAAACGCCGCCCGCGACGGATACTTACACCACGCCGGAATTTGGCGCGGAAACCAAACAACTCATCAAGATGCTGCGCAAGCTTGCACCTCATGATATTTCGGAACTGATGGGTATCAGCGATAAATTGGGCGCATTGAATCACGACCGCTTCCAGAAGTGGAAACCCACCTACACCACCAGCAACGCCAAGCAGGCAATTCTGGCATTCAAGGGCGATGTGTATACCGGGCTTGAGGCCGACACTTTTAAAGCCGCCGATTTCAAATTTGCGCAAAAGCATTTACGGATATTGTCCGGCCTGTATGGTGTGCTGCGGCCGCTGGATTTGATGCAGCCCTACCGACTGGAAATGGGCACCAAATTGACAGTCGATAATGCGCAAAGCCTGTATGAATTTTGGAACGACAAAATCACCGACAAGCTCAACGAAGATCTGCGTGCGGCCAAATCCCATTTGTTGGTCAATCTGGCGTCGAACGAATATTTCAAAGCGGTCAAGCCCAAGCAGCTAAACGCCGAGGTGGTGACGCCGGTATTCAAGGATTGGAAAAACGGCCAATATAAAATGATCAGTTTTTTTGCAAAAAAAGCACGCGGAATGATGAGCGCTTACCTGATTAAAAATCGGCTGACCAAGGACGTGGATTTAAAAGGTTTCGATTGGGCCGGCTACCGGTACGACCCCAAGCTTTCCACCCCGCATACTCCGGTATTCACCCGCAAAGAGGCCGGGTAGTAATCGCCGGCCCAGCCTGCTTGTTAAAACGTTGCAACTGCGCTAGCCTGTCGTTCACTTCTTCGGCAATGGATCGGCCAGTGTATGAAACCCTTCTCCCAGGCTTGTGAAAACAACAAGCAGCCAATTCTCAATGTATTAACGCAGGCCTTTGCCAAAACCAACCAGGTTTTGGAAATCGGTAGCGGGACTGGTCAGCACGCGGTGTTCTTTGCCGCGCATTTACCCCACCTGTTTTGGCAAACGAGTGATTTGGCCGAACGCCACGCGGGCATCAAGGCGTGGTTAGCCGAGGCGCAATTACCCAACCTCGGTGAACCGCTGGTCATTGATGTGGATGACCGGTCCTGGCCCATTGAACCAGTTGATGGCCTATTCAGTGCAAATACCCTGCACATTATGTCGTGGGACCAAGTACAGCGCTTGTTCAATGGGTTATCGAGAGTGTTGCTGCCTCGGTCTAAAGTCGCGATCTACGGACCTTTCAATTATTTCGGTACATTTACCAGCGAAAGCAACCGCAACTTCGATGCCTGGCTCAAACAGCAAGACGCTCGTCAAGGCGTCCGCGACTTTGAATCGGTCAATGCCCTCGCCGAGGCCATCGGGTTGCAGTTGTTGGAAGATAATCCCATGCCCGCTAACAATCGGTTGTTGGTTTGGGAAAAAAGATAAAAGAAGTCGCTAGCTGCTAATCTCTAGTCGCTAGGAAAATCGATTTAAAGGGCAATAACGTTTTTGCTTGTTCAATGTATTCAGCTGTTCCCGCCGCTTCCTGGATCAGGAAGTTGTCGATGGCGGAGCGAAAGTCCGGGTGTGCAATCCAGTGGTTGGACCAGGTGGGTACCGGGGTGAAGCCGCGTTGGATTTTGTGTTCGCCCTGGGCGCCGGGGTCGAAGCGCTGTAAACCTTTTTCTATGGCGTATTCAATTCCCTGGTAGTAACACGCCTCGAAGTGCAGGAATTCAAACTCCTGGCTGCAGCCCCAATAGCGGCCGTACAACGTGTCGCGGTCCTGGAAAAAGAGGGAAGCGGCCACCATCTCATTGTGCTGGCGAGCGATGACCATTACCACGTTTTCGGGCATGGTGTCGGCCAGCGTCAGGAAAAAAGCTTCGCTTAAGTAGCCGTGGCGGCCGCTGCGCTTGAAATAGGTGAAGTGGTAAAAATAATAAAAGCGTCGCCATTCGTCCGAGGTGATGTCAGATCCGGTTTTGGTTATTAATTCTATCCCCTGCTCTGCAATCCGTCGTCGTTCTTTTTTCAGGTTTTTCCGTTTGCGCGAACTAAAAGTGGCGAGAAAGTCGTCAAAGCTTTGGTAACCGCGATTCAGCCAGTGGAATTGGCAGCTCAAGCGCTGGCTGATGCCTAATTTTGCCAGCTGGTTCGACTGGTCTTTGGTTGGAAACAGGCAGTGCCAGGAAGAGCCGCCAATCGCCGCCAGTTCCTCTCGCAGGGCTTTGATCAGAATTGGCAGAACGGTTGTTTCGTCAAACCCGGCGGCCAGACACAACCGCGGCCCGGTGGCCGGGGTAAAGGGAATGGCGGTTACCAGTTTCGGGTAGTAGTCCAAGCCGTGGCGGAAGTAGGCATCGGCCCAGGCCCAATCGAACACGTACTCGCCGTAGGAGTGGGTTTTTTGGTACAGCGGCATGAGCCCCACGATGCGGTTGTCGTCCTTGATAATGGCGTGGTGGGGCTGCCATCCAGAGCGCGCGCTGGTACAGCCACTGGTTTCCAAAGCGGCGAGAAAGTCATAACTAAGAAAGGGATAGTCGCAAGCGCACAAGCTGGCCCAATTTTCGCGGCCAATGTGCTCGATTGACGCGGTGAACTCAATGTTCCAGGGCACTAGGGCACCCGAAAACGGCAGTCGCGTTTGCTATCCCGCTCGTTTGTCCGTGCGACTCGATTCACTGGTGCGGCTCCGTGGAAAGCTACAGGTGAAGGTGCTGCCCTTGCCGGGTCGGCTGGCAATGGAAAGTTTGCCATCGTGGCGCAGAAGAACGTGTTTGACAATGGCCAAGCCCAAACCGGTGCCGCCAGTATTGGCGGTGCGGCCGCTGTCCACCCGATAAAACCGTTCCGTCAAACGCGGAACGTGTACCGGATCAATGCCGATCCCGTTGTCGCTGACAGCAATATGCAGGCCGCGTTCATCGCTAAAGCACTTTATGCCAATTGTGCTGCCGGGGGGTGAATACTTGATGGCGTTAATCACCAGATTGGATATGGCGCTGTGCAATTCCTTTTCGCTGCCGCGAATCACTTTGTCGTCCGGGCAATCGACGTTGATCGTGTACTTTTCGGCTGCGATCACCTCCGCTTCCTTGCGCACGGCATTTAACAAGCGCGGCAAGGCGATGAGCGATTGATGCACTTGCGTCTCTTCGGTTTCCAGGCGGGAAAGGGTGATCAGGTCGTTGACCAGCAGGCTCATGCGCTCGCTTTGGTGCTGCATCTGCTCAATGGGTTTTTGCCACTGGGGCGCGATGTTGCCCGCCTGTTCGGCCAGTGTTTCCAGGTAACCCTTGAGTACGGTCAAGGGTGTGCGCAATTCGTGGGAGACGTTGGCGACAAAATCCTTGCGAATCTGCTCCAGGCGATGGATACGGGTTACATCGCGCACTGTTACCAAGCGCTCGTTCTGGCCGTAGCGGGTTATTTGGAACTGCAGTTGCCGGGCATCGTTTTGGGGTGAAGGCAGGGTAATGGGTTCCCGATAGTTGCCCGCTTCGAAGTAGCCGACGAACCGGGGATCGCGAATGAAATTTACCAGAGGTTGCTGGCGGTCGCCGGGCTGAAACGCCAGCAGGTCGCTGGCGGTTTCATTCCACCAGGTCATGTTGCCTCGGCGGTCCAGCAGCACAACCGCGTCCGGCAAGGCGGCGGTCGTGTCTTGCACCCGATCCAACACCGATTGCAGACGCTGCTTTTCCCGCTCCCGGCGTTTTTGCAGGTGGTAAATACGATCGAAAATATTGCCCCAGAAGCCGCTGGCGTCCGGCGGCAGGCCCGGTTCGCGCTCGACAATCCAGCGATCCAGGCGGTAAATCTGCCACAGGGTCCAGCCCATGTAAATCGCTCCGCCGGCGATCAGCGTCCAGGTGAGATAGCCGTTGAGCAGGCCGAGGCCGATGCAGAGCGCGGCGAATAGTAGCAGCCGCCGAATCTCAGCGGCGAATCCTCTGTACAAAGTGGGTGCCTTGGCGATCAATAGTTAGGAACGGAGTTCAGCTTCCACCTTAGACGCTGATCGGTACTTGGGTGGAAAAGCGGTATCCAGTGCCGCGCACAGTTTGAACGTATCGCTCGTGGCCATCAAGCGCCAGGGCTTTGCGTAACCGGCGGATGTGTACGTCGACGGTGCGTTCTTCCACATAAACATTGCCGCCCCACACATGGTCGAGCAGCTGGCCGCGGGTATAGACGCGTTCCTGGTGGGTGAGGAAGAATTCCAGCAGGCGGTATTCGGTGGGTCCGATCCGCACGGGATGGTCATTGATGGTCACGCGATGGCTGGCCGGATCGAGGCACAGTCCCTTGACTTGCAAGGGCGCCGCTTCCTGTTCGTTCCCCGCGCGGCGCAATACCGCTTTGAGTCGGGCCACCAGCTCCCGCGGCGAAAAAGGCTTGGTAATGTAATCGTCGGCTCCCACTTCCAGACCCTGGACTTTGTTGTCCTCCTCGCCTTTGGCGGTGAGCATGATAATGGGAATAGCCGCGGTAAGTTCATCGCGCTTCAGGCGCCTGGCCAGTTCGATACCGCTGGTGTGGGGCAGCATCCAGTCGAGCAGAATCAGGTCCGGGTTTTTATCGATAACCAGACTGTGTGCCTGCTGGGCGTTCTCGGCTTCGAGGCAATGGTAGTCGGCCATTTCCAGGGCCACCCGCAACATATCGCGGATGGCGGCTTCGTCGTCGACAATGAGGATGGTCTTGTTTGTCATAATACCGTGAGCATCCGGTTGTTCAGGCCCACCATTAAATAAACAAGCTGTTACAAGTTTATGACAAAGACGCAGCGGGTACTAAATAGAGGTCTCGACGACAATGCCAACAAAAATGACCATGCCGACCCAGTTGTTATTCAGGAATGCGCGAAAGCAGTCCTTGCGGTGCCGATAGGCGATCAGGTACTGCTGATAGGCGAACAGGCCCCCCGCCGCCACGAGACTGCCCGTGTAGTAGAGCCCCAGTTCGAAGCGCAAGCCAACCAGCACCAGAGCCAGCAGGGTCATGGCTTGCAGCGTGGCGGTAATGAGCCGGTCGTTGCGGCCAAATAAAATCGCCGTGGATTTGATCCCGATTTTCAGGTCGTCGGGCCGGTCCACCATGGCGTAGAAGGTGTCGTAGACCACCGTCCACAGCAGGTTGGCGATATAGATCAGCCACACTTCGCTGGGCAGCTCGCCCGTCTCGGCGGCGTAGGCCATGGGAATGGCCCAGGAAAAAGCGGCGCCCAGCACAATCTGCGGTAAATGGGTGTAGCGTTTCATGAAGGGGTAGCAAAACGCCAGGGCAACCCCGGCAACTGACAGTTTGATGGTAAGCGGATTGGTCAATAACACCAGCCCGAAGGCTATCAGGCACAAGACCACAAAAAGCACGATGGCTTCCCAGGGTGCTATCAGGCCAATCGCCAAGGGTCGGTTGCGGGTGCGCTCCACATGCCCATCGAAGTTTCGGTCAGCGTAGTCATTGATCACACAACCCGCCGCGCGCATCACAATGGTGCCCAGCACAAAGATAGCCACCACATCCAAACCGGGTCGCCCCGCCCCCGCAATCCACAAGGTCCACAAGGTGGGCCAGAGCAACAGCAACGTGCCGATGGGCCGGTTAAAGCGCATCAATTGCCAGTAAGCGGAAAAGCGGGAGACTTGAGTGGTGCTTGCCATGCTATATAGAGTCAGCCACGGAGTTGGGCTGGCACTATACCATCTTTGGTTTTCTGTCGAAAAAGTGCGCGGTTCTCAACAAAACTACTTAGAAGGACGGGAGCTGGGTTGGACTATTGAGGTGGTATTGCGCTAAAGGTTCTTGCCAGGCTCCCGTTTGGCGCTG
>JBBDIU010000080.1:0-567 GCA_040880205.1 Cellvibrionaceae bacterium
CAGGCCATGGGCTATACCGGTTCGGTGGATATCGATTCCATGCGCACCCAACCCCAATTTATGCGTGTCACCTCGGCGGGCATGGGCGAGTCCCATGTGCACGATGTGCAGATCACCAAGGAAGCGCCGAATTATCCGATAGTCGGAAGGTGATTTTTGGATTCATCGCTAAGAGGTGCGTCGAGTTGGGTGCACATGGCCCGTTCGGGGCTGGGGGGAGCATTTCGAAAACGCGGTGAATACATCCCTGTAGCTCCCTCGCTTCGTCCCTGAAGCGAGGGTTTCGAAATGCTCCCCCAGCCCCGAACTCGTACCGTGGTGGATTCTAAGTTTCGTAATAATCTCAACGGGCCGGATGGCTCAGTTGTTATTTGAACTCAGTGGCAGCCCCGGAATACGGCTTTTCGAAGGGTAAAAACTCTGAATTCACCAGAGATGTGAGTTTGGCGTTGGGGGAGGGGTTTCGAAACCGTCGCTTCAGGGATGAAGCGCCGGAGCTACAAGGACGTATTCATCGCGTTTTCGAAACTCCTCCCCCAATGGCAAACGGATCGAAGCCACGTACTC
>JBBDIU010000080.1:577-24873 GCA_040880205.1 Cellvibrionaceae bacterium
CGTACTCTGCTTCAACATCCCACCAAGTTTTCCCACACAGGTAATCGTCTCCACATGACCCAAGACATCCACAACCACCGCATCCTCATTCTCGATTTCGGTTCCCAATACACTCAGCTTATCGCTCGCCGAGTGCGAGAAATCGGGGTTTACTCCGAGATTCGCGCCTTTGACATGAGCAATGAGGAAATCCGGGAATACCATCCGAAGGGGATTATCCTCGCGGGTGGTCCCGAATCCGTTACGGCCGGTGAGGCCGCCTCACCGCGTGCGCCGGCAATTGTATTTAGTCTGGGTGTGCCGGTACTGGGAATCTGCTATGGCATGCACACCATGGCCGAACAATTGGGAGGCCAGGTGCAAGGGACCAGCAAGCAGGAATTTGGCTATCAGCAAGTCACCGTGGAAGCGGAAACGGCGCTGTTCAAGGATATCAAGGACCACGTGGACCATGCCGGCAAGGCGCTATTGGACGTGTGGATGAGCCACGGCGACAAGGTAACTCAACTGCCACAAGGCTTTGCGCTCACGGCTTCCACGGAAAACTGTCCCATCGCCGCCATGAGCTGCGAGGCCAAGCGGTTTTACGGTGTGCAGTTCCATCCCGAAGTCACCCACACTATTCAGGGCAAACGTATTTACGAGCATTTTGTATTGGACATTTGCGGTTGCGAGGCCACCTGGACCGCCGCCAATATTGCGGACGATGCGATCCAAGCGGTTCGCGAACAAGTGGGCACGGACAAGGTCCTGCTGGGCCTGTCGGGCGGGGTGGATTCCTCGGTGGTGGCGGCGCTGTTGCACAAGGCTATCGGTGATCAACTAACTTGCGTGTTCGTCGACAACGGTCTGCTGCGCAAGGACGAGGGCGATCAGGTGATGGACATGTTCGCCAAGCACATGGGGGTAAAAGTTATTCGCGCGGACGCCGAAAAGCAGTTCCTCGATAACCTGGCCGGAGTGGCCGACCCGGAAGCCAAGCGCAAGGTTATCGGCAACACCTTCATTGATGTATTCGACAGCGCGGCGCACGACTTAAAAGACGTGAAATGGCTGGCCCAAGGAACCATCTATCCCGACGTTATCGAATCCGCCGCCGCGAAAACCGGCAAGGCACACGTGATTAAGTCACACCACAATGTGGGTGGCTTACCGGAGGAAATGAATCTAAAGCTGGTGGAACCGCTGCGGGAATTGTTCAAGGACGAAGTGCGCGAGATTGGACTGGAACTGGGGCTGCCCTACGACATGGTCTACCGCCATCCATTTCCTGGCCCCGGCTTGGGCGTCAGAATCCTCGGCGAAGTTAAAAAAGAATATGCCGACATCCTCCGCGAGGCCGACGCCATCTTCCTGGAAGAGCTCAGAAAAGCGGATTGGTATCACAAAACAAGTCAGGCCTTTGCCGTTTTTATTCCGGAAAAATCCGTGGGCGTGGTGGGCGATGGCCGCCGCTACGAATGGGTCATCGCCCTGCGCGCCGTGGAAACCGTGGACTTCATGACTGCCCGCTGGGCGCACCTGCCCTACGAACTGCTGGAGCGGGTTTCCAACCGTATTATCAATGAAATTGCGGGGGTGTCGCGGGTGACTTATGACATCTCCAGCAAGCCACCCGCGACCATTGAGTGGGAGTGAAAAAACAATGCAAAATGCGCCACTCACCATTCGGGTTGTCAATTGACAACCCGAATGGTAAAGCCGATACTGGAGACATCGCATGGCTCGCCCAGCACACCCGAAAAAGGATGTTGAAAAAGCCCTCAGGCACGCGGAAGAGCAGGGCTGGCGAGTGGAGGTGGGTGGCAGTCACGCGTGGGGCAGGATTTACTGCCCATACACCGATGAGGAGTGCCGGTGTGGTGAATTCTGCATCACCAGTGTGTGGAGCACGCCGAGAAATCCCGGTAGCCATGCCCGGGCGTTGCGCAGGGTGGTGACAAATGCTCCATACATAAGCGCCGGAACGAGACGGAGTCCGAGGATTGACCTATGGAATACATTTTCACTCTGAAATACCAATTGGCTGAACACGACAGTGACCTGGATGCCCTGGTGGAGCGCCTGGGAGCGGCCGGATGTGATGACGCTCTGGTTGGCGTGGGGCAGCTTGGCCGCCTTGCGTTGGAATTCTCCCGCGAGGCCGATAGTGCCGAGGAAGCGGTCCGCACCGCCTTGGTCGATGTCAAACAGGCGATACCCTCGGCACGGTTGATTGAGGCCTCCCCGGATCTTGTCGGCCTGACGGATGTTGCGGACATCGTGGGAATTTCCCGCCAGGCGATGCGCAAGCTCATGCTCGCTCACCGGACGACATTTCCCATGCCGGTGCACGAAGGCAGTGCCTCGATCTGGCATTTGGCGGAAGTGCTTGACTGGCTCAAGACACGAAGTGGCTACCAGTTTGATACTGGCGTGCTGGAGGCGGCGAGAGCCGCGCTGGAAGTGAATATCGCCAAGGAGGCAAGTCGCCATCCGGTGAGAGACCACGGTGATATGGAGCTGCTGACCGCATAACCAACGGTCGGTTGTTGTGGGAACGTACCGGGTGAGAAATGCGTTTGCCTGACGTCAGGTCCCGAAGCGGGGGTTACTTTTTCTAATCTGGATTCCCGTTTGCGCTTCGATCCAGGTTTCCACTTCCTCCAGGTCCCACACGACACAGCGAGGTGTCAGATTGAAGCGCCGCCGGAAGTCCCTGATGGACTTGAACGTAGGTAGACGAGTGGTTGGAATTATGTATTCATCGTGATACATTAATACCGCTTAAAGCTATTTGAAGATAACGCTATGCCCACCCCTCATCACCCGTCCGCCGCCGTCAAGCGCGTACTGCGCAAATTGGGTACAGATATCCGGGAAGCGCGGCAGAGGCGTCGGTTAACGATGGCAGTGGTCGCGGACCGTGCGTTTACCAGTCGGGCGACGCTTCAGCGGGTCGAATCCGGTGATCCCGGCGTGAGCATTGGTATCTACGCCGCCGTTTTACAGGCCTTGGGTCTGCTCAAGGGGCTCGATCAGCTTGCTGACCCCGCTCAGGATGAAGTCGGGCAAGCCCTCTCTTCAGCAGAGTTGCCCAAGCGTGTCCGTATGCCCAGTGCGACAAGGAAACGGTCTCATGACTGATGTCGAAGTCCACATTGATCTGGAAGGGCAAGTGCGTCGATTGGGGTTGTTGCGTCGGCAAATGTCACGACGGAACAAGACCGTTACCTTTGAATACGATCCGGCCTGGCTTGAGGATGCACACCGGTTTTCAATCGAACCGGCACTGACCTTGACGGCAGGAACGTTTCCGCCACAGGGGGGACAGGCCATATTCGGTTCGATAGGCGACTCTGCACCGGATACTTGGGGCCGGCGCTTGATGCAACGTGCTGAGCGGCGTCTGGCGGAGAAGGAAGGACGGCAGGTGCGCACCTTGGGGGAATTACATTACCTGCTTGGTGTGGCGGACGAAACCCGGCTCGGTGCACTGCGTTTTCGTTGGAGTGGCGAGGAGGCATTCCAGGCGCCGGTACGCGAGGGCGTTCCGCCACTGGTTGAACTCGGCCGCCTGCTGCATATCACCGAACGTATCAATCGTGACGAGGAAACGGACGAAGATTTTCGGCTGATTTTTGCGCCGGGTTCGTCGCTGGGTGGTGCCCGGCCCAAGGCGTCTGTGATCGACCAGCACGGTCATTTGTCGATTGCCAAATTTCCCAAAGAAGCGGATGACTACAGTATTGAAACCTGGGAAGAGATTGCACTCAGGCTGGCTGAGCGGGCGGGTATTGAGACACCAGAGCATCAATTGGTACAGGTTGCCGGAAAAGCGGTACTGTTGTCGCGTCGTTTCGATCGCGTCAATGGATGGCGCGTTCCCTTTCTGTCCGCTATGTCAATGACGGGATCAAAGGATGGAGAACGTGGTAGCTACCCCGAACTGGTTGATGCCCTGACAGCGCATGGAGTGCAAGCCAAAATGGATGCGGCACAGCTTTATCGTCGCGTGGCCTTCAATGTACTGGTGTCCAATGTTGACGATCATTTGCGCAACCATGGCTTTCTATGGGCAGGGCAGGGTGGCTGGGTGTTGTCGCCAGCTTACGACTTGAATCCGACGCCAGTGGATGTGAAAGCGCGCATCCTGACTACTAATATCGATCTAAACGAAGGCACTTGTTCGGTAGATCTATTGGAGGGAGCGTCAGAGTACTTCGGCTTAAGCTTGAAGTCAGCGCGAGTTGTTATCCGCGAGGTAGCCGGAGCCACACGCACCTGGCGGTCGGTGGCTGAAACAGTGGGTGCCCGGCGTGCAGAGATCGCTCGGATGTCCAGTGCTTTTGAACACGAAGATTTAAAAATGGCGTTGCAGCTATAGCAGGCTATGCAGCCGGAATAACGAAGACGTGCAGAGCTGTTTATACTGCCGTAGTTTCAATGTAAAGCGATATAAATAGGACATCGAATTCGGGTATAAAGCCATTACTTCAAACCGCGCCAATGGCAACCGGATTGACCTCGCCATCCCTAAAATATATGATTATCCGCATATATGTAAATCGGGTACTAACTAAAAGGCCCCGGGCAGTTTCTACGAGGTCAGTTATGAAAAGCCGTGTCCTGTTTATCTGTACGGGCAATTCCGCCCGCTCGCAAATGGCGGAAGGTCTGCTGCGTCATATGGCGGATGGGTTGTTTGATGTCTACAGTGCTGGCACCCAGCCCCGGGGATTGCATCCGTTGGCGGTGGAAGTGATGAGGTTGCAGGGCATGGATATTTCCCACCAGCAAAGCACGCCATTGCAGACCTATCAGAATGATAGCTTCGATTACGTCATCACCCTGTGCCACCGCGCGCATGAGGCCTGCCCCAGCGTCAAAGGCCGGTTTGACACCATTCATTGGGCGGTGGATGACCCGGCCGCCGGCAACCGCCTCCTGGATTTTCAACTGGCGCTCAAAGAGCTCAAGACGCGTCTCGCGTATTTGGTGATCATTGAGGAAAAGCGTCGCACATCCAAACGGAGTGCCCCCCATGAAAGGTGAGCAATTTTTCAAATGCCTGGGAAACGAGACCCGGCTGCGCTGCGTTATGTTGTTGCTGGCCCGGGATGAGCTTTGTGTCTGCGATATCGCCGATTCCCTGGGCGTGTCACAACCCATGATTTCCCGCCATCTGGCTCAATTGCGCGCTTGTAATCTGGTGAGCGATCACCGGGAGGGGCAATGGGTGTACTACAGACTTCATGTCGACTTGGCGCCGTGGCAGCGCGGTGTACTCGCTACCGCCCAGGAAGGCCTTGGGGCAGAGACGCCTTACAAGGAAGATCTGTCCCGCCTTCGGGATATTGAGCGGCACAAACAAGACAGTGATTGTCGCTAGACCACTGGGTCCTGCCTGCGCTGCAAACCCCCAATTAACGTTCGCCTTTATCACCCCTGCATTCTGGAGTTGGTTATGAGTATCAAAATTGGCATCAACGGATTTGGCCGCATGGGGCGGCTGGCATTGCGCGCCGCCTGGGATTGGCCCGAAGTCGAGTTTGTCCATATCAATGACCCCGGCGGGGATGCGGCCACCCTGGCGCATTTATTGACGTTTGATTCGGTCCACGGCCGTTGGTGCTATGAGGCTACCGCTGAGGACGATGCCATTGTGGTGGACGGACAGCGTATTGCCACCAGCCGCAACAGCCGCATTGAGGACACCGATTGGTCGGGCTGCGATCTGGTGATCGAGGCCAGTGGCAAGATGAAAAAAGTCGAGGTACTTAACGCTTATCTGGCTCAGGGTGTTAAGCGGGTGGTGGTGACCGCGCCGGTGAAAGAGCCGGGCGTATTGAACGTGGTGATGGGCGTGAATGATCACTTGTATGATCCGCGAACTCACAATATTGTTACCGCCGCCTCCTGCACCACCAATTGCCTGGCGCCGGTGGTTAAGGTGATTCATGAACACCTTGGCATCCGCCACGGCAGCATGACCACCATCCACGATCTGACCAACACCCAGACCATACTCGATGCGCCCCACAAGGATCTCCGGCGAGCCCGTGCCTGTGGCATGAGTTTGATTCCCACCACCACCGGTTCGGCCACCGCTATTACCGAGATATTTCCGGAGCTTAAGGGCCGGCTCAACGGCCACGCAGTGCGGGTGCCTCTGGCCAACGCCTCGCTGACCGATTGTGTGTTCGAGGTGGAGAAACCGACCACGGTCGGGGCCGTCAATCAGTTATTGAAAGCTGCCGCCGAGTCCGGCCCACTCAAAGACATACTGGGTTACGAGGAACGGCCGCTGGTGTCCATCGATTACAAAACCGACCCGCGCTCCAGCATTATCGATGCGCCCTTCACCATGGTGGTCAACGACACTCAGGTAAAAATCTACGCCTGGTATGACAACGAGTGGGGCTACGCCAATCGTACCGCCGAGTTGGCGTTAAAAGTCGGACGATTAGATCAGAGCGCATAACCATGTTGAGCCAACTCTCACCTGAGATTCGCCAATATCTGGTGGTAACCGGCAACTACTGGGCCTTCACCCTCACTGACGGCGCCCTGCGCATGCTGGTGGTGCTGCACTTCCACGGGCTGGGTTACTCGCCGCTGGACATCGCGCTCTTGTTCCTGTTCTACGAGATTTTCGGGGTGATTACCAATCTGGTGGGTGGTTGGTTGGGCGCGCATCTGGGCCTCAATCGCACCATGAATATTGGGCTGGCGTTGCAGGTGATCGCTTTGTCCATGCTGCTGGTGCCCGCGGCGATGCTGACCGTGCCCTGGGTGATGGCTGCCCAGGCCTTGTCCGGCATCGCCAAGGACCTGAACAAGATGAGCGCCAAGAGTTCGATCAAGCTGCTGGTGCCTGCCGATGCGCAGGGTACGCTCTACAAATGGGTGGCTATTCTCACCGGTTCGAAAAACGCCTTGAAGGGGGCCGGTTTCTTCCTCGGCGGGGTGCTGCTCATGTGGCTGGGCTTCGCCGGTGCCGTGGGGGCCATGGCCGTGGCCCTGGCGCTGGTGTGGCTGTCGAGCCTGGTGTTGCTGAAGAAGGATCTGGGCAAGGCCAAAAACAAGCCGAAGTTTCGGGACATTTTTTCCAAAAGTCGCGCCATCAACATTCTTTCCGCCGCCCGCATGTTGTTGTTTGGTGCCCGTGACGTTTGGTTTGTGGTGGCCCTGCCTGTGTTCCTGTCGCAAACCCTAAACTGGAACCACAGCCAGACCGGTGGCTTTCTTGCCCTGTGGGTGATTGGCTACGGTGCGGTGCAGGCAATTGCGCCGCGCATTACTAACAGCGGCAGGGCAGGGGAATCGGTTCCCGACGGGCGGGCGGCCACATTGTGGGCAGCCAGCCTGACTATCTTACCGGTGTTAATTGCGCTGGGGTTGGGCGCGGGGATGAATCCCGCCCTGATTCTGATTGGCGGTCTTTTATTGTTCGGCGTCCTGTTTGCCATCAACTCCTCGCTGCACAGCTATCTGATCGTCAGCTATGCCGGTCGTGACGGCGTGTCGCTGGATGTGGGCTTTTACTACATGGCCAACGCCATGGGGCGCTTGATCGGCACAGTGCTCTCGGGCTGGGTATTTCAACTGGCCGGCCGGGGCACCGCCGGGCTGAGTGCCTGTTTGTGGATTTCCAGTGCGATGCTGGTGGTAACGATATTCATCTCTCTGGGCTTGCCCACGAGCCACTCGGCTCCCCGTCAAAACCCAAGGAGTTTCTAATTCATGACCGATTCCAAACCCGCCGCTTCGCCCCTCAGCTTCTTTGAGCGCTACCTGTCCCTGTGGGTATTGCTCTGCATTATCACCGGGCTGACGCTGGGCAATTTGATACCGGGGGTGTTCCAAAAGCTTTCCGGATTGGAGTATGGCTCGGTCAACTTTGTGGTGGCGGCGCTGATTTGGTTCATGGTTTACCCAATGATGGTGTCGGTGGATTTCACCAGCCTCAAGCATATTCATAAGCGCCCGAAGGGTTTGGTGATTACCCTGGTGGTTAACTGGCTGATCAAGCCCTTCACCATGGCGGCGCTGGGTGTGTTGTTTTTTGAGTTTCTCTTCGCCGACCTGATCGACCCGGCCAACGCCAGCCAGTACATTGCCGGCATGATATTGCTCGGCGCCGCTCCCTGTACCGCCATGGTGTTTATCTGGTCGCAACTGGCCCGGGGGGATGCCACCTACACACTGGTGCAGGTCTCCCTTAACGATGTCATCATGATTTTTGCCTTTGCGCCAATCGTCGCCTTGTTGCTCGGGGTCACGGATATCAGTGTGCCCTGGGAGACGCTACTGCTGTCGGTGGTGCTCTACGTCATCATCCCGCTGGTGGCCGGTGCCCTGACCCGAATGCAGCTGATCCGCAAGGCCGGTCCCGGCGTGCGGGGGGAAGCTCAGGTAGCGCGCTTTACCTCGCGCATTAAACCCTTGTCGGTGCTGGGGCTGCTGGCCACGGTGATACTGCTGTTTGGGTTTCAAGGGCAGATTATTCTCGATCAGCCGCTGTTGATTGGTTTGATCGCCGTACCGCTGTTGATTCAGTCCTACAGCATCTTTGCCATCGCCTATGCCGCGGCCTATTTGTGGCGCGTACCCTTCAATATCGCTGCTCCCTGCGCATTGATAGGCACCTCCAACTTCTTCGAACTGGCGGTGGCAGTGGCTATTGGTCTGTTCGGGCTCAACTCCGGCGCGGCCCTGGTCACCGTGGTTGGCGTACTGGTGGAAGTGCCGGTGATGCTTTCCCTGGTGGCCTTCGCCAACCGCACCAGCCACTGGTTCCCCGCTACGGAAAAGGCTCGCAAACCCGTCGGTGCCGTATCCCTCGATAAGGAGAACGCCTGATGTTTACCTCCGCGCTCGTTGCTCTGGATCTCTCACCGGCCGAAGAGTCAATTCTTGATTGCCTCCCTGATCTGAAGAAGTGGGGAATCAACAAGGTCACCCTCACCCATGTGATTCAGGTGGGCTACAACCAGTTTGCCGGCTATGGCCATGAAGATGACTACCGGAACTGGCTGGAAAAGTGCGCCGCTCCATTGCGGGAGGAGGGCCTGGAGGTGGATACGGCCGTGCGCGATGCGGGCGCGGTGGCCGATGCAGTATTGGCTGTTGCCGGCGAAGTCAATGCCGACCTGGTTGTTATCGGCCCCCGGGGACAGAGCCGGATTCGCGGCCTGTTTCTCGGCAGCGTTGCTCGCGAGGTGATCCGCAAAACGACACAGCCGGTCCTCCTGGAATGGGTGGAGCCCAGTGCCGATAAAACCCGCAAACATTGCGAGGCAGTTTGCAAACACACGCTTGACCATGTGTTGCTGGCCACGGACCTGTCAAACCAAGCTCGCGGCGCGGAAGAGGCCGTTATTCATTTGGCCGCCGCGGCGGGGCAAACCGACCTGCTGACGGTATTGACGCCCGAGGCCCTGGAGCGCTTGCCCGATTGGCCCCGCACGGTTGACGCAGGGCTTAACGGTGTCCGCAAACGGCTGCCGTCTCAGGCAAAACAAGTCACTGTACTGATGGAAGAGGGTAAGCCCTGCGACAGCATCGCCCGGATTGCCGCCGAGCGGGAGTGCACGCTGATTATTGTTGGCAAGCACGGTCAGGGGTGGTTGCAGAGTAAGGTTATTGGCACCACCGCCGCCAAACTGTGCGAGACCGCCCGGCGCCCGGTACTGGTGGTGCCTGCTCATTGGCAGCAAAACTCATGACAGTCGGTAATCCATCACCTGGCCATACAGCCTCAAGCCGAATCAAGCGCATCCTGTTTTTGTGCGTGGCCAATTCAGTTCGCAGCCAAATGGCCGAAGGATTGGCTCGTGATGAATTGCCGTTGTTTCTGGTGCCTGGCAGCAACAATCCGGGCTGATTGGAGCCTTCGACCTTATGACATCCCATATCTTTCAGGAAAACCTTTGCGCCTTGCCGGAAGGCCTGACCGCTCTCAACCGCGAATGCTTTTGCTTGAGTCTCGACGAAGGCGCGTTAAGTCGGGCGCTGGAAATGGAATTGGGAGAGCAGGGGCTCTACCAGATGACCCGGGAGCGCTGCCCCTATCTCTTTTCCGCACAGCCAGTCTTCGTCGCCGATAGCCACATCCAACGCATGAAGGCTGTAATTGGTGCGATCGAAACGGTGGTGCAATCCCCACCGTGGCGGGAAAGAGTTCTCGATGCCGCGCCGCCCATCACCCGCCACGATCCCGGCGGTGCCAAAAGCGTTTTTATGGGTTATGACTTTCACATCGGCACCGAATCTGTTGGGTTGATCGAAATCAACACCAATGCCGGCGGCGCCCTGCTCAATGCCGTGCTGGCCCGGGCCCAGCGCGCCTGCTGCCCGGGGGTGGAAAATCTTATTGCCACCGCAGCTACCGCCCACCAGCTGGAACAGGCCATCGTTGCCATGTTTCAGCGGGAATGGGGGCTGTCGGGTCGGGATCGGCCCCTGAAATCCATCGCCATTGTCGATGAAAACCCAGTGGAGCAATACCTTTATCCGGAATTTGTGCTGTTCCGAAGGTTATTCCAACGCCACGGACTCGACGCCGTCATCGTGACGCCGGAGCAACTACAGTACAAAGACGGGAGGCTATGGGCTAAAAATCTGGCAATCGACCTGGTTTACAACCGGCTGACGGATTTTCTGCTCGCCCAGACCAACGTTTCCGCTATTTGCGAAGCCTACCTGGCCAACGCGGTGGTGCTGACGCCCCATCCGCAGGCCCACGCCCTCTATGCCGACAAGCGCAATCTGGCGCTGCTTACCGACCCGGCGGAACTCCATGCCCTGCAGGTACCGGATAACCTTCAGCAGATTCTTCTGGAGAGCATTCCGCGTACCGAGGTTGTCGACCCCGCCCAGGCTGATCGCCTGTGGGCTGAGCGCAAGCGGTTGTTTTTCAAACCCGCGAGCGGTTACGGCAGCAAGGCCGCCTGGCGCGGCGGCAAGATCACCAAGCGAGTGTGGAGTGAAATAATGGCGGGCGATTACGTTGCCCAGGCGCTGGTTCCGCCCGGAGAGCGCCTCGCGCTGGGCGAATCCTCGCCGCTGGTATTCAAGTACGACCTGCGCAACTACGTTTACGATGGCGCGGTGCAGTGGGTGGCGGCAAGACTGTATCAGGGTCAGACGACAAATTTTCGTTCACCAGGCGGTGGGTTCGCGCCGGTTTACCACTGCCAGACTGGCCGCCAGGATATGGATCCTGAGCCCAATGGCCCTACCAGGGAGCAACGTGACGGACGGCTATCACAAAACACGTCAGGCCTTTGCCATCTTTATTCCGCAAAAATCGGTCGGTATCGTGGGGGATGGCCAACACTATGAGTGGGTCTTCGCGCTACACCCCGTGGAACCGTGGACTTCATGGCCGCCCGCTGGGCGCATCTGCCCTACGAACTGCTGGAGCGGGTCTCCAACCGCATTATCAACGAAATTGCGGGGGTGTCGCCGGTGACCTATGATGTATCCAGTAAGCCACTGGTGACTATTGAGTGGGAATAAGCAGCCAAGTCGCTAGTCGCTAATCCCTAGTCGCTAGTCAAAAAACACGGACAGGGGGTGGGTCGACTAGCGACTAGAGATTAGTGACTAGAGACTTCTTTTATGGCCTATCTTCGGCACTATGCAAACGGGGCAGCGGTTGGGGCCGTGGAATTGACAGACTTCCTGACTATCGGACGCGGGGCGGATAACACCATTGTTCTGGACGATGGAACAGTAAGTGCGCAGCATGCGACCGTCAAAAAGCAGGGCGATCTGTATGTGATGGCGGATTGCCGCAGCACCAACGGAATCGCCTTCGGTGGCAAGCGGGTTGACGACCATATTTTTGCCGTGGGCGACGTGGTGACCATCGGCACTCACGAATTCGAGTTTGTTCATGAACTGCCCGATGATTTCACCAAAACTTTAAAAATAAAAAAGAGCTGGATACCCGGTGTTTATTATACCGAGTAGAAATAGTATCCCAAGTAAAGCTAAGCTGTTCGCATAATGAAACAGATCGCGGAAACAATTGCAGCTTGGTTTAATCTTCGCGCCCTGGCCGGTGCCCTCGGCTTGGCCCTGTTTTTGAGTCCGACAACGCCACCCGCGTTCGAGAGCTTCGATAAATTTCTATTCCAGATAGGCGTTGCCTTGCAGACGCCGCCACGACCCACCTTGGGGGTGTCGATCGTCGAACTCCCGGCTGACGAAATCGGCTACCTGATCGAGGACCCTGGCAAGGCTGACCGAACCTATCGCCTACTAAATCGCCTGACCGCCAGTGACAAAATTACCGTTGGCCTGCTCTTGCCCAAGCCGCTCGCCACGCAACCGCGCACGGCGGAGCATCTGCTCGACGACCTGATCGGCAACGGCGAGGGCACATCCGCAGCCATTGGTAATGAGCAGCGCAACGCGATTTCGGCCTACCTCGGGGTTGCTCGCGGCTTGCGTCGTTTTGGCGAACACCCGCAGGTGGTTGTCGGCAGCCCCGAGACAGTCATCGTCGGTGGCGCTGCTGTCCAACGGCAGCCCTCAACAGCGACAGACTATGCTCGCTGGTTGCCCGCTTGGCTGCGCCCCCGGTTGCCTGAAAGCGACAGCGGCCAGGCATTGAGCGGCAACAATATAGGGACGTTGTGGCAGGACGAGGGGCAACTGCACACATCGTTTCTCCTGGAGATCTATGCGCGGCTTGCCAATATCGACCAACTAACCTGGCACGAGTATACCGGAGTGCAACTGGGGGCCCTGCAATTTCCGCTGTCGGCTGACGGCCATTTCATGCCTTATCCCAACCCGCTGTCGGGGAATCGCTATTCCCTGGATGAAGCGCTGGAAGATCGCCTGGCCGACAACCTGATTCTCCTGGGCGCTGCAGGTTCAACCGAGTTGCACGCCATCGCCAACGCACTGAGTCATTTGGATCAGAACAGTTACTACCGCATACCGTTTTGGTTTACCGGAGTAGAATTGGCGCTACTGCTGTTGTTGGTTCTGTATCTCATGATGTTGCTTCCTCGACTTTCGTATACGGCGGGTGTGCTGGCCACCTGCCTGCTGGTCGTGGTTTTGCTGGTCGTGCAATTGGGTTGGCAAATCACCCAATGGCAGTGGTTGCCACTGGGATTGGCCGTGCAATTTTTGGTGCTGGGCCATCTGTTGATCGTGTTCTGGAAGCGGCGAAACAATCAGACCTTGCAATTGCAGGCGGTGGCGCACGGCGCGCGCTATCAGCTGGGCCTGCAGCTTTTTCGCGACGGTCGCGGCGACGATGCCTTGCTCGCGGTGCGCGAATGCCTTACCAGCGAAGCCGTACTGGGGTTGATGTATGACATTGCCTCGCAACAGGAACGCAAACGTCACTACGGAGAAGCGGTCAAAACCTATATGGCCATCGTCTCCCGCCAAAAGCATTTCCGCGACGCCGCTGAAAAGGTCGAAAAGCTGATGGCGTTCAGCAGCGGCGGGGCATCGACCATTGGTAAAGACGCAGACATCGCCAAAACCCTGATTATTTCCGAGTCCAGTATCAGCAAACCAGTACTGGGGCGCTACGAGATCGAGCGGGAGCTGGGCCGCGGCGCCATGGGCGTTGTCTATCTGGGGCGCGATCCAAAAATCGCGCGGGAAGTGGCCATCAAAACCTTGAGCTACGCCCAACTCGATGCCCTGCAACTGGATGAATTCAAGCAGCGTTTTTTCCGCGAGGCTGAAGCGGCGGGTCGGCTCAACCACCCCAATATAGTAATCGTCTACGACGTGGGCGAGGAGCACGACCTTGCCTTCATCGCCATGGACTACATCAAGGGTAATGCGCTAAGCGCGTATAGCAAAGAGCCTGACCTGTTGCCGGCCATCGAAGTGCTGCGTATTGGTGCCGAGGTGGCGGATGCTCTGGAATATGCTCACCAGAATCAGATCATCCACCGCGACATCAAGCCGGCCAACATCATGTACCAGCCGAAAAACGGGCACATCAAGGTCACTGACTTTGGTGTTGCACGGATAGTGGACAGTGCCAAGACCAGTACCGGCGATCTTCTTGGGAGTCCGTTGTACATGTCGCCCGAACAGCTCCAGGGTGGCAGGGTGGGGCGCGAGACAGACGTGTACAGCCTCGGGGTAACGCTGTATCAACTCTTGACCGGTGCGCTGCCTTTTACCGGTGACAACCTGGCCAATCTTACCTATAACATTATCAACGAAAGGCAGCGGAGTATTCGTGAGCTGCGACCGGATTTGCCGGCTGGCGTGACGCGCATGATCAACAAAGCCCTGCAAAAGGATCCGGACAAGCGCTACACCAGCGCGGGAGCCATGGCGGAGGCCTTGCGCAAGTTACTGGCTGAGCTGTGACAGCAGTATTCCAATCCGTAACGGGGTTCACAGCGGTTGGCTAGCTGATCGAACTAGAATGCCAAAAACCAATGACGAGGTAAATTCATGGCTTTGCTGGCACAATTGATTGAAGAGATCGTTGCCCACCGCTTCGAAATTGCGGACCAGGCCCTGACCATTGGGCGCCATCCATCCAATACAGTTCAAATCGACGAAGAGGCGGTCAGCGGCAAGCATGCCGTCATTCATGTTGAGCACAACTCCCATTTCAAGGGACACCGTGAATACTACCTGGAAGACCTAAACAGCACCAATGGCACCTACCTGAACGGTGAAACAGTTTTCGGCCGGGTGCGCCTGCATCATAACGACGTCATTCGCATGGCTTGGAGTCAGTTTAAGTTTATCGATGAGCAGGAAGCGGAATTTGAGGCAACTGCGCATATGATTGTGGAGTAAGGGCAGGTGAATAGTGAATAGTGAATCGTAGCAATCTGCACACTTTCATCATTCACCATACCGTTCGGCTCGAACACCTTTAGCGAAAACTCCCTCTTTAAACAGCTCAACCATTGTTTGCCGGAGGACGACCACTCGGTAGATTGATGCGCACTGCAAGCCCGCCCAAAGACGAATTATCCAGTTGCAGTTTCCCCCCGTAGGCAGCTACCGTATCGGCCACGATGGCAAGCCCCAGCCCCTGTCCGGCCACGGATTCGTCCAGCCGGCAACCCCGCTCAAGGGCCTGGGTGCGGCCCGCCAAATCGCTGATGCCGGGACCATCGTCCTCTACTGTCAGCCGCCAATGATCCGGCACTTCGGCGATGGTCACCTCAACCCGGGTGCGGGCCCATTTCCAGGCGTTGTCGAGCAGGTTGCCCAGCACTTCCAGCAGGTCGGTGCGATCAAAGGGCAGGCTGACATCGCCGTCATAGTGCTGCGCTATTTCCAGATGACGGCCATGGGCTCTTTCCAGCGCGTCCACCAGCCGCGGTATATCGCTACCGGGAAGGAAAAAGTCGAAGGATTGGCTGTCGGCTGCGTGGTGAGCCAGGCTCAGTTCCCTCTGGATCCGGTTTCCCATCTGGTCGATTTGGGTCCGGAGCCCCTGGTGCAGATCTGGATGTCGGCGGATATCTTCCCGTTCGATAAGATTGGATAGTACCGCAAGGGGCGTTTTCAACGCATGCCCGAGGTTGCCCAAGGCATTCCGGGAGCGCTGCAGGCTTTGGCGGGTCTGGGTGAGCAACAGGTTGATTTGACGGATAAGCGGCAGTAACTCCCGGGGGGCCTGTTCCTTCAGTTGCCGCTCTTCACCGGCCTGAATGGCCGTAAGCTGTGTGCGCGCTTTCTCCAGAGGCCGCAGAACGCGACGCATCCAGAGATTGAGCAATGCTAGTGCAATCAGTAAGGCAATGATCCAGAGCACAATGAAATGCTGAAGTGCCAGGTGGAATTCCCCCAGTAATGGACTGTAATCGTTGGCGATGGTGATAAAGAAGGTCTGTCCGAAACGCTTGACGCTCTGGGTCAGGACCAGTAATTGCTGATTGCCGGGGCCCTCTATAGTGTGGAATTCCCGGTTGTTGGGATCTTCCGGCAATAATATGTCGGTATCCCACAGTGACCTGGATCGCCACTGGGTCCCATCAAAACGAATCAGGAAATACTGACCCGAAAGGGGACGGTTGAAGTCGGGATCAAGGCGTGAGTGGTCGAGATAGGGTCCGTCGGGGCTGTCGCGAATGGCGGTCAGGACGCGCTGGGCGCCGGCCTCAACGCTCTGCTGGGTCAGTTGGGCTTGGAAATGATCAAACAGGATATAGGCGCCCGTGCCGATAGTGGCGCCGAGCAGGGCCAGCACCAGTAGAATGCCCACAGCCAGCTGTTGCTTGAGCGACAGGGTCGATGAGAGCCGTTTCATGGCAGGCCGCGGAAGATATAACCCTGACCGCGCTGGGTTTCGATAATGCCTCTGCCAAGCTTTTCCCTCAGGCGACTGATATAAACTTCGATAACATTGCTGCTGCGCTCTGCCTCGAGGTTATAGAGGTGGTCGGCCAACTGCGATTTTGAAAGCAGTCCCCGTGGGTTGAGCATGAAGTAGCGGAGCAGGCTGAATTCGCCGGCGGTCAGGCTGATGTCGGTCTCGCCGAGACAAACACATTGCCGTTCCTCATCCAGCGTAACACCCTTGACCGTGAACAAGCGGGCCGAATCAGCACCATGGCTGCGACGCAGCAGCGAGCGTAGGCGCAAAATCAGCTCGTCCGGGTGAAAGGGCTTGCCCAGGTAGTCGTCGGCGCCGGCACTCAGGCCGGCGATGCGCTCGCTCCAGGTGTTGCGGGCCGTGAGTACCAGGACCGGCATGCCGAGGCCGTGGCTTCGCCAGTCCCGCAGGATATCCAGACCATTGATCCCGGGCAGGCCCAGGTCGAGAATGACAGCATCGTAGTGGTCCGTCACGGGAGCACTGGCAGCGTCGCGGCCGTCCACCAGCCAGTCGCAGGCGTAGCCCTCGGCGCGCAACCGCGCCATGAGTTCATCGGCCAGCGCTACGCTATCTTCCACCAGCAGCAGTTTCATCAGTCCTCGAGTTTGTCGCCAAGCACTTCACCGGTGCGGGCGTCAATCTCAACTTCCCGTATTTGGTTCTCGGTGGTGAGTATCTCGATTTCGTAGACAAATACACCTCGGGCTTCCTTCAGTTCCAGCTCCACTTCGATCACCTGGGACTCGGGGTGGCGTTCAAACAACACCAGAATAATGTGCTCGAAAGCCAAAAGCTCGCCCTTGCGACGTAACTCCCTTACCTCATTGTGCCCGATTTCACGGGCGAAGGTGCTGGCGGCGAACACCAGTGTCGCCGCGAGAATGATGCTGCTGGATAGCTTGGTCATCACTGCCCTTTAAATTTCTCTGCTTCGGTGTCGGTGGGCGATAGCCAACTCCTACCTCTTCCCGCCACATTGCGCTGAATTGAGTCTTGGTACGTACCCTACTCATTTTCGGCTTTTGCCGCTACCCGGTCCACTGGTCAGTGGATGGTATTAAGGTTCAGTTCAGGTTCGTCGGTAGAATCGATGGCTGGACACCCATTAAAACTAGCCGCCCGGCGGCAGTCCGGTGGGAACTGTAAGTCCCGCCCACCTGAGAGGACAACGACTGATAACCGGAATAGTGTATGACATCACGAGCTTCTGAAGTCTCTTTTGTGTCGGATGATGAACACCTGAGCTTTGGTGTGGAACCCGGCACCCTCAAATACCGCCTTAGACGGGCTCGATATCCCGCGCTTGCGAAGTCGATTGCTCAATTTGCGGACCAGAGACTTGCCGGCCAGAACAAGGATATGCGGATTCTCGATGTGGGAGTTGGTCGCGGCAGAACTTTTCGCTATGTCAGCGCTACCGGCACGGCAGGTCGGTTTGATTGGTACGGCCTGGATATCAGCAAGGTGCCCCAGGATGCTCTGGCGGGCGCAAACCATTATCGTATATCGCTGGCCAATATAGAGGATGGCCTTCCGTACGAGGACAACTTTTTTGACGTTTTGGTTGCCGAGCAGATTCTCGAACATCTGCATGATCCCGACTATGCGGTATCGGAAATGTACCGTGTTGCAAAGCCAGGTGGACTACTAATCATTGGGGTTCCGGTTTTCACGGGGCCCGTGGCCAGCATAAGAAATGCCTATATTCGGTGGTTTCCGGGTCTATTTAAAAAATCCGGCTCCGACCACCACCAAACCTTCAGCCTCCGATCCATCCGGCGGCTGTTGCTTCATGATGGAGTGGTCAGGGAAGACTGTGTCAGGGGTTTCAGGATACTATCGGGAGGGCTTTTGCGGCCACTGGAAAATTATTACTGGTGGTATCGCTTCAATGCCTGGCTGGGTGAAAAACTACCTGCTTACTGCACCGAGGTTCAGTTTTGTTTACGCAAGGCATAATGAGTATCACGAGTATTCGACTTATCTGATGAGCTTGACAAGCGCTTGCTTTCCAAAAAGCTTGATGGGAGCAAAAACTATTCTACAAATCAGGCAATTAAGGAGTTTTTGGCAAGGCAGTCCCTAGATGGCAGGATACTCGCGAAGCTCTTGAATCCCTGAAAGCCCGCAAAGTTCGCTGTACGAAAGTATCCGATCAGCATGGAAAAATGGAGCTGCCCGGCAGACCACGGCTGAATCCATTCACGAAAAGCTTTCTAAAAGGTCGCCCTAAAACGACGATCCCGGCTCCTGTAAAAAAGCCAGCTCTTCGGCCGTCGACTCCCTCCCCAATAACGCATTTCTGTGCGGATAGCGGCCGAAGCGGTCGATGATGACTTTGTGTTTTATTTCGAAGTCTAGGTTGTTCTGAATACCATTTTTCTCGAACAATTCCAGCGCCCATTCGTGAATGATTGGCGATTCGCTGTGCATGAATGGCATATACAAGAACGTGCGCTGCATTTGGCTTAGATCATTGTCCACACCACGGGTAACGGCTTCTTGTGCCAGGGCCAGCGCCAGTGAATCGTTGGCAAAGGCCAGGGCTGTGTCGCGATGGATGTTGCGTGAGAACTGATCCAGCACAATAATTTCCGCCAGGCAACCCACCGCCGTCGCGCGCCAGGGAAAAAGTTCGCAGGCAACGGCGGCCAGATGGATGTTCATGAAGCGCTTGGCGATGTGTTCGTCGAGTTGTGCATCCTTTTCCCACCAATCCTTTGGTTCCAGTTCCTCGAACCAGAAGCGAATGACTTCTTTCCAGTCCACCATTGATTGTCCCTCTCTCGACTCAGCCTACTCAAAGGCGAATGGCTTCGACCTCGTGGTCCTTGGCACGCAGCAGCTCTACCACACTGCCTTCACCGATATAATGAGCGGCACCAACAACCACGAAGTAACTGCCTTCCCCGTTGTGCAAATAGGCCTGGATTTTGTCTGCCATTAGTTTGTTTCGGTCGGTAAGCAGGGCTTTTTCCAGTTGCACCAAGTTATCACTCATGGCGCCGCTCACGTCAAACTCGTCGCGAAACAGAGAGACCAATTGCGGTTTGTCGGCACAGCGCCAGGCGTCCACCAACAGCTGTATCTTTTGCTTGCCGGCTTCGAAACCAGAGAGCGTATAGGCAAGAAAGGCTTCGCCGTCCAGGTGTTCCAGGAAGCCGAGTTGCTCGTCCAGGGATTCCAGCTCCAGAATATTGGCGGTCTGTTGCGTTTCCCGCAGCACATAGTTTTCGACGCCGTATTCGGGAATGTAGCCCATGGAAGTCATCTGCAAACTGGTTAAAATTAGGGTGAGAAACCACGGTCGGAAATTCATAAAGTTATCCGGCGGCAAGCCTAGTTCCTGAACGGTGGTCTTGAACTTGTTGATAACCGGTTCCGACACGAAATCGCTGAGTTTTTCGCCTGGCGCCAGGCTGCCGAGCTGTTGAATCTTGGCCATTGCCTGGGGCGTTGTCATGGACCGGGGGTCGACTTCAAACACCACGTGATCGGCCCCGCGTAGAGCGGACTCGATTTTTTCGTGCAAGGGGTAAAAGCTGGCGTTACCCAAATGTAACGAGCCAAACAGGTAAACGGTGCTGTTCTTGCCTTTGACTTCCCACAACAGGGAACTGGAGGGGTCCGCACATTCCAGTAGGGCAGGGTTTTGGCTATTGGCTTCCTGGCCCAGAGCAACGGTAGCTGGGCCCAGCAGAAAACTAATGAACACTATGTGGACTATTTTCATGGCGAGCCTCTATTGTTTTTCCGCTTGGTCTTGGGTGTGATTGTTCGAGACCGGTGCGCCTTCGGGAGTGGCTTCAACCACATCCACTCCCGGTTGAGCCGGCTCGCAAAGACTAAAATGCATTTGCTTGGCGGGCAAATCCACCTTGTTGAGCTTTACCCGCAGTTCCTGTTCCAAATGGAAGTGGCGATTGTCGTCGGTTAAGGTCATTCTTAGGGAGTCGTATTTCGGGCGGCTGTTGCCATTGCGGAGGGTGATGAAGCTTTCCGCACTCGTCTCAAGCAGTTTTACCAGAATGCCCTGACTGCCCACGGACACGACCTTGGCGTCGAACTCCCGACCGACCTGCTTGGCCATGAATTCGCACAGGAGCCAATGCTCCAGTTGTCGACACGCCTGGCGATTGTTGGCAATCCGAGATTGTAATTCGTTTGCCAACGAAGTTTGGCCGTCGAGACCTTTCTGTTGTTGTTCCTGAGCCAATTGGCGTTTGATAATCCGTTGATTGTGCAAGTCCTGATAACGCCGAATCGGTGAAGTAACAGTGGCGTAATGCGCGAAACCCAGCCCGAAGTGCGGACCTGGTTCAGTGCTGATTCGAGCCGGTTGCAAGCGGCGTTTCAAGGTGGCCAACAGCAACGAGTCGGCCGTATCCTGCTGCAATGCGCGAATTAACCGCCGGTAGTTTTCCAATTCGGCAAGCCCCGCGTTGTCCAACTCGGGCTTATCCTTTTTTAAAAGCTGCTCAATTTCTTGCAGCCGTTCCAAGCGAAAACCGGCGTGACTGGAAAAAAGTCCGCCGCCGGCTTCATCGCCTTGCGACCCGATCGCCGCCAGGAATGCGCCGGCGCTGCAGTTCGTGGCAAGCATTGCTTCTTCGACGACTTGGTGTGCCAGGGTGGTTTGGCGCAGCTCAATTGATTCGATTTTCTGTTGCTTGTTGAGTCGAAAAACGTAATCGGCTTTATCGTCAAGCACCACGTGATGTTCGCTGCGGTAACCGTTGCGCGCTTTGGCAATTGCATGTAGGTGGCGCAAGAGTTCGGCTGTTCCCTCGGGAATGGCTGAGGTATTGTCCTTTTCCAGAAAATCGGCTACCTGTTGGTAGCTCAGTTTATGTCGGGACCGAATCAACGCATTGCTGAAACTGAAGTCCACAATCTCACCCACGGGGCTAATATGCTGTTTGCATACCAGCGCCGGGCGCTCGACCTCGGGAAACAGGGAAAATTTGCCCTGGGATAATTCGACGGGGAACATGGGCAGCGATAGACCGGGGAAATAAACCGAAGATGCCCGTTCCCTGGCCGCGATATCCAAGGGAGTGCCCGGGTCTACGCCTGCCGCTGGATCCGCGATGGCGGCGTACAATGTCCAGCCATTTTCGCTTACCTCGGCGTAAAGCGCATCGTCCATGTCTTGAGTGCTTTCGGCGTCGATGGTAACGAAGTGCAGATCACGGAGGTCCTCGCGCTCATCGACATCGTGATCCACCGCTTCTTTACTGATGGCTTTCGCCTGTTGCAGCGCTGCGTCATTCCAGTCGGTGGCGAGTTTGTGCTTGTGAATCATGTACTGACGTTCAATGCCGATGTCGTCGGCTTTTCCGATTTTTGCGGTAATCTTGATCTGTGCCTTGCCGTCGCCAAAGGGGTGGCGAACGATGCGGCCGCTGGCAAAGTCGCCGCTTTTAAAATTTTTGCGTTGACTGGGGGGTACAAAGAACCAGCGGGACAACTGCGGATGATCCGCGCACACGAAGTGATTCTTGCCTTTTTCGACATAGCGCCCCACGAACTCTTTTAAGTCCGAGGCAATGAGTTTCTCCAACTTGGCCTCGTGTTTTTTCTTGTCGTTTTCCGTCAGGCTGACTTTCACCCGATCGCCGGGCAGCACGCGTTGCATTTCCTCCGGCGGCAGGAAGGCTTCGCGCCCATCGTCGAGGGCGACAAAGCCGAAGCGGTTTTGTGTGCCGCGAACAACGCCTTCCGCGATGTCCTTGCTCTCTTCAATGGATTTTTTAAGTTGGGAAAGTTGTTGCAGCGCGTCAGGATTAAGCATAAAAATCAGGGAAGGTCATTAAAGGTGAGGGAAACGCGGGTTAATGGTTTGCTTACAATATAACCCACTAGTAAAGGACAACGGAGCGAATGCTCTCTCCCTTGTGCATCAGATCGAAGGCATTGTTGATGTTTTCCAGCGGCATGGTATGAGTAATCAGATCGTCAATATTGATTTGACCGTCCATGAACCAGTCGACAATCTTGGGCACATCGGTTCGGCCCCTGGCCCCACCGAAGGCTGTACCGCGCCACACTCGCCCGGTTACCAGTTGGAAGGGGCGGGTGGAAATTTCCTGGCCGGCACCGGCGACGCCGATAATAATCGATTCGCCCCAGCCTTTGTGGCAACACTCCAAAGCCTGGCGCATGGTGTTTACATTGCCGATGCATTCAAAACTGTAGTCGGCACCGCCCTGAGTAATCTCCACCAGGGCCTCCACCAAGTTATCCACGTCCTTCGGATTTACAAAATCCGTCATGCCGAATTTTTCCGCCAGCGGCGCCTTGTTTGGATTGATGTCCACGCCGACGATTTGCGACGCACCCACCAGTCGCGCACCCTGGATAACGTTGAGGCCAATGCCGCCCAGGCCAAATACCACCACGCGCGAGCCCGGTTCCACCTTGGCATCGAAAGCGACCGCACCCACACCAGTGGTGACACCGCAGCCGACGTAACAGACTTTATCCAGCGGTGCGTCTTCGCGAATTTTCGCCACGGCGATTTCGGGTAGTACTGTGTAATTGGAAAAGGTGGAGCAACCCATGTAGTGCAACAGCGGTTTGCCATCCAAAGAAAAACGGCTGGTGCCATCGGGCATTAATCCCTGGCCCTGAGTGCCGCGAATGGCCTGGCACAAATTGGTTTTGGGATTCAGACAGTAGTCGCACTCGCGACATTCCGGCGTGTACAGCGGAATAACCGTATCGCCGGGCTTAACCGATTTCACGCCCGCGCCTATCTCAACCACAATGCCCGCGCCTTCGTGGCCGAGTATGGTGGGAAACGCGCCTTCCGGATCGTCGCCGGACAGGGTAAAAGCATCGGTATGGCAAACGCCGGTGGCTTTCAGTTCCACCAGTACTTCGCCGGCCTTGGGGCCGTCCAGGTCCACTTCAATCACTTCCAGTGGTTTTCCCGAGGCGAAGGCGACGGCGGCGCGGGTTTTCATGGCGGGCTCCAGGCAGCGATAGCGGGGGCGGTAAGCGGCGGTAGGATGTTAACCGAAACCGGTGACCTTGTCAGTCGGCGAGCGCGCCTGGATCGCGCGATGCCAATCCCCACGTCAGCGCGGAGCCATTCCGTTCACTCATTGCGCATTAAAAGCGGGCAGGGCGAGCTTCTTAATGTGGCTTGCAATGTCCGGTGGCCAGTTGGCGATTTCCTGCTGAAACTGTTTGGCGTTGCCCGCGTACAAAGCGCGCAGCGCCTCCTCGTATTCGGGCAGGTGCGAGGCAATGGTGGTCATGAAGCGGTAAACCGCTGTTTGCGCATCGCGCACACGGTCGCGCGCCTGGTTGTCGCGGCGGGCTTGTTCCACCAGCTTGCGCAAGGCCACGGAGGCCCCGCCCGGCTGTTTGCGCAGCCATTCCCAGTGGCGGGGTAGCAAAGTAACTTCCCGGGCCACCACGCCCAGCTTGGGGCGACCGCGACCGCGTGGTTGTTCGGGAATAGGGTCTTGCGCGGGAGGCTGTGCTGTTGGTTCCAGAAAGCGAGCAGCGACCTCGTCGGCCGAGCCGCGGAAATCGACCTCGATGACTTCGCTGGTGAGATTGTCGAAGATCAGAATGGGCGCGTTTTCTCCGTGATCGATCCACGCCTTGGCTTGGCTGGCCACATAGCGCAAACCGCCGGCGGCAATACGGGTTTCACCGGCGAAAGCCGTGCAGAGGCGGGAGGCGGAGAGGTCCATGGGTTTTTTCCTGAGTTGGATACGTAGGCGCATAATATTATCCGGGTATAAAGGGGCTGTCAATAACATCCGGGTTAAAATAGTCTTCACCCAAAGTTTCGTCGCCGGTCCGCCTAGGCAGTACTCTCTGTTTCCCGGCCTGGTTTTCATTTTTGTTTTCGATACGGCGAGCACGACTGCCGGAAGCCAGGGGTTCGGTGTTTGCTGCTGTGACCCTCGACAGCAGGGATGCTGGCGAGGAGCCCCCAGGGATGGGTTCACGG
>JBBDIU010000081.1:0-24393 GCA_040880205.1 Cellvibrionaceae bacterium
TTGGTATTGGTGGTTTTCTGCTGCCATTCCTGGTGATCCCCGTTATCTATCTTTTGCCCGGCAGCAAACTGGATCGGGAACGGCGTGCAAAAAAGGCAATTCACTATACAATGCGCGGCTTTGTTGAGATTATGCGCGGACTTGGCATTTTGACCTACTCTATTGAAGACCGAGAGGGATTCAATAGACCGGGCCAGCTTATTCTGGCCAACCATCCTTCGCTGATCGATGTGGTGTTTTTGATTGCCTTTATCGAGCGCGCTGATTGTGTTGTTAAAAGCGCTTTGCGTCGAAATCCCTTCACCCGGGGGCCGGTGGGGTTGGCTGGTTACATTATTAACGATGATCCGGAACAGGTCATTGACGCTACAGTGGCCTCGTTGGCGAGAGGTAATAGTTTAATTATCTTTCCAGAGGGCACGCGAACCACGCCGGGCGAACCATTGCACTTACAGCGTGGCGCGGCCAATATCGCGTTGCGGGCCGACGTTCCGATTACCCCGGTAATCATTACCTGTGAGCCGACCACGCTCACCAAGAATACACCCTGGTACAGAGTGCCATCGCGCCGATTTCATTTTACGATGAAAATGCAGCCCGACATCGCGGTGCGACGATTTTCGGACGCGGACATTCCCTCACTGGCCGCGAGAAAACTGACACAACACTTACAACGTTATTTTACCCAGGAGTTGCTAGTCCATGAACGATCTACAGCGCGACTTGAAACAGTTAATTATTGATGCCCTCGACCTGGAGGATATCTCGGTGGATGATATTGAAAGCGACGCGCCGTTGTTCGTGGAAGGCTTGGGCCTGGACTCGATTGATGCGCTTGAGCTCGGGTTGGCATTGCAGAAGCGATACGGAGTCAAAATTGATGCGGACTCCGAGGAAACCAAGAAACATTTTTCCAGTGTAAACAGCCTGGCCGCCCTGGTGTCGGCCCACCAACAAACAGCGCGCGAATAGTATTAACCCGGCAATTAAGATTGTCGTGCGGTACACGGATGTGCCGCCGCTGGCCATACGCCAGCGCGAGCCCTTGTGATATCAGCAAGTTCGCGTACTTGCGCCAATATTTCAAGGGCGACAATCAAATAGATCAGGGACGGTCTATTTGATTGCCGGGTTAATAATGCCGGACATTGAGCTCACATTTGCCGGACGGCAGAACAAAAACTGAAACAGGTGTTACGATGACGGACAGAGACGAAATCTATCAGGGCGTGGTCAAGGTGCTTGGCGAATTGTTCGAGATCGATTCGAATGATATTTCCCTCGAATCGCACCTTTACACGGATTTGGATATCGACAGCATTGATGCTGTCGATTTAGTGGTGGAAATTAAAAAAATTACCGGCAAAAAAATCAAGCCGGAAGAATTCAAGAACGTGCGAACAGTGGGCGACATCGTCGATTCTGTTGCCGAGCTAATGCAAGAATAGGTAATGACTTTTCCGCGCGTCGCACTGGTGCTCGTCACACTTCTCTACCCTCTGGCTGTCTACTTTGGCCTGCATTATTTTGATGCGCGCTCCTTGGCTCTATTGCTTGTCGTCGCTGCCGGGCTGCGCTTGTTTGCCAATAAAACCGTGCCGCTAAACCACTGGTTTTGGTTGCCGCTTGTAGGTGTACTGGTGCTGTGGATACTGGTGAGCAATACCACCACGGGTTTAAAAGTGTATCCCGTCCTGATGAACCTAAGCTTTCTGACTATGTTTGCCTGGAGCCTGAAACATCCCCCCACGGTGGTGGAACGTATGGCCCGACTGCAATACGGCGAGCTACTACCGCAAGCTCGCCGCTACACCACCACGGTAACCAAGGTGTGGTGCGGGTTTTTTATAATTAATGGGGCCATCTCGTTGGCAACGTCCCTGTGGGCCACGGACGAAGTCTGGGCCTTATACAACGGTTTGATTGCCTATCTATTACTGGGCACGCTGTTTGGTATCGAATGGTTGATTCGGCAGCGCGTGATGAGGCTGGCCAGTGAATAAATTCGTAAATCTCCAACAGCTCCTAGATTGCCAGCGCCCGGCGACGCTACCGCAAGCCCTGCGCGGGGGGCGGCAACTTAGCTGGGGCCAGTGGCGCAGGCGAGTGGGGCAATGGCGCGCTGTGCTAGCGGACCAAAGCGGCAATACCTGGGCACTCTACCACCCGGACGCGTTTGAGTTTTCCGCCATTCTTTTCGCCTTGTGGGCCACGGGCAAGGTGGCCTGTGTACCCGGGTCCAATCAACCCTTGGTGGTCGACGGTCTGAGTCGGTGGGTCGATGGCTACATCGGGGATTTTGCGCTTCCGTCAACCTCGCATCGCCTGGCGTCGCCGGAGGAGAACGCGGTCGGGATTGACGAACCGCTGACACTCGACCGAGATCAGTTGGTGTTGGAAATCTTCACCTCCGGTTCTTCGGGCGAACCGCAGGCGATCAAGAAATTTCTCTACCAGCTGAGTGAAGAGGTCGCCAACCTGGAAAGGCTGTGGGGCGGGCTTGCTCCAGATACGGCTACGGTTGGCACCGTCAGTCACCACCACATATACGGCCTGTTGTTTCGCGTTCTGTGGCCCTTGGCGGGGGGGCGCTGTTTCGACAGTGACCTTAGCGACTACCTGGAAGCCCTGAATATTCACCCCGCGGGTTGGGGCAAAATATTGCTGGTATCCAGTCCCTCCCACCTGTCCCGTATCCCCGAACAGACGGATTGGACCGGATTGCAAAATCGCTGTCGCGGCATTTTCAGTTCCGGCGCTCCCTTGCCGTGCGACGCCAGTCTGGCCGCGAGCCGTTTGCTGGGGCACGCCCCCATCGAGGTCTACGGCAGCTCGGAAACGGGTGGAATCGCTTACCGACAGCAGGCGGCGGAACGGGAAGTGTCCTGGCAGGCGGTACCCGGGATCACACTCGCCCTGGACGATGCCACGGCCTGTTTGAAAATCCGTTCTCCCTACTTGCCGCCCATGAGTGACACGGAATGGCACCTCACTAGTGACAGGGTCAACCTGGCCGCGAATGGACAGTTTCAATTGCTGGGCCGGGTTGACCGCATTGCCAAAGTGGAGGGAAAACGCGTTTCCCTGACCGAAATGGAAAAACGCCTGCGAAGCCATCCCGCTGTCGAGGAGGCCCGGGTGCTGGTTTTGGCTGCGAAGCGGACCGAAATCGCCGCGGCGGTGGTGCTAAACGAGGCCGGCGCCAGGCAGCTGCAAAGCCAGGGGCGGCGCGCCATGAACACCGAACTGGGCGGCTACCTGCGGCAACAGTTCGAGCGCCCGGTGGTTCCCCGGCGCTGGCGTTATCCGGCTGAGCTGCCGGTGGATAATCAGGGTAAAATAACCCAACAGAATCTGGCCGATTTGTTTGGGGGTACTCGCCAGGGCCGGCCCCTGCTGCCGAGGCTTATACGGGTACAGCAGGAAGGCAACACCGCCACCTTGCACCTGGCCATACCCGATGATTTATTCTACTTTCAGGGTCACTTCCCGGCCGCGGCCATATTGCCCGGCGTTGTCCAGCTTCAGTGGGCGCGGCATTATGGGGGTGAACTGCTGGGCTTCGCGGGCGATTTTTCCCATCTGGAGGCAATAAAGTTCCAGCACGTTGTCCGGCCCAGTCAGCAAATAGCGCTGGACCTGGGGTACGATTCCGCCACCCATAAGCTATCCTTCCGCTACTATTCGGAGTCCGGCCCCCATTCCAGCGGCCGAATCGTCAATAAAGGGAAGGGATAGTCGTGGACCCTTGGCGACCCTGTGTGTTGATCCCCGTCTACAACCACGAAGCGGCCATCGCGGGAGTTGTGACGCAGCTTCAGGCCCGTGGATTGCCGATTATTTTGATCAATGACGGCAGTCGCGCAAGTTGCCGCCGGGTATTGTCGGATCTGGCTGCCAATAGCAAGCTGATCCGGCTGGTGGAGTTGCCGGAAAATCGCGGCAAAGGTGGGGCGATAAAAGCCGGTCTGCGTTTTGCCCGGCAACAGTCCTATACTCACGCCCTGCAAATTGATGCGGACGGTCAACACGCGGTGGAAGATATCGAGCAATTCCTGGAGGCGGGCCAGCGCTACCCTGCGGCGCTGATTTCCGGCTTGCCCGTGTATGATGAAAGCATCCCTGCATCGCGCTATTACGGTCGTTACCTTACTCATTTTTGGGTTATGGTGAATACCCTGTCCAGACAGATAAAGGACTCCATGTGCGGTTTTCGGCTCTATCCTGTTGTTGCCATCATGCAGTTGCTGGAGCGGGAATTTACCGGCAATCGCATGGACTTTGACACCGAAATAATGGTGCGATGGGTATGGGCCGGCGGTGAGATTGTCCACATCCCCACCAAGGTCTGTTATCCGCCCGACGGTGTTTCCCACTTCCAAGTGTGGCGGGACAACCTGCTGATTACAAAAATGCATATCCGACTTTTTTTTGGTATGTTGTGGCGCTTGCCTCGGCTTGTGAAAATGCGGGTGATGGGCCGGTAGGTAGTTGGGTGAATAAGCGATGAAGATGATAAAGGCCCTTGGCCGACAGCAAACGCATGCTGTCTCTTCGAAAATTGCGCCACGAGTGTAAGTTCTGGAATGAAAAACCAGCATTGGTCGGAAATAAATGAAGCCACCAGCGTAGCGGGAATACGATTTTTGTTTTTCGTTTACCGGTCGCTGGGTCGTGGGTTTTTTTACCTGTTCCTGTTGCCAGTCATTCTCTACTATTTCTGTTTCCAGCCGCGTGCGCGTCGCGCCTCGCGCGGTTATTTACAGCGCATACGCGCCAACGGCGGTATTCCGGAACAGGCATCGTTGTGGTTGTGGAGCATCAAGCATTTTTTTCAGTTCGGCAGTGGTTTGCTGGACAAACTGGCGGTGTGGTCCGGCGTGCTGAGCCTGGCGGATGTGCATTATCAGCGTTACCGGGAGTTTTTGAATTTGGTGGAAAGCGGCCATGGCTGCCTGGTGATCGCTTCTCATCTCGGCAACATCGAAGTGTCGCGGGTGCTGGCCGATACCCACAAACGCTTCAAACTCAATATTCTGGTGCATACCAAGCATGCGGAAAATTTTAACCGACTACTCAAGGAAATGGACGAGGCGAGTTGTCTGAATTTGATGCAGGTGACTGAAATAACGCCAGCCACGGCCGTCATGTTGAACGAAAAAGTACAGGCAGGAGAAATCGTTGTGATAGCCGGGGACAGAACCCCGGTTACCGGCGGTCAGCGCCAGAGTGATGTTGAATTTTTGGGAGACTGCGCACTTATGCCCCAGGGCCCTTATATACTCGCGTCTATTTTGCAGTGCCCGGTGTATCTGATTTTTTGTCTGCGGAGCAAGTCGGGTTACCGCGTCATTATAGAACCTTTTGCCGAGCTGATTCGCCTGTCCAGGAAAAGTCGCGATACGGAACTGGCACAATGGGCGCAGCAGTTTGCCGACCGTCTCGCCTTTTACGCAGTGCAGTATCCGCTACAATGGTTTAATTTCTACGACTTTTGGTGGCGACCGGTGGACGAACGCCACGTGCCAAAAAATACTTAGGGATACAATGCAAACCGCCATTAGCTTTGATCAAACCCCCCTGTCCATTGAAGATGTGGTCGCCATTGCGACGCAATCCCGCGACGTCGCCCTGAGCGAAGACCAGGCATTTCGCACGCGCATCGCTCGTGGTACTGAGTTCCTCGACCGTTTGTTGGCGGAGGACGGGGTTATCTACGGGGTGACAACCGGCTACGGCGATTCCTGTACCGTGTCTGTTCCAGCGGATCTGGTGGGGGAATTGCCTCGCCATCTTTATACCTTTCACGGTTGTGGTTTGGGAGAATTTCTGCCGCCGCTACTGGGACGCGCGGTTTTGGTTGCACGGCTCACCTCTCTGTGCCAGGGTTACTCGGGGGTAAGCATTGAACTCCTGGAACGGCTGGCGCAATTAATCAATCGCGACATTGTGCCGGTCATTCCCGCCGAAGGATCGGTGGGCGCCAGTGGCGATCTGACCCCGCTGTCCTACGTTGCCGCCGTGCTCTGCGGCGAGCGTGAGGTCTATTACCGGGGCCGGGTTCGTCCCACGGCCGAGGTGTTCCGGGAGCTGAGCATGGCCGCCCTGACGCTGCGTCCCAAGGAAGGTCTCGCCATCATGAATGGCACGGCGGTGATGACCGGCATCGCCTGCATGGCCTTCCATCGGGCTGCCTATTTGAGCAAACTGGCGACCCGGATCACGGCATTGGCTTCATTGGCGGTCAAGGGCAATGCCAGCCACTTCGATGCCATACTATTTGCAGCCAAGCCCCACCCCGGACAGCAGCAGGTGGCCCGCTGGCTGCGCCAGGATCTGCATACGGGAGAGGCGCCGCGCAATTCCGAACGTCTGCAAGACCGCTATTCACTGCGCTGCGCGCCCCATGTGATTGGGGTGCTGGCTGATACACTACCCTGGTTGCGGCAATTGATCGAAAACGAACTGAACAGTGCCAACGACAACCCCATTATCGACGGCGAGGGCGAGCATGTTCTCCACGGCGGTCACTTTTACGGTGGACATATCGCCCTGGCGATGGACACGCTGAAAAATACCGTCGCCAACATCGCCGATTTGTTGGATCGGCAAATGGCCCTGATCAGCGATCCCAAATTCAGCAACGGCTTGCCCGCCAATCTCTCCGGTGCGCAAGGCGAGCGAGCCTCCATTAACCACGGATTTAAAGCGGTGCAGATCGGCACCTCGGCCTGGGCGGCGGAAGCGCTAAAACTCACCATGCCGGCCAGTGTTTTTTCCCGCTCCACGGAGTGCCACAACCAGGACAAGGTGAGCATGGGAACCATTGCCGCGCGGGATTGCCTGCGGGTACTGCAGTTGACCGAGCAAGTGGCGGCGGCGGTTTTGGCGGCGGCCTGCCAGGGACTGGAACTGCGTTTGCGAGCTGGGGAGCAGGATAAAAGCAAGGTTGGCAGCGGGATCTTGCAAACATTGCAGCAGGTGCGTGAGCACAGTGCATTTCTCAACGAAGACCGCGCACTGGACCAGGAACTGCGCTCGCTGATCGATGCGATACAGCAACAAAGCTGGCCGCTTTATGACAAGGCGGAATCCCCATGAGTTCCAAGCAGAAGGCATCCTCTCGGCCAGTGACCTCGGGCCGGAAAAGCCTGGCGCCGGAGCAAGCGCTTGAGCTGAAGGTTGAAATTGAAATTCCGTTCCACGACGTGGACCTGATGGGTATTGTCTGGCATGGTCACTACGCAAAATATTTTGAAATTGCCCGCTGCGCTTTACTGGAAAAGTTCGACTACAACTATTCGCAAATGAAAGCATCCGGTTATGCCTGGCCTGTCATCGACATGCGTATTCGTTATCCCTCATCGGCCAAATTCGGTGAGACGGTCATTGTCAATGCGCGCGTCAGTGAATGGGAAAGTCGCTTGAAAGTCGACTACGAAATTCGCAATGGCCAGGGCCAGCGCCTGACTCGCGGCCACACGGTGCAAGTGGCGGTTGATATGGAAACAGGCGAGATGTGCTTCGAGTCGCCACCCATCCTGATGGAAAAGCTGGGGGTGGCCGGGTGAGGTGTTCGCGGTTTTGCGTAGCTCTTATTTTTTTATTGTCTTTTCCCCGCGCGCTGCTGGCCGACGAAATTCCCCACCGCGAAGCGAAAACGCGAGAACTGATTGCGCAGCTCGAACAGCGAATAGAACTTGCGGAAACAATCAAGGGCACATTCAACCAACGAAAAACTATTAGCGTATTGCCGGAACCACTGCACTCACACGGCACCTTCGGTTATGATCGCCGAACCGGACTGGAATGGGAAACCCTGGCGCCAATCGCCAATCGCCTGGTATTCGACGATCAGGGTATCCGCCAAAGCGTGGACGGCCAAGCTGTCTGGGAAATTGACGTCAGCCAACCGGCGGTGGTGACCGTTACCCGCGTGATCAGCAGTGTGCTGGCCGCGGACTGGAGCACCTTGCAGGATTATTTTTCGCTGTCGGGCAGCATCGATGAGCAGGGCTGGCAGCTGCGACTTGAACCCGACGACGTGGTGCTGGCGGAGATTGTCAGTGCCATTGCGGTAAGTGGTAATCGTGTACTGTCTAGGATGACACTTCTGGAAGCCAATGGAGATCGCACGGAAATAACATTTTCCGTCCATGGCTCAACCGAACAACCATAGAAGCCATCAGTCGGCATGTCGATTCATTCGCTAGCTCCTCAGACCTCCACCCGATTCGCTCGTTTGTTTTCCCGGCCCTCTTTTGGCCTGGTTTGGTTGGCAGTGGTTCTATGCTGCGCGCTGTGGGTTGTAGCCGCTTTGTTCCGAGGGTATTCCTTCGACACACGCATTCTCGCCTTGTTACCCGAGAGTTCGCAAAGCGGTGCGTCCGAACAAGCCATGAGTACGCAACTGAGCACCCGGGTGGATGAGCACCTGGCGGAACTGGCTGGACAGCGGATGATTTTTTTAGTTAGCCATCGCGACCGTCGTCAAAGTGCTGTTGCGGCCGCCGGATTTGCCGATGCTCTGAACGAAAGTCAATTATTTGCGGGCGTGCAAGGGCGGGTTGGGAAACAACAAACCGCCAACTGGCGGCGGACCTTCTTTCCCCACCGTTTTAATTTGTTGTCCCGCGAGGCACGACAAACGCTGGCGATGGCGGATATCGACCAGCAGCATCCGCTGTTGCAGCAGGCACTTGCACGCCTCTACAGTCCCATGGCTAGCGCAGTGGCGCCAAATCTGCTGGACGACCCCTTGCAGTTGTTTTTTACCTGGCAATTGGATGCCGCCCCGAAAAGTCCTTTCTCCGCGGAAAATGGTTGGCTGACGCGCGAATACGGGGACCGAGTGTACCGTCTGATTAGTGTAAGCCTGGCGGGTGACCCCTACGACCTGGACTATCAGCAAGCTATCAACCTTGCTCTCGACCGGGCGCAGTCCGGCCTGCCGGCGGGCGCACAACTGCTCAGTTCCGGCTTATTGATTCACGCAGCCCACGGCGCGGCTCAGGCGCGCCAGGAAATTTCCACCATTGGCCTGGGTTCACTTCTGGGCATCGGGTTGTTGCTTATTTATTGTTTCCGGCGAGCGCGGTTTTTACTGTTGGCCTTTTTACCCATCGCAACCGGTTGGTTGTTTGCGCTGGCGATTTGTATAAGTTTGTTTGACAGTTTACATTTGGTGACGCTGGTGTTTGGCGCCAGCCTGATCGGGGTGGCCATCGATTATTCGCTGCATTACCTCTGTGCGTACAGCGCCGGTTCAGCGGCGATCAACACTGACAATAATCGCCACCACGGCAAGGCCGCCCTGATAAGAATCATGCCGGGTATTTCCCTGGGGTTGCTCTCCAGCGCATTGGCCTATGCCGCCCAAGGTGCCGCGCCTTTTCCGGGGCTGCGACAGATGGCCGTGTTTTCCGTTTGTGGACTGTTGGGAGCCTGGCTAACGGTAGTCTTATGGTTGCCGCATCTGTCACCGCGGCAGCCTCGGTTGGATACTCCGATCCATCGCCTGGCCGCATTACTGGCGCGATTGCTGGCGCGCTGGCCCAACGTGGCCTCCGCCCGCGTAGCCATTGTCCTGGCGACGCTGGCAGTGCTGGGTCTTTATCAGCTTAGCCAGCTCGATTTCAACGATGACGTGCGCCAATTGCAAACTTCGCCTCAAGCTCTGCTGCAGGAAGATGCCCAGGTGCAGTCACTGACCCGGGCAGTTGACCCCAGTCATTACTTCGTCGTCTCCGCCGCGGACGAACAGGCCTTGTTGGAACGGGAGGAGAAACTTCACGGCGCCCTGGACGAACTGGTGGACACTGATCAACTATATGATTTTCAGGCGATTTCCAAGTGGGTGCCGTCGTTCGCGACCCAGGAGCAAAACCGTGCGCTCAACCAGCGAGTCGTGCATACCCGCGAGGGACTGGCCACTATGTTGACGCGAGCGATAGGTTCGCCGAATCTGGCGGAGCAGATGCAGGCGCGTTTCGCGGAAAATCCCGGTGACAAGCTAACCATTACGGATTGGCTGGCGAGTGAAGCAGGCCACAGCCAACGTTTTCTATGGCTCGGTGAGTTCGAGCAACAGGTTCATTCCCTGGTCCTGGTGGCCGGCATCGGGGACGAGCCGACGCTGGGGCAGTTGGCCAGCTTGGCGGGTGATGATGATCAAATCTATTTTGTGGACAAGGTGGAGGCAATCTCATCGCTGCTTGAGGGGCATCGTCGGCAGTTGCAGATCTGGATCGGGATGGCCTATGGCGCGGTATTGGCCCTGTTGGCCTGGCGTTACGGTCGTGTTGCCTGGCGAATTATGGCCGCGCCGGCTATCGCCAGTGTATTGAGCTTGGCTATACTGGATTGGGGCGGCTTTACCGTAAACATCTTTAATTTGCTGGCGCTGCTGCTGGTGTTGGGGATTGGTCTGGATGCAGGGATCTTTCTGTGGGAGAGCCGTTTAGGGGAAAGCGAAAATCATCAGGGCGACCCGGCGGAAAGCACCGGCGGGGAAGGCAATCAAGCATCCTACACCTGGGCGGCGGTCACCATGGCTGCCATTACCACTTTGCTCGCCTTTGGTTTGTTGTCATTAAGTGCCACCCCGGTATTGCACCAATTTGGTATTACCGTATTGTTGGGTATCGTCGGCGTCTGGTGCTTGGCGCCTTGTTTCATTAAAACCATTTGCGAGGATGGCACCTCGCCCGCGAAGCTTGTGGCGACAGTCGCAAGCGAGTGAATAGCGTATTTACACTAGGCAGATATATGAATGATGTAGCGGCGGACTTCGATGTAGTTGTGATTGGCGCGGGCCCGGCTGGCAGCGTGGCGGCGACCTTGCTCGTCAATAAGGGCTATCGAGTCCATATCGTCGAACGGCAGCACTTCCCACGGTTTTCCATTGGCGAAAGTCTGTTACCGCAATGCATGATGTTTTTGGAAGAGGCGGGCATGCTGGCCGATGTGCAGGAAGCGGCCGAGGGTCTCGGTTTTCAATACAAAAACGGGGCCTCCTTCGTGCGCCGGGAGGAAACCACCGATTTCGATTTCCGTCAGAAATTCACGCCCGGTTGGGGGACAACCTATCAGGTACTGCGCGCTTCTTTCGATGAACTTCTGGCGCGCCATGCGGAAAAACAGGGCGTCGGCATTGCCTGGGGCCATGAAATCACCGGTGCTGATATGAGCGGCGAGTTACCGGTGCTGGGAGCGAAGGATGAAGCGGGGCAGGATTACCAGTTGCGATCACGCTTCGTGCTGGATGCCAGTGGCTTCGGCCGTATTTTGCCTCGTCTCTTGCAGTTGGATCGCCCCAGTACATTTCCCTCCCGCGCCTCACTCTTTACCCACGTTCAGGATAATATTGTCGATCAGGAATTCGACCGCGATAAAATCCGCATAACCATTCATCCCGAGCATAAAGACGTGTGGTATTGGCTCATCCCTTTTTCCAATGGACGCGCCTCGCTCGGCGTGGTTGCGCGCCAGGAATTTTTCGACGGCCTCGGCGAGGATCCAACCAAACGACTCGAAAACATTGTTAACCAGGATCCGTCCCTCCGGAAATTATTGCGCAACGCGGAATACGATACGCCAGCAAGGCAGATTGTCGGCTACGCCAGTGATGTGTCGCACTTGTGGGGCAAGGGGTTTGCCTTGTTGGGAAATGCCGGAGAATTTCTCGACCCGGTGTTTTCTTCCGGTGTGACCATCGCCATGAAATCCGCCAGTCTTGCCTGCGCCGCCTTGGACCGACAGTTTCGCGGTGAAGTAGTGGACTGGGATGCGGATTACGGCAATGCATTGCGCAAGGGTGTCGACACCTTCCGCGTTTTTGTCGAGGCGTGGTACGACGGCCGTTTTCAAGACATTATTTTTGCCCCCCGGCAGTCGCCGGAAATTCGCCAAATGATTTGTGCGATTTTGGCCGGATACGCCTGGGATTTACAGAACCCCTACGTGAAAGACAGTGCGCGCCGCATGAATACGCTGGCGGAGTTGTGCCAGTCCGCATGAAGTGTCTGCCTGTCGTAGCTATCGTTTGTGTCTTCCTGTTGGCGGCTTGCAGCACGCTGAAAGGAGCGGGAACGCTTCCGCCCCTGCCTTTGTTGCCACCTGCCGACCTGGGAAAACACGTACAGTTGAGTCAACGGGTGATGGTTACCTTTGCGGACCAGAGCCAGACCTTTCTGGGTGCGTGGGTCGCCAGCGCCGAGCGACTGGACTTCGTGGGCCTAACTCCCTCGGGCCAACGCTTGCTGAGTCTGAGCTACGACAGCCAGCACTTTTCCGAGCACTACAGTTCACTTATGGAAGACCCAATCCCCGGGCGCGAGGTGCTGAGCCACTTGCAACTGGCGAATTGGCCGCGCGCCAGTATTGAGCGACAACTCGAAATGACCGATTGGCGCCTGGCACAATCGGATGGTGAACGGCGCTTGTATTTCAAAGACAATTTGATCCTCACTATTACCGCCAGTTACACTGAAGACGACGATGGGAAACTACCCGCGGCCATTCGTATTAGGAGTCATGTGGCTCCCTACGTGCTGGAGGTTGAAACACTACAGGTAGTTGAGAAGTGATCGATTCGGATAGCGTCTATCTTCACGACCTGGGGCTTGTTTGCGCCCTGGGCGACAACAAGAACGATATCGCCCGGTCCCTGTTTGCCGGTTGCCGGGACAGTCTGACGCTAACCGATGATTACACGCCGACACGACCGTTGCCGGTGGGGCGGGTGCGGGCCTCTCTCCCATCGGTGGAACACCTGCCGAGCCATCAGCAAACGCGCAGCAATCAGCTGTTGCTATCGGCCTTGGGACAGTTGGAAGCGGAGTGGCGAAGGAATGTTGCGGAGTTGAATCCGCGCCGAGTAGCGGTGGTTTTGGGCACTAGCACCAGCGGCATAGCCGAAGGTGAACGGGCCATGGTAATGCGCGAAGCACAGGGAGCTTGGCCGGAGCAGTTCAGTTATCGCCAGCAGGAAATGTACGCACCGGCGGAAAGTCTGGCGGACTGGCTGGGTGTACGCGGCCCCGCGCTGACCATTTCCACCGCCTGTTCGTCGGGCGCGAAAGCGCTGGCCAGCGGGCGGCGCCTGCTGCGCGAAGGCGTTTGCGATTTGGTTATTGCTGGCGGTGTGGATGTGCTTTGCGGGCTGACCATCAACGGCTTCTCGGCCCTGGAGGCTATCAGTGACTCGGTGTGCAACCCTTTTAGCGCTAACCGCAACGGCATTAATATTGGCGAAGGTGCGGCCTTGTTTATCATGAATCGAGAGCGGGGACCGGTGGCTTTGCAAGGCGTCGGTGAAACCTCGGATGCCTATCATATCTCCGCGCCCGCGCCGGATGGTCACGGTGCCGCCCGCGCCATGCAACTGGCTTTGCGGGACGCGGGCATTAGCGCGGACACCGTCGATTACCTCAATCTACATGGTACCGCGACGGCCCAAAACGATAAAATGGAAAGCGCCGCGGTAAACGCGGTTGGCATGCAAGCGGTGGCTTGCAGTTCCACCAAGGCCTGTACCGGCCATACCTTGGGTGCGGCGGGGGCCATCGAAACCGGCTTTTGCTGGCTCACCCTGATGCAGGACCACATGAGCGGCAGCACCGGTGAATGGCAGTTGCCGGTGCATGTCTGGGATGATGTGGTTGATCCGGAGTTGCCGGCCATTGACTTGATTACCCGGCCGCGCCAGCTCCAAAATCTGAGTTACGCCATGAGCAACTCCTTTGCTTTCGGCGGCAATAACATCGCCGTGCTTCTGGAGCGCTTTGCGTGAATATCGATTTTCACATCGACGAGGTCGTACCCCACGCCGGCATCATGAGCCTGTTGGACCGAGTTGCCGACTATGGAACCGATTGGCTGGTGGCGGAAGTGGCCATCGGCCCTCATACTCTGTTTATGGAAGAGGGCGGCGTACCCGCCTGGGTGGGTATTGAATACATGGCCCAAGCCGTAGCAGCCTTTGCCGGCGTTCAACGACAACAGCAAGGCTTGGACGCGGCGGTCGGTTTCCTGGTGGGCACGCGCAAATATTCCAGCAGTCACAGCTTCTTTCTGGAGGGGGTAACACTGCGCATTAAAGTTGAACGAGAGTTTCAGGCTGACAATGGCCTGGGTGTTTTCGACTGTTCCATTCGCGGCGCTACCGAGAAGAGTGAGGAAATTGCCGCGGATGCCGCCCTGAACGTTTTCCAGCCGGAGGATGTTCAGGAATTCCTCAACCAGGGGGCCGCCTCTCACAAACAACAGTCTTGAAGTTGCGGGAACCTTGAAGTAACGGCAAGTTTTAAGTAACTAGACTCTAAATGGCACCAGTATTAAAGCAGCAACACCATTTTACGTAACAACAACCTCGAAGTACCAATATGGCCATGGACAAAACAGTATTCGTTAGCGGCTCCAGCCGCGGCATCGGCAAAGCTATCGCCCTGCGCCTCGCCCGCGAAGGCTACGACTTGGTACTGCATTGCCGCAAAGGCCTGGACCAAGTACGGGCGGTGGATGAGGAGATCAAACAGCTTGGGCGCCAAAGCCGTATTCTGCAATTCGATATTGCCGATCGGCGTCAGACTGGGGAGCTTCTGCTCCGCGACATAGAAGAGCACGGCACCTACTACGGCGTTGTTTGCAATGCCGGCTTGGCCGTGGACAATGCCTTTCCCGCCATGAGCGGCGAGGATTGGGACAAGGTCATTCATACCAACCTGGATGGCTTTTACAACATCCTCAATCCACTCACCATGCCCCTGGTGCGGCGGCGCAAGCCGGGCCGTATTGTTGTGCTATCTTCAGTATCAGGGCTCATGGGTAATCGTGGCCAGGTCAACTACAGTGCCGCCAAGGCGGGCCTTATTGGCGCCTGCAAGGCATTGGCGGTGGAGCTGGCAAAGCGGCGTATCACGGTTAACTGCGTCGCACCCGGTTTGATTGAAACCGACATGGTGAGCGACGTGGAAGTGGACGAAGTCTTGAAAATGATTCCGGCGCGGCGGATGGGTACGCCGGAGGAAGTGGCCGCGGCAGTAAGTTTTTTACTGTCCGAGGATGCGGCTTACATCACCCGGCAGGTAATTTCGGTAAACGGCGGTATGTTTTAATGAAGCGAGTTGTAGTCACGGGAATGGCCGGGTTGTCGCCCATTGGATTGGATTGGACGACTGTCGCGGCCAATCTCAAAGCCATGAAGAACGGCATAAAATATATCGAAGAGTGGGACGTCTATAGCGGCCTGAATACCCGGCTGGGCGGTCCCATTCTCGATTTCAGCAAACCGCCCCACTATAGCCGCAGAATGATTCGCAGTATGGGCCGCGTCGCGCTAATGGCGACAGTGGCCAGCGAACAGGCGCTGGCGGATGCCGGTCTGCTGGACGACGAATCCATCAAGGATGGGCGCATGGGAGTGGCCTACGGCTCGTCCACGGGCTCCCCTCAGGCGGTAAAGGATTTCGGGCTCATGTTGCTTCACCATAGCACTGATAATCTGACCGCCAATACCTACATAAAAATGATGGCGCACACGACGCCGGTCAACATAGGCGTTTTTTTTGGCTTACAGGGACGTGTAATCACTACCTCAAGTGCCTGTACCTCGGGCAGCCAGGGCATCGGCTACGCCTACGAAGCCATTCGCTATGGCAATCAGCTGCAAATGATAGCGGGTGGCGCGGAAGAGTTGTGCGCAACCGAAGCGGCGGTGTTCGACACCCTCTACGCGACCAGTACCACCAACGACGCCCCGGAATCAAGTCCGCGCCCCTTCGACGCGGAGCGGGACGGACTGGTGATTGCCGAAGGGGCGGGTACCTTGATTCTTGAAGAGCTCGAGTACGCCCAAGCGCGCGGCGCCACGATTTACGCGGAGCTGGTGGGTTTCGGGACGAATTCCGACGGCGCTCACGTGACCCAGCCGGAGTCCGCTACCATGCAAAAAGCCATGGAGCTCGCCTTGGCCGATGCGCAACTCCCACCCAAAGCGATCGGTTACATTAGTGCCCACGGCACGGCGACCGATCGCGGTGATATTGCCGAAAGTCACGCGACCTTCAATATCTTTGGCAACAAAACACCCATCAGTTCCTTTAAAAGTTTCACCGGCCATACCCTGGGCGCCTGCGGCGCTCTGGAAGCCTGGGTGGCAATACAAATGATGCGTGAAGGTTGGTGCCACGCGACAGCGAACTTGAACAATATCGATCCGCAATGCGCCGAGTTGGATTACGTTCAACACGAAGCGCGCGCGCTCGACACGGAATACGTGATGAGCAATAACTTTGCTTTTGGGGGGATTAATACGTCGCTGATATTTAAGCGCTGGAACTAGTATCCCTTATACTCCTATTTCCTCCTCCTGAGGTGTGAAGCCTACCAGCATTCCGCAGTAGAACCTGCATTGCTACCGCGCACTCCGAGGTGAGACAGTGTCAAGGTGCCACACTGGGTATCGTTAGCTTGAGAGTGTTGGGGTACCGCTTCGAGCTCAAACTCGGAGGTGGTGGCCCCGGCCGCAAGTTTGATCTGGTAGATAGCCGCCGCGGCGGTTGTTTGGTCGCCCTCGGAGTTAATGTAATAAGGATTTGCCTCGTAGTCTAGATTAGTCAGGTCAGTGGCATATTGCTTATTGTTGAGAAAATACTGCTCCTGCAAGCTCAGCACTTCAAGCAGTTCAGCCGTTGCCACAGCCCGCTTGGCACGCAGGCTGTATTCCTGGTAGGAAGGAATGGCAACGGCTGCCAGGATCGCAATAACCGCCACCACAATCATTATTTCAATCAAACTAAAACCCGCTTGGTCTGATTTATTGTTGTTCCGCATCAACATATAGTCCCATCTCCTCATCGCCAAGCGTGTTCTTAACGCTAGTGTTTGATCCGATCCTGACCCAGGTCGCGCCAATAGGTGGTACTCCGCCCCTCCGATCCAGACTCAAAAACCTGGCCGCCTGGTGTCATAATGAATTTTGGCCCCAGGGAAATTACATCGCCACCAATCCCCTCGACATCTGTTTTATAGCGATCCAGCTTACCCAACCCGGAATCCGTGATTGAACCACTCAAGTTAAAGACCGGCTTACCCTCGCGGAAGCTCACAATATACAGACGACTGCTGCCCACCTGGGGGGCACACGTGTCTCCGGGGTCTCCTCCTTCGGGAAGGTAGGTGGTGAAGAAGATGTTGCCGGCAACCACCAGTGGCGATGACAAGTTCTTTTCACCACCGGCTTCCAACTGCAGTTTCCAGCCATTGGTCAGCGCCGAGTCGCTACAGGTCGTTGTGAAACAGTCATCGGTAATATCCTTGAGGTCACCAATGACCAGTGGGGTTCGGGTTATAACATCGGTACTTCCCGAGACAATGTTGCGATCCTTGAGCACAAAAAAGTAGTTGTCTACATAGTCCGTACTGCTATGGATGTCCCCCTTGGGGTGAGCCCGGTCGCCGCTGCCAATTACGACTGCGTCGTATTTACTTGGGCTATTTTCATCCACCGCCTGCACCATGCGGGGGGCGTGAAAGAAGCGCCTATCATCGGTGCCGCCATTGCTCGCCATGTCGCCCAGCGTTGCGAACTGGCTGGTAAACCAACAGCGTCGCTGATCACTCTCTCCACAGCTGGTGGTGGCGGGATCGCCATCGACCTGCCGAGGGTACTCCGGTAAGTCGATTCTCCAGACAGTGCCTCCGGTATCGCCTACGTACAGACGATCAACGATGGCGTCGCCATTGCTGTCCAGCGTTGCCACTTCCGAGGGAATGCTGTCAGTCAACAGCGCCTGCACATGCACCTTATCCGAGTTTGCGCCGGAAGGCACAGCTTTCCAGATCAATTCGCCAGTACGGGCATGCACAATAAAAATGGCCGCCCCTTCCGGATCGGGACCGGTATGGCTGAGGTCGTCCTTCCCTTTACGTGTGTTGTCCGTGTTCCAGCCGCCGTGGTAACCGCCAGCGAAAATCAGCACCGGCGTGGGGGTGTCATCGTATTTGACCCAGCCGGTACGCGGCGTGGAAAAAGTCATTCCCATCTCCGCGAAATCCGATTCGCCCGGGCTGGTGAGAGTGAAATTTATAGCGGCGGTATCCGAGGCCGGGCCGGTCGCCAGCACCACTTCAGTCGCGGTATTGTGGCGTACCTGATAGGTAGAGACTCCAATCGTCAAAGTGCCCTCATTGAATAGTCCCGGCTCCAGGTTAAAACCCGGAGTAAAGACTTTAGTGGCGGCGACATAGCTCCCCCCAGCGCCGCTCACCACATCCGGCTTACGAATCCGCCACAAGACCTTGGGTGGAACGTCGGGGTTGGACACATCGAGCGCGTAATAGTGCTTGCCACCACGGCGCAGGCCGAAATAGATATAGACCTTGTCGCAATCGTCGGCGCCAGTGGCACAGCTGGTCATACTAGTGGCCGTATTAGTAATGGTGCCGTCCTTGTTATTGTCGATGACAAAGGCCACCGGCACACCGTCCACCCCGTAAGGATGGGCGGGAACGGTCGTCCCTTGCGTCGCCAACTGCGCCACGTTGCTCATCAGCGCGCGGGGCATAAAGCCCCAGACTTCCGCACCGGACTCGTTGCCGTTGCTTTCAGTATTCTTGAACTGATGGAAGATCCCGTCGTTGGTACCCATGAAAATGCGGATGTCCGGGTTATCATCGTCGGTACCCAGGATATTGTCAGCACCATCTCCGTCGTAACCTGGGCGGTTACCGTAATTGATAGTCAAAGGCATGGAGTGCAATGCGTCGCCAAGCATCCAGCGACGCCATTCATCAGCAACGTCGTCACCGTCGGTATCCAGATGAATATAAGAGCGGGTTTCGTCGACGGTGGCGTCGCCGTCGAGGCCGATGCCGCTCGTACCCCACAGCCCAACCGGGTCCATACCCCGCAGCCAGCGCAAAAGGTTGAGCGTGTTGTCTTCTCGTTCGGTGTCATTGCCACCTTGAGCCAGCACCAGGCTCTGCATTTCCGCACTGCTAGCCGCTGTACTGTTTGCGGCTAGATCCAGCAACGTTGTTCCGCTGGCGCTGGTATTGGTGACGCTTGCGGGCTCGAAATACAGCTTGCGTAGGCCATTGTTGTCTGCTCCCGGAGAGCTGCTGCCGTCGGCGGCATAACCGGGAATATTCTGACCGGCACCACCCATGGTTACCGAGCGGCCGTCTCGCCCGAACAACTCACTGCGCTCGGCAATCGCTGTGGGCAGGTCGGTGGTGTCGGTCCAGAAGGTGGTGGCACTGGTGGAGATACGCCCATCAAGCGGGTTGAATCCGGCAACGCCATTGGCCCCGACAATTTTCAAGGTGGTTTTGCCGGTGGTCGCGTCGTATTCCTTTTCAAGCTTCAGTTTTTTCAGATTGCCTGGCCAAAAGGGATAGCCGTTATCATTGACCTCAAAAATCGCCAGGAACACATTGTTGACGATGTCCGAGCGGTTAAATACGTTCACTGGAACCGAAGCTGCCACCAGCGTACTGCTGCGGGTAGCGATGTCATTGAAGGCCTTGCGCAGATCTTTAAGCAACTGCTTGGGATTGCTCGTGTCAAATGCCGAACCGGTACCACCCTGTACCGCCAGGTCGTGGTCCTGCTTTTTTGGGGCGGGAATTAAAAAATAGGAAATCACATTCTGCAGACCATCCAGGTTCACGCCCCGTTCAGCCGATGCCATGTCGAGCGTATGGAAGCGAGCCACGATATCGGAAAATTCCAGTTTGCCTCCTTTTAGGGTCAGGCCGTCGATAGCCGCTGCCAGGGCGGCATCCGAGCTGCTGTCTGGGTCATAGCTGCCCACCGTATTGTTGAAGGCGTAGACCTTGGTGCAGGCATACTTTGATGGATCATCCGCGAAAGGCGATACATAGGAGACGCCGCTGTCTTCGATTTTGCGGGTGATTTCCGAGTTCCCCGCGTTGCTGAGCACCCCGGAATCCGGTTGCAGCTTATGCAGGGGGTCTTTCCAATTCGTGCCGTCCCAGGTAATAAAATCCTTGTTGTCAGTTTCCCCGAGGTTCAGGTGAGAGGTGTCACTGGCAAAGTCGTTAAAGCCGAGGGCGCCATTCCAAACTTCTCCGCCGGTTAGATAGCGGTAATACTCCTGATAGATGGCTTTCGCCTGGTACGGGTGGGAGACGTTACCGCCGGCATCGCCGCGGGGAAACGCGCGGATAATCGTCAGTAGCTCCTCCAGACTGTCAGCGTCCGAAATTGGCTCCAGTCCGCGCAGAATATAAGCACCCTTCACTGCATTCCCCGCTGATTTGTGTCGGCCCCGCACCGCAGTTATTGTCATTGGCGTGGTTATTCATCAGACCGATATGGAAGTTGCCGATGGGGACCAACTCAGGCAGCAGCACTAAATAGACAGCGCGAAGAGCATCCGAAAGATAGACTTTCCCGGACCCGATACCCAAGCCACCATCGTCCAGGGAAGCCACAAGTTTTTCGTGCACTTCACTTCCAAGCGTGTCGAGGCAGGAGCTGGAGGCGGCATCGTTACAAAGCGTGGACCCGGTATTGGGGCGGGATTCCATGATCAGCATAATCATCCCGTCGACGTTGGAGCCCTCGCCAGCGGCGGCCGAAGTATAGATGTCCGTGTCATCAGCCAAAGCGATACCGGTGGCCAAACACCCAGCCATTACCACGAAAAACCGTTGGTAGAGTTTGTTTAGATTTAGCATACGAGGTTCCTTTGTCTTAAACGTCGGACAAAATCAGGGCGCTACAGGGGCTTGCATTTGCATATCCGCATTTACGCTATCCGGCGCGCTGGTATTTTGCGTCATGTCGCGGTAAACGCTTTGCATCCCCTGCGAAATGTCGCGGTCGCTGCCGCGCTCGGATCCCGCTTGGTAACTTACGTCTATATCGAAATAGGCCACGCGGTAGTTGGTGTCATAAACTTCGCCGGTGGATTGAGAGGCTCTGGGCATTGTGCTGTCCAGGCGGTAGTAGGTCTGGGAAGTGACCGTATCGCCGCTTAACAATGTGTCGACTGCTGCCGAGAAGTCAATGATCTTGACGTTGCACGCGGTCCGCGAATCGCCGGTTGTGCAGACTAGGTAGTCTTCCTCGATAACCGGGAAGTAGGCATCATTCTCGCCAATTTCGTCCAGCACAGCGTGAACTTTTTGCACGGCTTCGACCTGTTCTTGTTCATTCCCTGCCATGCGCAGCTCCAGTGTCGATGTTTGCATCACCGTCACGGAGATCAGGGCCAATGCCGCCAGGAAAATCAGCGAAACCAGCAGCACAACCCCTCGTTGATTTGCGGGAGAGCGCAGCCGAATAATCCGGGCCTGTCTATGTTGTCTATCAGACATCGTCAATATTCCTCAGCAGAACCGTTGTCGAATACACCCTACGGAAATAATTATCGTTGGGTGCATAGGCCGCTGCCAGGGTGCTGCCCAGGGTGTAGGTTTTGTCGTTGGTATAGCCGGGTATCGGATTAAAACTGCGCATCAGCAGATGCACCCTTATCGCCACCGCATTGCTTAATTGCGCAGCGGTAGGATCGGCCTCGAACTGCTCGGGCACGCCGTCGCCATTGCCATCGATTCCGAATTCAAACTGAAGGTTCTCTACCCCTTCTACCAGACAGTTGCCGGTCATGGTGCTAAGTTCGAGACTTTTAACGCATAACGCCGGAAGGTTGTCGCCGGCGGCGACAGAATAGGGGCGGATATAAAAAATCTTGGCGTAATACTCCCAAAGGCCAACACCTGATCCCGCAGTGGCGTCAGCGGCGGAGATATCCCCGCCCGTGAGGAAGGTATAATCGAGACCGCTCTTCTGTAGATAAACTCGGGTTGCGAACGCAGCGTTGGTTGGATCCAGGTTAGCTTTCGGATTCACACTGCCGTCATCAAGGGTGTAGTCGTCGGCAGTGCGGCGCACGGCCAGGACGTCAGTACTGGATCTGATATCAGCCGTATCGATACAGGCAGCGTAGGGAGTGACGGTGACATCATTGGAGAACTCTATGGGCTGGCCGAAATTCACTGCCCAGTTAGTGCCACAATCCGAGGCAATCGCGGGCGTCCCCTCCGCGGTATGCGCTTCGAACCGGTAGTAGCCGCTCAAGCCCGCCAGGGCCAGCTCACGGGTGAGCAGGCGCAGAGTATAGCGGGCACTTTCCTGCATTCGGGCCAGCTCATCATCCTGTTGGTAACTGCGCTTACTTTGCAGGAATACAGTCATAATACCCGTTACCAGAAACAGACCCAGCGCCATTGCGACGAGCAGCTCGGTCAGAGTGAGACCCCGGCTGGCTCTATACTTCGATCTGGTTGTTAATCTAGCCATTAAAGTTGTCTCAAAAAATTGACATATAGGTGGAAAACGACATTACTTGACGGTGCACATTATCGGTGCCGTAAAGGCCGGTATCCTCTCCGCAACTCGTTGAACTCGGATTGCTCATTGCACGAAAGCCCTTCCACGCAATGGCGATTGTCACCATGCCAGCGTTATTCGTCACGCATGCGGACGGGTCGAGAAGCCCCCCCGTGCTGATGTCCGAACCTGCCACCGTACGCAGCTCCGCGGCTCCCTGCAGCTCCGTAATCCACTGATTCAGATCGTAGGCAGCCAGTTGCTCGGCGGTGCACGCAGCCGCACTACAATCAGTACCGGCCGCCGCCGGCGTCTCGTTCGGCCAATCCAGAACGTAGGCTGGCAACTGCCCTTTGTTCATGCGCATTTTCTCCGCCAAACCCTGAGCCAAATAAACGGCGGTAATCCGTTGTACAGATTCATTGCCGGTGCGTTTGGCGGTGAGCTGCATTGACACAAGGCCAAGAATTCCAACGGATAGCACCAGTACTGCAACCAGCACTTCTATAAGCCCTACGCCTAGTTGTTGATTAAAAGTTTTCATAGCTTCTCACGATGCAGAACAGTCCGATGTAAGACCTTTGTGTAAACGGGGGCGGCCAACTGCATTAAGGATAACTTCGCGCCCATAGGCTTCTTCGCCGGAGGCTGGGCAAATCACCAAGCGTCCGCTAGTGGTTGCATCACCGGTGGCGCGAAACGTGATTCGATTGGTGTAGTTGTTGGTGGGCGTAATCGAGAAGTTGGTGTCCGCAGAGTCGATAAAACGCAGCACTTTGTCGTCATCTGCGTCGATTGCCCCGTCAGCATTATCGTCGGCAAAAATTAACCAGCCCTGATCCCAGGTGGACGTGTTAGAACAGCTATTGCCGGTGGTGCTGCGACAGATCGTCACCGCCATGTTCAGCCGAGCGGCCTCACTACGTGCCAGGTGGATAGAGCCTATCAACCGTTGCGCCTGGGTTTCTACACTACTCCTTTTGATAAACATCGCCAGGTTAGGTGCGGCAACGCCTGCCAGCACCGCGGCGAGGGCGACAGTCACTAGCAATTCCGGTAAGGTAAAACCCGACGCAGTTCTCTTCATGTCCATACGCTAAACCCCCTCGCCCAGCTTTGACCATCGGTCGACTTACACAGAACAATGGGCTGATTGCGTTTGACCGCTTGGCTACGATCCGCAACCAACGAAGTGAAAAAGGTGTTCGCTTGAGTTTGTGCGCGGTTGTTCTCAATCACCGTCATGAAGGAGGGGACGGCAATACCGGCTATAATCGCCATATTGGCAACCGTTGCCATTAGTTCCAGTAATGTAAATCCTCGGGTCATGGGTGACTGCCTATTACGTTCCGAAAGTAAATTTCCCAACCCTGGAGTCGCGCCTCCCTCTTTGCAAGGTTTCGTACCAATTATTGCTGGTGTGAAACGGTTCCGCTGCCGGTGGTCGATCAGTGGCAACTTTATTAGCTTGACCGAAAAACGGAGAGGATTCGTTAGACTTGTTTTTAAGAAAAAGGGATTTTTTAAGACCGATATACGTATGGATAGCTAAAAAAGTTACTGTGGGCAACAGTAAGCATGGCGGGGGATATAGGCTTGGCGGTTTTAACCGGGTAACTATTATTTAAATAACTTAGGCTGGATCCATGACTTGTATTCTATTGCTGTGCGTCAACCGGAAAGGCCGCGTGGCATGCGCTGCAAGGTTCGATCAAACGATTTCCCGCGTCCAGCACTGCTTCATAATCTTTGTCCCGCGCGGTTTGTAAAATAATCCGTCCGATTTCCGTCATTTCTTGGGAAGACTTTATCCATTGCTGCTCCTCCGCCATTTTTGTGACGCCGTTCTCACTGCCTCCTAAACGGGTGGCCAAGGCGGCGATCAATAACCGGATCGCTTCATGCTCCACCCTTTGCCAGTCCGCTTCAGTTCGCGGTGCGTTATCCTCCATGGCTAGTGCTCCTTCAAGGTGATATTAACGGGTTCAGCGTTAAGCAGGGCGTTCTCTGCAAGGCGCACTGGCGCAGGC
>JBBDIU010000082.1:0-24271 GCA_040880205.1 Cellvibrionaceae bacterium
GGGGAACGCGCGCTGGGCGACTCCTCAGCGCACTCGTCCTCCGATAGCAAGTTGGAATCGATGGTTCCATCCACGGAGGCACAGCGGGAATTGTGGTTGGCCGCGCAGATGGGGGATGATTCAAACTGCGCGTTTAATGAGTCCGTCACGCTGCAAATGCGTGGCGCCTTGGATCGACAGACCCTGCTTGCGGCATTGGACCAGTTGATACAGCGGCACGACGTGTTGCGAGCCTGTTTCAGCCGCGACGGTAGGGAGCTGTTAATTCAAAAACGGGCTCGCGCGTTCGTTGAGGTGGTGGACCTGGCCGGGGAATCGGCAAGTGCTGCGCAGGATAAATACGAAGCGCTACGTACAAAGGCGGTTGCTGAGCCCTTCGATGTATCCGTAGGTCCGCTTGCCCGTTTTACACTGGTCAACTTCAAGGACGATAGGCACGCTCTGATAATGACATTTCATCACATCGTCTGCGATGGCTGGTCTATCTACATGCTTGCCCAGGAACTTGGCAACTTGTACTTGGCCTGGCGCCGTGGCGAAAGCCTTCCTCCCGCGCCGAGCTTTGCTGACTACGCAAGGTGGGAACGCTCAGCGGACATCGAAGCCAAGCACCGGGCCAGCCTCGACTACTGGCGGCAGACCCTGGCAACGGGCACGCCTTTTTTGGAATTACCTCTCGATAAGGCTCGTCCTCCGGTAAAGACCTATGGGGCCAGCCGCATAGATCGCAGAGCGGCGCCGGATTTTGTGGCGAAGGCAAAAAAAATCGCCGCGAGCCAGCGAGCCACTCTGACCTCGGTTTTGATTGCCGGCTTTGCGGGCTTCGCTTGTCGCCTTACTGGCCAGAGGGATATCTTGCTGGGTATTCCCTTTGCCGGCCAGCTGGCCAAGGGCGACATGGATTTGGTTGGCCACTGCGTCAATGTTCTGCCCATCACAATTACCGTGGTCGAGGAGGAGAGCTTCGAACAGCTCTTGTCCCGAGTACAGGACCAGATTAAGGAGGCGTTCAACTACCAGTACCTGAGCTACGGTACCTTGCTGCAATCGCTGCGGTTTGATCGTGATCCTTCGCGTCCTTCGCTGGTATCGGTGCTGTTCAACGTGGATCTCAACAGTGAGGAATCCTGGGAATGCCCGGAGCTGGAGGTGGGATTGGCATCCAACCCACGGTGTTTTGAAAATCTCGACATGAATTGGAATATCACGGTATCCGGGGCCTCCGCCAATTTTGAATGTACCTTCAACCGGGACTTGTGGCACGACAAGACCATCACTGACCGGTTGGAGGAGTTGGAAACCTTTTTGCACAACATTTGCGCCGCACCATCGCAGGCCATCGGCGAACTGGACATTATGTCCTCCGCCGAACAAGCACGCTTACGTAGGCTGAGCACCGGGCCCAGTGTGGTACGGGAATTTGCGCATTTGAATCAATTGTTGGACCTGCGGCAGCATACCGAGCGCGAAGCAGTGATTTGCGAGGGGCAATCGCTCAGCTACCTTGAACTGGATGCGCGTTCCAGTCAGTTGGCCAATCATTTGTTGGCGATGGGAGTGGAGCGCGGCGCGTTGCTCGGCGTCTTTGTCGAGCGGTCCATCGACATGTTGGTCAGTTGCCTGGCCGTCTGGAAAGCGGGCGCGGCTTACGTACCCCTCGATCCGGCCTATCCGACGGATCGCCTGCTCTATATGTTGGAAACGGCCCAAGTTGCCGTGTTGCTAACCCAGTCCAGGTTGGCGGATGTAGTGGCGGACTATGATTGCCCGCGAGTCTGTGTTGATAGGGATGGCGCAACGATTGCTGAGTACAGCTCACAAGCGCCGTCGGTGGAACTTGAGGGGGAGGATCCCGCCTACGTGATTTTTACTTCGGGTTCCACGGGTAAACCGAAGGGCGTGCAAATCCCCCATCGGGCGGTTATCAATTTTCTGCTGAGCATGGCCGATCAACCGGGCCTGGGAGCCCGGGATCGGCTGTTGGCGGTGACCACCCTGTCCTTTGACATTGCCGTACTAGAGCTGTATTTGCCGCTGCTGGTGGGTGCCCGGTTGGCTATCGCCAGTCGCGACGCGGTACTCGACGGGTCCCGGTTGCGAAAGTTGGTGGATGAGCAAAACATCACCGCTATGCAGGCGACTCCCAGTACCTGGCGACTCTTGTTGGCGGCCGGGTGGCGGAGCAGGGCGGGTTTCAAGGTACTGTGTGGTGGCGAAGCCTTCCCGCCTGACTTAGCGCGGCAGCTTGTTGACGGCGGGGGCGAGGTCTGGAATATGTACGGACCGACGGAATCGACCGTTTGGTCCACTTGTTATCGCATCACGCAGATGGAAGACACAATTCCCATTGGCAAGCCTATTGCCAATACGCAATGCCTTGTCCTGGACAAACGCCTCAAGGAACTGCCTCCGGGTGTTCCCGGCGAGCTGTACATCGGTGGGGCGGGGGTGGCTTCCGGTTATCTTGCGCGACCAGAACTGACAGCTGAACGCTTTGTGGCGAACCCACTGGACCCCAATGCCCGCGTGTATCGCACCGGTGATCAGGCAAAATGGCGGCTGGATGGTAGTTTGGAGTGCTTGGGGCGGCTTGACGATCAGGTTAAGCTACGAGGATTCCGGATCGAACTGGGGGAGATCGAATCGGTGCTGGGCTCGCACCCGGACGTGCTCGAATGCGCCGCGGTAGTCAAGCGCTATGGCGATGTGGATCACCGGTTGGTAGCCTATGCGCGGACCGCAAAGGGCAAAGGACTCAACAGCACGGAAATGCGCCGTTATTTGCGAGAATTCCTGCCCGATTATATGATTCCGCAGTTTTTCGTGACGGTTGATGCATTGCCCTTGACACCGAATGGCAAGGTTGACCGCCACAAATTACCTGACCCTATGCTCGGTCTCGCACAATCGGATCCTGTGGTAAAGCCCCGTACTGAAATCGAGAAGGCTTTGGCCAATATTTGGAGCGAGTTACTGCAGAAAAAACAAGAAGGCGTCAATGAATTCTTTTTCGATGTCGGTGGTCATTCGATGTTGGCCATCGACATGATTGGCAAAATTGAGGACCAATTTTCAGTGCGAATCAGCCCGCTGGATATTTTACTTAACACGCTTGAGCAGATCGCGGTAAAAATCGATCACGGTACCCCGCGGGGAGGTGAACAGACAGCCGCGATAGAGCAGGTAAAGGATATTGCTAGGAGCAGTGCCGGTGTTCGTACCAGCCCGAAAAAGCGGAGCTTCATTGGACGATTGTTCAGAGGTTCCCTAGACAGGTAAATGGAAGCATTATTTTTTGGACCATCGTCCTCGTCATTGCTTGGCGTCTATCATCCGGCAAGTGCGCATCAGGACCGCTATCAGGGTGTTGTACTGTGCTATCCCTTTGGCCAGGAATACATGCGGGCACACCGTGCGTTCAGGCAACTGGCGGTCGCACTGGCAAAAAAAGGATTCCATGTCCTTCGGTTTGATTATCCGGGTACGGGCGATTCCGCCGGTAATATTGAGGAGGTGACAGCGCGCCAGTGGAGTGAAGGCATTGAAATCGCGGTGCAAGAGCTGAAGGATATGGCCGGAGTTCAAAGTGTAACCCTGGTTGGACTGCGCCTCGGTGCACTGCTCGCGGCCGATGTGGCGGCTCGACGCAACGACATTACCGGGCTGGTGCTGTGGGACCCCATCATTACCGGCGGCGGTTATGTCGACGCGCTGAAAGTCACGTCCGCGCATGTTCCCTCTCGAAGGCGACAATCCAATTTCATCGATGCGGATGGGAATCTGCATTTCAATGGCTTTGCCATGTCAATCGCGTTCCAAGCCTCGTTGGCGGATCTAAATTTGGTCGAACTGCGTCCCGCCTGTGGACGTATTTTGCAAGTTTCCTCCCACGAAAGCGACGGTTTCTCCGCACTTCGGCAGATGTGGCAGTGCATGGAGGGTTACGAGTACCGACACGTACCCGCAGCCCACGATTGGAATTACGTGGATCATGTGGGCGGCATCCTATTGCCGCAGCCCATACTTCAGGAAATTATCCACTGGATGTGAATGTGCACGAAACGATCGCGAAAATCGGTAGCCCCAATCCACTTGTTGGTGTATTGACGGAACCGACCAACACCGACGGTGGGAAAACGGCAATCATACTACTCAATTCAGGTGTTATGCATCGAGTGGGAGCATGCCGCTTATCCGTAAAAATTGCTCGCGCTGTTGCCCTGGAAACGGGGCTGCTGTGTTTGCGTTTCGATTTTTCAGGTATTGGCGACAGCGAAGCCAGACGCGCCAGCGGCGCCGATTTTGGTCGCGCGGCGGTGGCCGAAGTCGTGGAAGCAATGGATCATCTTCAGGTTAGGCATGGAATCGAGCAATTCATACTTTACGGTCTGTGTTCGGGCGCGCTTATCGCTTGCAATACGGCGGAAGTGGATGCGCGGATAGTTGCCATTGCCCAGATCGATGGCTGCTGCTATCCGACGCCAAAAAGCTACCTGAGCTATTACGCCTCTCGCCTCTGGTCCGTGGAAGGTTGGCGGATGAGATTTTTTCGCTGGTTTCGGGGCGGGCGCAATGTGGACAATAACGATTCCATTCTGCTGGGAGGCAAAGCGGATTTCGAAATTCCGGAATTTGCCGATGACCCCGGCAAGGCAGCAGTATCGACGCAATTGGCAACTCTTATGGCTAGGGGCCTTTGCCTACATTGCATATTTACCGGACGGGAACTTCACTATCGTTATCGCACTCAATACCGGGATTGCTATTCAAAGGTAGACTTTGGCGATGCATTGAGTCTGGATTACTATCCCTACGCCTCGCACATTTTTACCGAACCAGTTTATCAACGCGACATGATCGCGGGTTTTGTTGGTTGGATAAAGAAAATAAACTAGAAATGATTGCACGATTCAGAACGTTTATCAAGATCTTGCTCGGGAAGCTCTGTTATAGACTTTACCCAAAGCGACGAGAAATTATGTTGGAAAATTTTACTCTCCCATACTGGGATAGTCGGATAAAAATGGATGCTGTCGATAAGCTTATCCGATTCGATCTTGGTAGACGTTTACAGGACGACAAAAATAGCCTGGAAAATGTGCATAAAACGTTTTGGTCGAATCAGCAGGCCGATGGCTGGTATGCGGCAACGAACCACAAGCTAGAGCTGGTGTACATTCCGAATTATTCAAGATTCGTCGACGAAGTAGCCGATAAAATCCGTTCGCGTGGAATCAAAAACCTAGTGGAGTTCGGTACTGGTAACGGACTATGGTTGGAGTACTTGTCCACGCGGTTTTCGGGTTTGGTTAGTTGTATCGGAATCGATCTGTCCGAATCGCAAATCCGAGCCAACACGAAGATGCTGCCGGGCATAGAATTCATTCGAGACGACATTGATAAATGGATACAGTCGAATCTCATGGGCGATACGATTTATCACACAAATTCTGGTGTGCTTGAGTATCTTTCTGAAGATTCCGTAGAGCGGATGTTTTCAACAATAAAAAGCAGAGCTCGCAATTCTTTCATGTTCTTGATCGAGCCGGTATCATTGGATTGCGACCCAAAAAAACTAATGCGCTCTTGGGTTGGGGGAGAAGAGCTGAGCTATTCGCATAACTACAAGAATATATTGGAGCGGTTGAATTTTCGAATCGAGATTTGTGAAGATCTGGTCGTTGATAATCACAAGACAGTGGTGATTCTAGCGGGTACTTAGGCGTAATCGGTGTCCGCACCAGTAAGAAACCACTGGTCGGCGCATTTCAGCTTTTCCAGTGTTGCGGGGTTGTTGGAAAAAATACTCACTGTCTTGGTATCGTCATCGCGATGACGTAATCCCGATTGCCGAAAAATCCTGTTGCTGCGGTCGTCGTAACTGAACGCGCTAATACTTTCAATGCCTTGTTTTTTCAAACTGGACTGGATTTTCATAAGTGCTGTTTTTAAAAACGCACTGTACTTGCCGTCGGGGAGAAGGCCCCAATCGAGTATAAATACTTGCCTGGTAATCTGATTATTCATGTTGCGGGATCGGAACGCCAGTGCCACATACCCCACCAGGTTGCCATTTTCGTGCAATCCCTGTACCTCCACGACATCTCTAGGGTTTTGGAATAGGCGCCAATTCAATGATTTATGATCCCGCTTGAACCGGATGTGGCCGTTGTTCATCTGTAGGAGTATTGGATCGTCAGCGACGTCAAACCTTGCCAGCTTTCGGATGCCCACTTGCGTTTTGACGGAAAAAATAAGTTGCGCGGACAACCTTGCGGATAGCAAAAGGAATATACTGGCGTCATATATTGGGGCAACGCAATGCGCGATAACTTTGTTGTCGGTCTTGCTCCTAAAGTAGTGGAAGCTGTTTAATATGCTTTTGTACACTTTCTGGTTAGGCATTCGCTGAAATATCTTTGATACAATGCCGAGGGAATTGCTATTACTTCCCAGGGCTATAACCGGTCGCCCCATCTGCTGTAATCGCAGATTCATCCAAACTCCCAAGCCTTTGCCGTCGAGTTCGGGCTTGACCACCAAATCCATCACCTTGAGAGCTTTGACGGTGGTATTGTTAATCACAAGCTCGGCAGCTTCCACTCCAAGAAAACCGAGAATTACCTCGTCCTTGATGAAGATCCATACCCGGTTTGTAGTAAGTACGTCGTCGCTTTGATTCGAGGAAAAATTATAGCGCCATTTCAGATAGGCGCTGTCGTCATCGGCCGATCGCGAAATGATTTCCTGACGGATGTCGACAATCTGTTGCAGATGATCACCGGTCGCGGGGTAAAAATGTCGTGCCATATCCAAAGGGTCAAGCCCGAGAAACCTGGCAACAATGGGCTCGACTTTTTCCAGCTTCATCGCACGCACCTTGGTATTTATTCTTTTAATTGGTCGTTGCGAAGCATAAGAGCGACAACGTCGCTCACTGAATCCAGCGCTTCCAGTTCGTCTTCCGACGGTCTGATTCCAAAACATTCGTCAAGCTCTGCTATTAGGCTTAGTGTGCCTATGGAATCCCAGCCCTCGATTTTGTCGCGGGTCGTTGTGGGCCCTAGAGAACCCGAAGCTTCTTCGAAAAGGTTTTCCAGCCACGAGACTACTTCGCTAGTAGACATCTTAGTCATGCTATCGTTTCCACGGCAAAACGACTGGCTGAAAAAATAGGCGCATAAAGCACCGATGCGACCGGCTTTACAGAGCGCGCTTTGCTAAGCGCACCAGCCACTGACGTCAGTAGGATAAGGTGGTTCGTAGCCCGGTGGGTTTTCTGCATGAAGTCCAAACTAATCAGCCGTTTTTAGTTCTGAGTGGCTAATAAAGGTGTCCTTGTTTAGCGTAAACAGAGCACTGCTCCATGATAACCCCACGCCATAGCCTAGTGCCATCAGCCGCGTACTGTCCCTGTCGATCGTTTTCACTCCCTGGGTGATGGTGAGCGGAACAGAAACCCCGCCGGTATTGCCGTAGTTTTCAATGGTGCTCGGTGTTTTGCTATCGGGGATATTCATTCTTTTGGTGATGTGTTTGGTGATGAAGCGGTTCGCTTGATGAAAGACGAAGTGATCGATGTCGTCCGCGGTTTGCCCGGCTAGCTGCAAGGTTTCCTCTATGAGTAGCGGAACTTGTCGCGTGGTAAAGGTAAAGAGTTGGGGGCCGTTCATGTTGACGTAGTACTTGCTCAGATCGGTGCTGCTGCGTTCACGAAAACCACCAGCTTCGATAATGAGTGCGCGGTAGCCCTGCCCATCGGTTTTTAGATTGTAATGCCAGCAATCCGTGGCGCTCGGGTCGGCTTCCACGGCGGTGGCCGATCCCGCATCCCCGAACAACAGGGCGGTGGCTCGGTCTTCGGGGTTGGCGAACAAGCTGGGTGTTTCCCCGTGAAGCATCAGGACCCGGCGGCATTGGCCGGCCGCAACCAGCATATGGGCGAGCCACAGACCGTAGGGATAGCCCGAGCAACCCAGGCCAACATCAAAAGCCGCACAATCCTCGCCTAGGCCCAAATCCCGGTGAATCAGGCAACTGGAGGAGGGGAGCAGGTAATCCGGGGATTGAGTCACCATGATCACGGCGTCAATGGACGCCGGGTTCCAGTCCAGGCCGTGGATCAGATCGTAGGCTGCCGCGAGACAGAGATCGGTGCTACACAGGCTTCCATCGGATGTATGGCGAGAATGGATGCCCACCATGCCGATTACCTTGCGCAGTTCCTGTTCGGAGAACAGGTGGGTCAGGTCCGCATTGTTTACCACATTTTTCGGCACGGAAGTGGCGATGCCCGCTATCCGGGCACCCGCAATCGATGTTTTGGCCATAACTGGGATCCGCGATGGGTCAGACTAGCCCGCTGGTACGGGGGGATTCACGCGACGGGCTAGCGGATTTAACCACATAAGCGGCGGCGATTCAAAGCGAGCTTATTGGGTAGCTGTCAATCTTAAACTGTTGGTATAGAATGAGCTTTTTGTGTGGCTACCGACTGACGGCCTGGCATGGAATAGTACTGGCGGGCAGAGATCCAGCGCGATTGTGTTTCGCCTTGGATGAGCGCTGGGGAAAGGTTACCTTGAAAATATGTACGGAGACGAGAAGGGTGTATAGAGATAAGCTTCGTAGTTTCATACTGGAAAATTATCTGTTCTCGGAAGACTCGAGTCTGTTGAATGATACGGATTCTTTTTTGGACAAGGGGATACTCGATTCCACCGGTATTCTGGAACTGGTTTTTTTTCTGGAGGAGGAATTCGAAATCCGAGTAGCAGAGGACGACATGGTGCCCGAAAATCTGGATTCCGTGGAAAACCTAGTCAAATATCTGGGCGCCAAGGCGGCGTGACAGCAGCGCACCTTTCGCCCGAGATCTTAAAGCCGAGGACATCCCGGCTATGAAGGAACAAACCCTTTCGAGTTTATTATTCAATCAGGTACAAGCACACCCTGACGCGGATGCCATTATTCATGGGGATACTCGTGTCAGCTATGCTGAGCTTTGGCGGCAAATTAGCTGCTTGGCGGTGCTTCTCGAGCAGCGCGGCATTACGCCGGGGAGCCGCGTTGTCCTGTTGATGGACAACAGCATCCGATACGTGGTGGCCTATTACGCGCTGCTCCGTCTGGCGGCCGTCGTCGTTCCCTTAAACACCGGATTGAAAGGCGCGCAATTGTCCGAGGTCATGGGGCATGCCGAGGCGACTTTGCTGTTGCATGATGGGTTGTTGCACGATGGTAAAACGCGCGAACTGGATACCGGGGTGAGCGGGTTGCAATTGAACGTTGGGGACGCGGAACTGTTGGACGGCGGGGTGGATCCTCGGCGGTCCCTGCCTGGCGATCAAACACTGTCGGATCGATCACTGGCCACGATTATCTACACGTCGGGAACCACCGGCAAGCCAAAAGGCATCATGCTTAGCGCCGGCAACCTGCTGGCCAACTGCCTGGCGATTATCGACTACCTCGATTTGCAAAGTCGCGACAGGTTGATGTGTGTGCTCCCATTCTATTACGCCTATGGTAATTCGGTTTTGCACACCCACTTGGCGGCGGGTGCAACACTGATTCTGGAAAACAGTCTGATGTATCCTCAGCGCGTCTTGCAGCGAATGGCCGCGGAACAGGTGACTGGTTTTGCTGGAGTGCCATCGACGTTCCGGTTGCTGCTATTGCGCTGCGATTTGTCCCGAATCCCCCTGCCGAACCTACGCTATATAACGCAAGCTGGGGGGCCGTTGGCGCCTAGTGACATTGAGCGTCTCGTTAAATGTTGGCCTCAAGCCAGGTTCTTTGTCATGTATGGGCAAACCGAGGCGACGGCACGGCTCACTTATTTACCGCCGGATCGACTGAGGGACAAGGCGGGCACGGTGGGCATTCCCATTAACGGGGTGCGGATCAAAATCATGGACGAACAAGGCGCGGAACGAGCGCGCGGCGACACCGGTGAAATCTGCGCCGCGGGGCCGAACACTATGTTGGGCTATTGGCGGGACTCGGAAGCAAGCAAGGCGCGATTTTTTGACGAATGGCTGCGCACCGGCGACCTCGGTTATCAGGATGAGGAGGGCTTTATCACCATTGTCGGACGTGCCTCGGATATGATCAAAACAGGCGACCATCGCGTGGCGCCGGAGGAAATAGAAGAAATAATCGCCGATCTACCGGGGGTTGAGGAAGTCGCGGTGGTGGGCATCCCGGACTCGTTACTGGGTCAAGTGGTCAAGGCCTACGTTGTACTCGCCGCCGGGAGTGTGCTCGACACGCGACAAATTCTGCGGCATTGCAGCCTGCAATGTGCGCCTTACAAAATTCCAAAGGCCATAGATTTCCTGGCGACGCTTCCAAAAACCGCTTCTGGAAAAATACAACGGTACCAATTATTGAAAAGTCCCACACCTACGGGAAAAATGTATCAAGAGGACAACTTGTGACAGCAAACATCAGTAGTATCGCCGAGGAAATTTTTGCCTTCGACAAGGATGCCGAATTGGCCAAAATCCGAGACAGCATCCGTTCAACTCTCGGCCTAAAGCTGAAAAAACGGGGGCTGGTAGTGGCTGTTTCTGGTGGTATCGACAGCGCTGTCTGTTGTGCTTTGGCGGCGAGCGCTGTCGGTTCTAAAAAGACATTTGCGCTGCTTTTGCCGGAGCGGGATTCGGCGTCGAGCAGCACCACAAGGGGCAAGGTGCTCGCGGAGCATCTAGGTGTGGAATATTCCGTGCAGGATATTGCCAAGGTATTGGATGCCGTCGGTTGTTACGAATGGCGCGATCATGCCATCAACAAGATTTTTCCCGAGTATGGCACTGAGTGGAAAAACAAACTCGCCATCGGCGGTGGCGTCAGTGGTGGAATTAATTATTTCAAGCTCATTGTTGAAGACCCGAGTGGCACACGTTACGAGGAACGCCTTGGCGTCAATGAATACCTTACCATTGTGGCAGCCACAAACTACAAGCAACGAATTCGCAAGACCATTGAGTTTTTTCACGCCGATCGATTGAACTACGCGGTGGTCGGTACGCCGAACCGGGTTGAATACGACCAGGGCTTTTTCGTTAGAAATGGTGACGGTTCCGCGGATATAAAGCCCATTGCTCATCTTTACAAGACCCAGGTATACGCGCTGGCGCGCCACATGCAGCTGCCCGCCGAGATTTGCGACGCCGCGCCCACTACCGATACCTACAGCTTGGCACAAGGGCAGGACGAATTTTATTATCATCTGCCTCATCGGGAAATGGATATTGCCTTGTGGTGTTTTAACGAAGGGAAACCGGCCGGCCATCTGGCCGACCTACTTGGTCTGAATGAAATGGATGCGACTTACATCTACAAAGATATCGCCACCAAGCGCCGTACCACCGCACCGCTCCACTGGCCGGCCTTGCTGATAACACCCGTAGCGGGCCCGATAACCGACCCCGAATCCCACTAATGTGTGGTATAGCTGGTTTCGTCGGCGGCCAAGCGTTCGCGGATGGAGAAGCTGTGGCGGCGCGGATGGCGGCCCAGTTGCAGCACCGAGGACCGGACGGTGCCGCTTATTACTTGGATGAAGCGGCGCTGTTGGTTCATACCCGCCTGAGTATCATCGACTTGCAAACAGGTACCCAGCCCATACACAATGAAGACAAAACGGTCTGGTTGATATGCAACGGGGAGATCTTCAACTATTTGGAGCTTCGCGAGGCGCTGTCAACGCGTGGGCATCGGTTCTATACCCAATCCGATTCGGAAGTTATTGTCCATCTCTATGAAGAATACGGCGTGGATTTCGTCCACTACCTGAATGGGCAATTTGCCATTTGTCTGTGGGATAGTGTAAGTCAAACAGCGGTGCTGGCCCGCGACCGGGTGGGTATTGCGCCGCTGTTTTACGCTGAGCGAAACGAGGGGCTGTGGTTTGGCTCCGAAGTAAAAGCCATTGTCGCCGGTCTTCGGCAGCGGCCGACGCTGAACATCGATGCTCTCGAGCAGTTATTGAATTTCTGGGCGCCCGTGTCTCCCGCGTCGATATTTTCCGGTGTTCGGGAGGTGTCTCCGGGAGAAATGCTGGTTTATCGCGCTGGTTATCTGAGCAGCCAACGTTATTGGGACTTGCATTTCCCTCGGCGGGGCGAGTTTGAGGCAATTGGCGTCGATCGTGCGGCGGAGCGGGTCCATGAGTTGTTGGTGGATGCAACCCAAATTCGGCTTCGCGCCGATGTTCCGGTGGCCGCTTACTTGTCGGGCGGACTGGACTCCTCAATCATCGTCGCCCTGGTGCGGCGCTATTGCGACGCTCCCCTGCAAACGTTTTCGCTCACTTTTGCCGACGCTGGGCTCGATGAATCGGCCCACCAGTCGGAGGTCGTCGATTTTCTTAAGACCAATCATTCTAGCGTGCGCTGCAACGACCACGACATTGCCGACCATTTCCAAGCGGCAATTTGGCACGCGGAAACGCCCCTGGTTCGCACCGCCCCGGTTCCCATGAGCTTGCTATCGCGGCTCGTCAATCGCCAGGGGACCCGGGTGGTGTTGACCGGGGAGGGTGCTGACGAGGTCTTCGGCGGCTACGACATTTTCAAAGAGACGAAGCTGCGCCGTTTCTGGGCGAGCAATCCCGAATCCGAATGGCGCCCGCTGTTGATTCGCAAATTATATCCTTATCTAAACCTGTCGCGAGGTAGCGCCCATCGCTACCTCGCCAATTTTTTTGGCGGCGGCGTGGAAGACCCGGAGCATTTTCTTTTCTCGCATCAACCTCGGGCCAATACCACATCGCGAGTGAAGGAATTTATTGCCCCTGAACGGTTGGCGAATACTCGGATAACACCCGAGGCGGCGCTGATTGAAACCTTGCCCGCCGACTTTGGCGACTGGCCGTACTTTTGCAAAGCTCAATACCTGGAAATGAAGACCTTGATGCCCGGCTATCTACTGAGTTCCCAGGGTGATCGCATGCTCATGCAGCACTCGGTGGAGGGCCGGTTCCCGTTTTTGGATCATCGCCTGATAGAGTACGTCAATCGTCTTCATCCACACTTAAAAATGCGCGTGCTCGAGGAAAAGTTCATCCTCAAGAAGTCCATGGAAAAATATCTACCGAACGAGGTCGTGCGGCGTTATAAGCAGCCTTATCGCGCCCCCATGAGCGCCGCGTTGATCGGCGCGCGAAAACCGGAGTACGTCCGCTATTTGCTAAGCAAGGAAAAGCTGGTTGACTACGGCTATTTTGAGCCCCGAAAGGTAGAGTTGCTGCTGAAAAAAATCCGCACTGGTCGCATGGTAGGCTACAAAGACAATATGGCCCTCGTGGTTATTCTCTCCACTCAATGCTGGCATCAGTTGTTTGTTGAAGAATTCGAACAGCGGTTTTGCCGACCTACAGGCGGCCAGGCACTGAAGCGCCTCGACTGACCCTGGGGCATGATACAATGCCCCTTGTCACGAGTGTCCTTCGTCATAAGTTCGCATACGCTGAAAGCCCATAAATTCCATGGGTGATTCGGCTTTGTTATTGAGGACGCGCGATGACATAAAGTCTCTTTTGATGTCGACGTCGGATGGTTGGGTAAGATGGTTAATGTAAAGATCAGTGATTCAGCACAGGTTTATTTGAAGGAGTTGTTGGACAAGCAGGATTGCGAAGGCATTGGCATTCGCATGTTCGTATCCAACCCCGGAACGCCGAAAGCGGAAACCTGCATTGCCTATTGTCGTCCGGGAGAAGAGCAGGCCGAGGACGAAGTCGTGGAGCTCAAGGGTTTCAAGGCGCATTTCGAAGCCAGAAGCGTGCCCTTTCTCGACGATGCCTCGGTGGACTATTCGCCGGACCGGATGGGTGGGCAGTTGACCATTCGCGCACCCAACTCAAAAATGGTCAAGGTAACCGACGACAGCCCCGTTGAAGACCGCATCAACTACGTGCTCTACAACGAAATCAACCCCGGCCTGGCCGCACACGGCGGGCAGGTAAGCTTGGTGGAAGTCACGGAAGAGGGTATGGCGATACTCGAATTCGGCGGCGGCTGCCAAGGTTGCAGTGCCATCGACCTGACCCTCAAACACGGCGTGGAGAAGGCCTTACTGGAGCAAGTACCAGGCTTGACCGGTATCCGTGACGTCACCGACCATACGGATCGGGCGAATGCGTATTATTGATGATGTGAGATGTGAGATGCGAGACGTGAAAGGTGAATGGCTAATGGTGAAATGGAAGGAAAAAGTTGACACCTAGATCGCTGAGAGTTTCACTCCCTGTTCCCTGTTCCCTGTTCCCTGTTCCCTGTTCCCTGCCTAACTGTCCCCCGGCGTCAACTTAAAGCTGATCAGGAAATCCTTTTGGGTCAGTGATTGTTGGAGCGCATCGAAGCGCCGCGGCTTGAATGAACTGATCGTTGTCTGCAGTTCCTGGTACCGGCGGGTTCGGGAAAAGGTGCAGGCGTAATTACCCGTGGTCAATCCTTCCCCTTCCACCAGTTCTTTAATCCGCTTTTGAAAGTCATCCACATCGAGTTCCGCGCGAATCGTCAGGCGTGCATAGTGGCGGCTGGGGATGTGTGACTCGACCCAGCGAAACAGGGACAGGGTTCCCAACACCAAAACGCCCGCCATGGCGCCAATGGCAAAGAAGCCAGAACCGAGGATAATTCCGATTGCCGCGGTAATCCAAATAGAGGCGGCGGTGGTCAGTCCGCGTACGGTTTGCCGGTCGTGCAGAATGACGCCAGCGCCGAGAAAGCCAATGCCGGTCATGATGCCTTGGGCCATTCGGGTGGGGTCGACGCGGATGGTGCTAAGCTGGTCGGCGGGAATGGCAAGCCACTGATATTGCATCAGCAGCATCAATAGCGCCGATGCAACACATACCAAGATATGTGTTCGAAAGCCGGCGGCACGCCCGTTGTAAGCTCGTTCGCTGCCGATGATGCCACCCGCGACGGTGGCGGCCAAGAGGCGAATACCCGCTTCTATAAGTTCTGAATCCATGGAATTAACTATAACCCAAGATGCGCGCTGAATGGCATAGCAGGTGTGCGAGGATGTCTCGACCTGGTGGATAATGGGCGTTGCTGGGCAACTGGAGGCGCCAGCGAAAACAACAGGGCACCGACCGCTTTGGATTGAAAGTGGCTGAGAGTAGGCAGGAAACCGCGGCGACCGGAGCCGCCGCGGGCAGTTCGTAGGGTTAGGCTGGTTCTACGTTTTCAGCTTGCGGACCTTTTTGGCCCTGGCCTTCAGTAAAACTGACTTGCTGGCCTTCCTGGAGGGTTCGGAATCCGTCGCCTACAATGTTGCTAAAATGAACAAAAAGATCAGGACCGCCCTCGCGGGTAATGAATCCATAACCTTTGCTTTCGTTGAACCATTTGACGGTTCCGATGAGTTTATCTGACATTACTTTAACCTTTGTTCTAATAAGATGCTGTCGAGCAGCGTGTTGTTGCAAGTGCGTGGGAGCATCAGATCAGAGCTGTTCGCAGGACGAGGCCAGTTCGGAGCTGAGGTTAATTTCCCAGTACACTCTCGCGAACTTTAGCGCGCCTCTAAAGCCTTGGCAATAGTCTGCACAGTCGAAACCGTCAAAAAATTGATAAACCCGCCGCTTTTTAGCGGGCGGACCAGGGAGGCTCGGCGGGACCCCCGCGCATATTCACATTTCCTATATGCAAGGACATTATTGATGTCCTTGTGGGCAGTTGCCGCCAAGGCGACCCGATTGTCTCGAGTTTGAGGCGGATCAACCGCGGCCAGAACCTCCACCCATCGTACGGAACGCCAAAATACCCGCTGTGACAGCGACGTTTAGGGACTCGACCCCATTGCGCATGGGAATGTGAAGCCGCTGGTCACAGAGGGAATCCACGGCGTCCGAGAGGCCCTCGGTCTCGTTGCCCAACACGAAGATACCGGGCGTTTTCAAGGCCACCTGATCGATCGCTTCACTGCGGGAGGTAGAGAGTCCATAGACGGTGACCCCTCGCTCGCGGGCAAGCGTCAATGCCCGGCTCAGATCGTCGCAGAACAGCAGGCGCGCCCTGAACAGCGTGCCGGCGCTTGCCTTTATTACCAGTGAATCGAGCTTGGCGCATCCCCGACGAGGAATAAGGAGGCCATCCACATAACCGGCGCAGACCGAACGAATGATCATCCCCAGGTTCTGGGGATTGGTGATACGGTCCACGGCAATAAGTGAAAATCCTTTCGGTTCGGGCTTATTGAGGAAATCGCTGAATTCATCGAAGCGCTTGCCGATAATGTCCGCGGCGACCCCCTGATCCTGTTTACGATTTTTCGAGATGTGTGAAAGCGCCAGACGGTCGTGGTAGTGGACTTCGACGCCGCGTCGCTCGCAGAGCCGCAGTATGTCCTCGATGATGGGATTGGACTTGTTGGAATGAGCCAAATGAATGCGGTAAAACGCAATTTCCGGCTCACGCAGTGCTTCCTGGACGGGCTTGCGACCGTAGATGGTCAACAGGTTGCGAGGCTTTTCAAAGCGCCCGTTTTTGGAAGTCATGGTGGAGGCCTACCGGCGTTGGACTGTTTACGAGAGAGGCTCCCGAGTGTTAGCGGCCCTGGCAAATCAACAAATAGGCCGCAACGGCGGATTCCATGCCCATCGACAGGGCGTCCACGGTCAGCGCGTGGCCAATAGACACTTCCAGCAGGCCGGGCGTGGCGCTAAAGCGGGGTAGGTTGTCGCGGTTAAGATCGTGCCCGGCATTAACCCCCAGGCCGATTTGCGTGGCGTGGAAGGCGGCTTCATGGAATCGCCGATACAGTTCATCAAGGCCGGGGTTATGAGTGAGATAATAGTGAGCGTAGGGGCCGGTGTAGAGCTCAATGCGATCCGCTCCGATCTGTTTGGCCAGTTCAATCTGTGCCACATCCGGGTCCATGAACAAACTCACCCGAATGCCCATTGCGTTTAATTCGCGGATAATGGGCTTCAGTCGCTCGCCATCCTGGTGCAAGTCGAAACCGTGATCGGATGTCAGTTGCGTGTCGGTATCTGGCACCAATGTGCATTGATGGGGTTGGACTGCCTTTACGAGATTGAGGAATCCGGGGAAATTGCCCATGGGTTCGGCGAAGGGGTTGCCTTCCACGTTGAATTCCCGTCCCGGGTAGGCGCTCACCAGTTCTCGCAGTTCATGGAGGTCGCCGGGCCTGATATGGCGCTGATCGGGTCGCGGATGCACAGTCAGGCCATCCGCCCCTGTGTCCAGACAGAGCTTTCCAAACGCGCGCACATCGGGATAATTCCCTTCCCGTGAGTTGCGGATTAATGCGATCTTGTTCAAATTAACGCTGAGCGCGATAGCCATGAATGGGGGTTGCTCGTATTACTGATCCACTACCGTGGCATTGAGAATTCGCACCATGTTGTTCGGCGCATTAGGGTGCTCGCGATAGCGACCGCGGGGTTCCTCCAGAATTTTGGCCACCACATCCATGCCCTCGGTAACGTTGCCAAAGACGGTGAAGCGTGCTTCGTCCAGATGGGTATTATCGGCAACGTTAATGTAAAACTGCGCGCTAGCGCTGTCTGGATCGGCTGTCCGTGCCATGGCGATGGTGCCGGTTTGGTTGGAAAGCCCGTTGTCGGACTCGTTGACGATGGGATCGCGCGTTTTCTTTTCCACAAAGTCAAAGGTGAGTCCGCCTCCCTGAATCATGAAGCCGGGTATAACCCGGTGGAAAATTGTGCCGTTGTAAAAACCGGCTTCAACGTAAGTGAGAAAATTCTCCACCGTAATCGGCGCCTCTTCCTCAAACAGCTCAACCGCTATGGTCCCCAAATCGGTTTCCAATTCCACTACGGGATTAGCCGCAGCGCTCGAAGCCGCCACCCCGAAAAATAAAACTCCAGTTAACAGCTGCACAAGCCTTGACATCATTCGATTCCCTATACTGATTTCACCCATTCACCATTCACTGTTCATTGTCATCAGCCCCATTCCGAAAACCGCCGTCGCGAGCGAATACTCTGCGCAAGCAGCGTAATGATAACCCCAATGCCCACCGCTATGGCACCGTAGAGGAACCAGGTTTGATTGGAATCATCGCTGAGGCGTTCATTTTCAGCTTGTAGAACATTAATTTCCGTTTCGAGTAGTTGCCGCTCCTCCATTAGCTGTTGATTGGCGCGGTTCAGCTCCACTGCGTTGCTGGAAACCCGCCTGAGCTCCTCCAACTCGGCGCTCAAGCGGTCGGCTTCCGTGCGGGTTGCCTGTAATTGATTGCTGAGTTCACGATTTTGCTCTTGTAGCTCGGCGGCTTGCCCGACTAGCGCCTGGGCTTGTGCGAGACGTTCTCGCGCTATCGGTTGATCTTGCAAATATTGGGTGCGCACCCAGCCTTCGTCGCCGGCCAGGGTGCGCACTCGCACCCAGTCTCCGTCAGTGCCTTGTTCGAGCACGCTCATCCGGGTGCCGCTGGGGAGTATTTTGGTGATGCGAAATTGATCGCCTTGGCCGGTGCGCATGTTGATCCGCAGTTCGTCGGATACATAGCGGGTCTGGGCAAGTGCCCCCGCACTAAGAAACAGGCTTAGGAGCAGGGTAATCAGGGCGTTTTTCCTCATTTGAATACCTTTTGTGATCGATGTCAGCGTGCGTTATTGGCAATCTGTGGCTGAGTAAGTCGGGGGCGTTGGGTCGGGGGCAGCAATCATAACTGAAGCGTCGACAAAGCACTAAGCGGGTTAACTGGAATGTCAACTCGCTCACATCCGGCTCCATCCGCCCAGCGTTTACCAAGTCGCCCTGAATTTTTACGCCTAACCTGCAGCGGTTTCCGTTCCTAAGGTAGCACCTTTTTGAAGGGTTTGACCTGAACCTTTTGGTAAACCCCGGCCGTTACATATGGGTCCTCGTCGGCCCAGCGCCGTGCCGCGGCCAAGTCTGCGAATTCCGCCAGGATCAGGCTGCCGGTGAATCCAGCTTCGCCGGGATCGTTGCTATCAATAGTGGGGTGCGGTCCCGCCAGTAGTAAGCGTCCTTCCGCCTGAAGGGCATGGACCCGCTCCAGATGCTGGGGGCGCGCCGATTTGCGCAGGGGCAGGCTGTTTTCCACGTCTTCACTGATAATGGCGTATAGCATGTTGGGTCCTTTAGTGTGCCCCTATTTATTGTTGGGCTTGAGGATCGTTGAAAATCTCTTCCATACTCAGATTAGTGTGCTTGCGGATGCAGCGAAACAGATAAAAGACCGCGAACAGCATGACTATCATGGCCGGGACCACGTTCACGGGGTAGCTCAAGGCCATCATGCGAGCGAGTTCCACGTTGAACTGTTCGGTGCCCGGTGGGCTCACCAGGACAATTTTCGCCAGGGCGTAATTGGTCGCCGACGCGACAAAAAAGGAACAGGCCAGGAGCACGGAGGAGTTGGCCAGACTCCGTTCAAAGGCCTCCCGGGTGTGATTTTCCCGCAGGGCGCGGTCGATACGGCTAACTTGTAACAGCTTGTCGTTGTAGATAAAGGTCTTAACCAGCGGATAGCGCGTTTTCAGGGAAAGCAAGGTCATGACGCCGATAAGCCCGGGTACCGCCGCTTCCTTGATTGCGATGTACTTTGGATCGATTTCCAGCAGCCCCATGCCGCCGGTAAGCGCTACCGTTACCACCCCCAGCACGGAAAAGAAGTTCACTTTGTGCGCGCCGATAAAATCCTTGCAGCCATATACAATGGGAAAGGATAGCGCCACGACGAGGGCCAGCTTGTTACCCAGGTATTGATCCTTGCTCAAAAAGGCGAGGATCAGTGTGGGAATAACGATGTTAATCAGCAGTTCGACAAAGGGATTGCCGCTCTTGGCGGCTGCGGTAGTGCTTTCGGACATGGCTATACGGACTGACCTCTCATGAGTGCGGAACTTCCGGCAAGATCCGCGGGGCGCTATATTATCGCATTATGACATCCATCTTCATCGGAAGCTCAATGCAGTTCCCAATGCCTGGCGGTGGCCGAGCCCCCAGGCCATCGCGGTAATGCTCTCCAGACGTTTCCCAATCTGTCGAGACTAGAGATTGTAATCTGGCAAACCCCGGACTCTTTTGGCACACTAGCGCCCGCTGCCGACCCCCCACCCCATGGCCTCGCCGACAGCCGCAAATTGTCCGTTGTCTGCTTCTGGAGAAGCTCTTTTGGCGCAATTCTTTCAAATTCACCCGGAAAACCCGCAGCCCCGTCTCGTCCACCAAGCCGTGGAAATCATCCGGCAGGGTGGCTTGATCGCTTATCCCACCGATTCGGCCTATGCCTTGGGATGCCAGATCGGTGATCGGATGGCACTGGACCGAATCCGTGCCATAAGACGGCTGGATAAACAGCATAACTTCACCCTGGTGTGCCGCGATCTATCGGAACTGGCCACCTACGCCAAAGTGGATAATCTGATGTTTCGGCTCATCAAAAAGTACACCCCAGGCCCTTTCACCTTCATCCTGGAAGCCTCTTCGGAGGTACCGCGTCGTCTTAAGCATCCCAAGCGCAAAACCATCGGCCTGCGAGTGCCCAACAACAATATTGCGTTGGCGCTCATGGCCGAGCTTGGTCAGCCGCTTATGACCAGTACGTTGCTGCTGCCGGGGGACGAGTTTCCACTTACCGATCCCTACGACATCCGAGAGACACTGGAACACGAATTGGAGTTGGTGATCGATGGCGGATTTTGCGGTTTGGAGCCTACCACGGTGATTGACCTCACCGGCGACTCGCCCGTTATCACCCGCCAGGGCTGTGGTGAATTTTCCGAAACCTGAGTCTGCCGTGACGTGGGATTGGGGTATTTCATGGCGTAGGTTCGTAGATTCATCTAATACATAAGTTTATCGCTATAACCTATTGATATTAAAAGTTTATATCTTTGTTTTCTAGCCGCGATAGAGGAAATGAAAGCTGTTGCAATGCGCCACGACCACGTATAATCTGCCGCAGTCCGGCCACTCTGGGAAGAGTCGGTAGTCTGGCGCATTTGGTTTTGCTGAACGGCGCTGTCATTTCGAAAATAACGACATACGGGTATTGGCGTGGTCAGCGAAAGCGATGAAATAACTGTTGTCGAACAACCAGATGACGCGTCCAACGACACCGAATTTGAAGCGGATATCCAGCGCCGCCAACAGCCCCGACAGGAAGAAATGCCTTTTGCCATTGTTCAGGGCCAAGCCTATACCGAGCTGCCCAAAGACCTCTATATACCACCCGATGCGCTTGAAGTCTTTTTGGAGGCCTTCGAGGGTCCGCTGGATTTACTGCTGTATCTGATTCGTCGCCAGAATCTGAATATCCTCGATATCCATGTGGCGGAAATAACCCGTCAGTACATGGCCTACGTCGATATGATGACGGCCTTGCAGTTCGAACTGGCGGCGGAATATCTGGTAATGGCGGCCATGCTGGCGGAAATCAAGTCGCGCATGTTGTTGCCGCGCAGCCAGGAAGTGGAAGATGAGGAAGAAGACCCCCGAGCGCAATTGATCCGCCGCTTGCAAGAGTATGAACGCTTCAAACAGGCGGCGGAGGATATTGACGAGATCCCTCGCGTCGGACGGGAAGTCTTCGCCGCCTCCGCCGAACCGCCGGAAAGCGAACTCAGTCGACCGGAGCCGGATGTGAACATGAAGGAGCTTCTGCTGATTCTGGCCGAAGTGCTGCGCCGTGCGGATATGTTTGAAAGCCATCACGTGGAGCGGGAAAAGTTGTCTACCCGCGAGCGCATGGGGCAAATACTGGATCGATTGAAGGGCGCCAGCTTTGTGCCTTTTGTCAGCCTGTTCAAAATTGACGAAGGCCGGCTTGGGGTCGTGGTCAGTTTTCTTGCGGTCATGGAGCTGATCAAGGAATCGCTGGTGGAAATTGTGCAAAGCGAGCCCTACGGTCCCATCCACGTGAAAGCGCGCGCGCAATAATCATCATAATCGGACATTTCACTTTTAAACCTCTGAATCCAGGTTAATACTCCAGGCATCATGAAAATCGATAGCACATTATTGCGAAAAATCGTTGAAGGCGCTTTGCTGGCGTCGGGTGGCCCTCTGAGCTTGAATAAAATTGCCGCGCTCTTCGAGCCCGCCGAGGGCAGTGAGCCCGGCCTGGAACTGGAGCCGGGCGAGAAGCCGAGCCGGGAAGAAATTCTCGCGGCTCTGGAAGATATTCAGACTGACTGCAAAGGCCGCGGTTATGAGCTCAAGGAAGTCGGCAGCGGTTGGCGTTTTCAGGTGGTTCAGGAAACGGCGCCGTGGATTAACCGCTTGTGGGAGGAGCGGCCGCAAAAATATTCCCGCGCCCTGTTGGAAACCCTGGCGCTGATCGCCTATCGCCAGCCGATCACCCGTGGCGACATCGAAGCCATTCGCGGCGTGGCCGTCAGTTCCAATATCATCAAGACACTCGCCGAGCGCGAGTGGGTGAAAGTCGTCGGACATCGCGATGTCCCCGGACGTCCCGCGCTCTATGCCACTACCCGTGAGTTTCTCGACTACTTCAACCTGAAAAGCCTGGATGAATTACCCAGTCTCAAGGAAATCAAGGATTTCGACAAGTTCGATTCCGAATTCAATTTTGATGGCGTTGCAATGGACGCCGAATCGTCGGGAGACGATCGGGAAGATGATGAAGGTCACGAGCCTTCGCAAGCTGAGCCGCCCGATCAGGACGACGTTATCAGCGATGAAGCGGGAGAAGTGAACGAAGCGGAAACGTGCGATGATGTCGCCAACCGGAACGATGAAGACGACCAAGAGCTCGACGAGACAGCAGCCGAGGCCGTTCGGCTCGATCATTGAGCGTCGATTATCCTCCGGCGCACTGTGCCCAATACATTACCTTGCCCCCAAAGCATAGCCATCATGATCGATGAAAAACTCCACAAGGTGCTGGCGAGAGCCGGCCTGGGTTCCCGCCGCGAAATGGAAGCGGCCATAAGCCGCGGACGGGTAAGCGTGAATGGCAAACCCGCCACGCTGGGTGATCGGGTAAGCGATAAGGACAAAATTATTTTCGATGGCCGCTTGGTAAAAGCGGCTGCTGGGAAAACACGCTTGCGCGTCATTCTTTACAACAAGCCCGAAGGCGAAATCTGTTCCCGCTCCGACCCGGAAGGGCGTCCCACGGTTTATGATCGCCTGCCTCATTTGCGCGAGGGGCGTTGGATATCGGTGGGGCGTCTGGATTTTAATACCAGCGGTTTGTTGCTATTCACCAATGACGGCGATTTTGCCCACAAGTTGATGCATCCCTCGTCGGTCATTGATCGCGAATATTTGGTACGGGTGTTCGGGGAAGTTCAGGAGGGCACGATCCAACGCCTGAAGGAGGGCGTGTTGTTGGAAGATGGAGTCGCGCGCTTTACGGATGTTGTGGCGCGGGACACGGATGGAAGCAGTCGTTGGTTTTATTGCGTGGTGATGGAAGGACGCAACCGCGAAGTGCGGCGCTTGTGGGAATCCCAGGGACTCAAGGTGAATCGCTTAAAACGGGTTCGTTTCGGTAATATCTTTATTCCCAGTCACGTGCGCACCGGCCAGTGGATTGAACTCAATCACAAGGAGATCGGTGAACTGGCGCAAACCGCGGGTGTTGATATTCCAAAGAACACCGAACCCTTTACCACCAAGGAACAAGATAACCAAGCCCGCCATCAACGCCGGCTTCGACGTGGGCGGTAAACTGGGAAGAAAAGTCGCTAGTCGCTAATCAGCGTGAGATGTGAGACGTGAGACGTGAGACGTGAGACGTGAGACGTGAGACGTAAAGGTTGACACCAGGATTGGAAAAAGTTCTCCTGTGTTCATTGTTCATTGTTCATTGTTCATTGTTCATTGTTCCCTGTTCCCTGTTCCCTGTTCCCTGCCCCCCCCATTACGCTGATTTTACGGGAGGAAGTTCAGTTTCTTCTGCAACAGATTCAAAGTCAGTCCGGGGTAGAATGACTTCCACGACCAGCCCCCCTTCCGGGTGATTGTGGGCGGTGATGGTGCCACCGTGCAGTTGAACCGTGCGCTGCGCGATACTCAAGCCGAGGCCGTAGCCGCCGCTGGCGCGATCCCGTGCCTCATCGGTGCGATAGAAAGGTTCAAAAATATCTTTTAAATGCTCCTCCCTAACACCGGGACCCTGGTCCGCTATGGCGACGATGTAGTTGTCGTTGCGTTGACGCAAGGTAATACTAATGGTGGTATTGGGCCGGGTGTAGTGCAAGGCATTGCCCAGGACGTTTTCGAATACACCGATTAGAGTGTTGCTGTAGGTGGCCACCAAG
>JBBDIU010000083.1:0-24126 GCA_040880205.1 Cellvibrionaceae bacterium
GTAGCCCCCGCCTTGATTGCCTTTCCTCCTATGAGAAAGGGCCTGTAAGCCAGAGACGTATTGGTATTATTCAGAGGCTCCCTTGACAATCAAATAGATCGTCCCTGATCTGTTTGATTGCCGCCCTTGAAATATTGGCGCAAGTACGCGGACTTGCTGATATTTCAGGGGCTCGCGCTGGCTATGGCCAGCGGCGGTACATCCCTGTACCGCGCGGCAATCTTAATTGCCGGGTTAATAGTCAAACTAAAGATAAGGGCGAGGGTAGGGAATGAGCAAAGTAATAATCATTGGCGCCGGCGGTGTCGGCGGTGTGGTTACCCACAAGTGCGCGCAAGTGCCGGAAGTCTTTTCCGAAATCGTATTGGCCAGTCGTACCAAGGCAAAATGTGATCAGATTGCGGCCCAGTTGGATCGGCCGATCACAACCGCTTCGGTTGACGCGGATAGCGTTCCCCAACTGCTGGAACTGTTGAAAGCGCACCAGCCGGAGCTGGTAATTAACGTGGCCTTGCCCTATCAGGATTTGACCATTATGGATGCCTGCCTGGAGTACGGCGTTCATTATCTGGACACGGCCAACTACGAGCCGCCCGATACGGCCAAATTCGAATACAAATGGCAGTGGCGGTACCAGGACAAATTTCAGCAGGCGCGGTTAATGGCGCTACTGGGGTCGGGCTTCGACCCGGGTGCCACCAATGTGTTTACCGCTTATCTCGCCAAACACTACTTTGATGAAATTGAAACCCTCAACATCATCGACGTTAACGGCGGCGATCACGGCTATCCCTTTGCCACCAATTTCAACCCCGAGATCAATATTCGCGAAGTGTCGGCGCCCAGTCGCCATTGGGAAGATGGCGACTTTCGGGAAACGCCGGCCATGTCCAAATCCCAATCCTTTACCTGCCCGGATGCCGTGGGCACCTACAACATTTATCGCATGTACCACGAAGAGCTGGAATCACTCAGCAAGCACTTCCCTAGCTTGAAAAAAGCGCAATTCTGGATGAGTTTTTCCGCCAACTATCTCAAGCATCTGGAAGTGCTGGAAAACGTGGGCATGACCGGTATCGAGCCGGTTGAATTTCAGGGGCAGCAAATTGTGCCTCTGCAATTCCTCAAAGCCCTGCTGCCCGATCCCGCCAGTCTGGGGCCGCGTACCAAAGGCAAGACCTGCATCGGTTGCCTGGTGAAAGGCACAAAAGATGGCAAGCCCAAGTCCGCCTTTATTTACAATATCGCCGATCACCAGGACTGCTACGCCGAAGTGAAATCCCAGGCGATTTCTTACACCACCGGCGTGCCCGCCATGATCGGCGCGAAGATGATGCTGGAAGGCAAGTGGATGCAACCTGGCGTCTGGAACATGGAACAGATGGACCCGGACCCTTTTCTGGATGATATGAACAAATACGGCTTGCCCTGGCAGGTTATTGAAGATCCGGGCTTTGCAGACGATTTTGAGTAGCTACAGCGACAACAGCTTTTTAGGTAACACAATTGCGAACTGATTTTTCAAAACTTGATTTATCGCGCCTGCCCGACCTGTGTTTTGTCGTGGACGAGGTTGCGGTAAAGCAAAATCTGGAAATCCTTGCGCATGTACAGCGGGAAAGTGGTGCGAAAGTCCTCGCCGCGCTCAAGGCCTTTTCCATGTGGTCGCTCGGGCCGTTGACGGCAAATTACCTGAGCGGCACCTGCGCCAGCGGTCTGCATGAAGCGAAGCTGGCCCACGAATGTTACGGCGGCGAAAATCACGTGTTTTCCGCGGCCTATACCGAGAAAGACCTGGCTGAAATTTTAACCTTCGCCGATACCATCGTCTTTAATTCCCTTAGCCAATGGGAGCGGTTTCGATCAGTCGCGGAAGCCGCCAAGCAGCACCGCCCGCGACTCAAATTTGGCTTGCGTATTAATCCGGAACATTCCGAGGGCGCTGTTCCCATTTACGATCCTTGCGCACCCGGATCACGCCTGGGCATTCCGCTATCCCAGTTTGCCGGCCACGACTTGAGTGGTATCAGTGGGCTGCATTTCCACACCTTGTGTGAACAAAATCTACCGCCCTTGAAGCGCACCTTGGCGGCGGTGGAAAAAAAATTTGGAGAGTATCTGCCGCAAATGGAATGGATCAATTTTGGCGGTGGTCACCACATTACCCGGTCCGATTATCAGGTCGATGAACTGATCGAGATAATCAAGGAATTTTCGGCTCGCTACGATGTGCAGGTGTATTTGGAGCCGGGTGAAGCCATTGCCATTGGCGCTGGCGTGTTGGTAGCCCAGGTTCTTGACCTTCCCTGGAATAAAGTGGACCAGGCAATCCTCAATATTTCGGCCACGTGCCATATGCCGGACACGCTGGAAATGCCATATCGTGCCGATATCATGGGTGCGGGAAAGGCGGAAGAGTTTACTCACACCTACCGGCTCGGCGGTATGACCTGTCTGGCGGGTGATGTGATTGGCGATTATTCTTTTTGGCAACCCTTGAAAATTGGTGACAAATTGATTTTCGAAGATATGGCTCACTACACCATGGTAAAAACCACTACATTTAATGGCACCAAGCTGCCCGCGATAGTCTTGTGGAATTCGGACACCGATGAAATCAAAATTCTAAAAGAATTTGACTACCAGGATTTTAAGTCCCGTCTTTCGTAATACCTTTCCGATATTCATTTACAACGAGATTCTATGAAAAGCGAACACGCAATTTTTCTCGGCTCGGAGATTGAACAGCCTCGGCCGGAAACGGCAAGGTTTCACATTCTGCCGGTTCCCTTTGAACGCACCGTGTCCTACGGCGGCGGTACCGCCTTGGGTCCACAGGTCATCATTGAAGCGTCCGAGCAGTTGGAGGTGTGGGACGGCAAAAGCAACCCCTCCAGTGCGGGGATTTACACCCATGACGCCGTGGATTGCAGCGGCGAACCCCAAGCCGTGATTGAGCGCATTGCCCGGGCTACCCGATCCATTCTGGATCTGGGCGGCATGCCGGTCGGTATTGGCGGTGAGCACACGGTGACTTGGGGGATTATCAAAGGCTATCTGGATGCGGGCGTCGATGATTTCGGCGTCGTGCAGATCGATGCCCACGCGGATTTGCGCCATGCCTACGAAGGTGATCTTTTGAGTCACGCCTCGGTGATGAAGCGGGTGGTGGAAGCGGGCATACCGCTGTTTCAGCTTGGGATTCGCGCCTATTGCGAGGAAGAAATAAAAGCGCGCGAAACATTCGGTGTCAACCATATCGACGCCGACGAATTGGTGCCTAACAACATAACAACGTTTGATTTGCCGGAGAATTTTCCGCGAAAGGTTTTCTTTACCGTGGATATCGACGGCTTGGACCCCACCCTGTTTCCCTCCACTGGCACGCCGGTGCCGGGCGGCCTGGCTTGGTATCAAACCTTGAGTCTGTTCGAATGCGTGGCTCGCCAGCGGGAGATCATTGGCTTCGACCTATTGGAATTTGCGCCCATCGCGGGTTTTCACGCCTACGAATTTGCCGCCAGCCAACTCCTTTACAAGTTCATGGGCATTGTGCAGCGCAGTTGGCACCAATAGGTGCTATTTGAAAAAGCACTCCCGAGGGGTACTATGGGACCGAGGACAGACCACGGGCGCGGGAACCGCCACAATCAGAATAGTCACTGCGGAGCGTGGAAACCAATGAAGCAAATCACCAAGTCTTTGCTGGGAATCTTTCTGGTACTGTGCGCCATCACCGCGACGGCGGAAGAGTACAAGGTTCCGCGACTGGCGGACGGCACGCCCGACTTGCAGGGAATCTGGCGCAATTCCACCGCCACCCCACTGGAAAGGTCATCTGAACTGGGCAACCGGCGCGCATTTACCGAAGAGGAAGCCGAGGCCATTCGCGCCGCGGCCTTCGACCGCCTGGCGGAAGACGCCAAGCCCACCGATCCCAATGCGCCCCCTCCCGAAGCGACAGCGCTGCCGCCGGTGGGAAACTACAACCTGTTTTGGACTGATCGCGGTACCAGCGTTGCCGAGATCAATGGCGAATACCGCACATCCATGATTATCGATCCACCCGATGGCCGAATTCCTTCCCTGACCGAGGAAGCACGGGCCCGCGCTCGGGATCGTCGCGGTCCGGACCGCAATGACGGGCCGGAAGGGCGCTCGATCGGCGAACGCTGTCTGTTGTCCTTCGGCTCCTTGTCCGGCCCGCCCATGTTGCCGGTCATGTACAACAGCCACTATCAGTTTGTGCAGACGCCGGGTTACATGATGATTCTGGTGGAAATGGTGCACGACGTGCGGTTGATCCGCATCGGTGACAACTTGGAACACGATTCGCGTCGCAAGTGGATGGGTGATTCCATTGGCCACTGGGAAGGGGATACCCTGGTGGTAAAAACCACCAACTTTCGACCCGAGCAAAACTTTCGCGGCTCATCCCCCGACATGGTGATTACCGAGCGCTTCACTCGCGTGGCGGATGACAAAATTGTTTATCGTTTTACAGTGGAGGATCCGGCTTCCTTCGAAGCGCCTTTCACCGGCGAGCTGCCATTCACCGCAACTGATGAACAGATCTACGAATACGCTTGCCATGAAGGTAACTACGGTCTGCCCGGCATACTTGCCGGCGCCAGAAAAGAAGAACGCGAGGCGATGGAGGCGGTCAGCAAAAAGTAAAATTATTAAAAGGCGACAACAATAGAATGTTGTGACAGGTCGGCCGGGCAGTAATAAACAAGAAAATACAAAATAAAAGATAAAAAACTGGAAGGTATAAGGAAGTTCGATACCTTGCCTAAAAACCTTGAACAGGTGAGGAAAAACCCATGACATTCGCCAAGACTGCTAGCCGTATTGACGCAATGGAAGGGATTCGCGGAGCCAGTCTGCTGCAATCCGCCCAGCACAGTTGGGATGATCTGGCGTTATCGCCTCGCGCCGCGAAAACCTTTAGGGAAATTTCGCGCCGCTCCGGCGCCGGTAAACGGGTGGCGGCTCTTATTTCGGGGCCGGCCGGGTCGGGCAAGACGCGCGCGGCCAGTTTGCTGGCCCGTGAGTTAGGTCGCCAGCTCATTCATATCCGACTCTCTGAATTTCACTCGCGCTATATCGGCGAAACGGAAAAAAATCTTGATCGGCTATTCGATGCGGCGGATCCCGTCTCGGTTGTGTTGTTGTTTGACGAAGCCGATGCATTGTTCGCCAAACGAAGCGGCGGCGCCGATGGTGAGGATTCGCACAATGCACTGGAAATACATTTTTTGAATTGCATTGAACAATATAGGGGACTTGCCATTCTCGCCACCCATCAGTGCCGGCGCATTGATCCCCTCCTGGTCCGCAGACTCCATTTTGCCGTTCGCATTTAAGCGGTGCGCAGAACACGCTTTAAAGCGTCCACGAAAGCCAGGGGTTGGTCCAGCAACAGATGATGGTGAGCGTCCGGTAGCTGGATCAATTCCGGCAACGCCAATCTGGCAAAAAGTTCTTCATTGTATAGGCGCGTTTTCTCGCTATACAAATTGCTATGTTCCCCGTAAATCATGGCGAGGATTTTATCCTGGGCCCTGGGCTGGGTGGACAGCAATCCCTCATAGTCGAAAGTCGAATATATTTTTGGATCGAATTTCCAACACCAACCATCACTCGTTTGCCTGATGGAGTGTTCGGCGATGTAGTCGACCACGTAGTGGTTATCGCGGGGTTGTTCCGGGAAGAGCCGGAACCGTTGCTTGGCTTCCGCCAAGCTGGCGTAGCGACGGTGGGGCTTGACGGGTTTGCGACGCCGTTTATGAAACTCAAATCGATGGTGGGGCGGGTTGAACGGGGCATCGGCCATTATCACGCCGGCGAATTGTTCCGGGTACATCTGCAAGGCCTTGAAAACGACTCGCGCACCAAAGCTGTGGCCGATCAGCAGCGGTTTCTGATCGAAGCCCACCGCCTCGCATACCCCCGCCACTTCATCCGCGTAGGACTCAGGCGTGTATTCAGCGCGATGGCCGCTGTCTCCCATGCCACTCAAATCATAGGCCACCACGTCGTAATGGTCGGCGAAAAAGGGCGCGATAAAGTCCCACCAGTGGGCGTGTGCGCCGTTGCCGTGGGCAAACAGTAGGCCGGGCTTGTTGGGCGCTTGGCCCCAGCGCTGATAGGAGATATCGCAACCACGGACGGTGGCGCGGTGAGTGCTGTAGGGAGTCTCGACAGCGGTTGTAAACCAGGCGGGCGGGCTTGAATTCATGGGCTAGTACTACCGGCGATTTTTAGCGCGTCAATATCGAACAAGGGCATGCCCCGAATAACGGGGCTGCATTATCGGCGGCTGAATCGAGTCAATCAAGCGCGGCGCGCTCGATGGGGGCAAAACAAGATACAGGGCGGCGCACTCAAGGTACGCAAAAACATACACTGACCAATCGGTCAAAGGGAAAACTTTTCTTAACTAGAAGGGCGTGGAAAAAATGACTACCATCGTTTGATCCGAATTTTTCGCATACGAGCGCGTCCTGCGCGTGAGCTGCTAATATCTTCTCTTGTACCTGTTGTCCAAAGCTTAGCGGTTCTCCATTCGACGCATTAAGCGAGCAAGAGGGAGGGGAGTATGGATGCAGTGAACCAGATCCCTGTCCCGAGTCAAACAAACAGGTCTTAAATAGTGAGGGTTCGCGTGATGAAACATCTTACTGCTTTACTGACATTACTGGCCTTCGCCACCCCTTCGCTGGCTTTGATGCCAGGCGACAAGGTCGACAATTTCAAGCTGTTGGATCACAAGGGCAACATGCACGAGCTTCATTATTTCTCGGATAAAGAAGCCGTCGTAATTATGATCCATGGCAATGGCTGCCCCATTGCGCGCAATGCCAATCACACTTACAAAGATTTGCGCGCCAAGTACGCGTCCCAGGGCGTGGAATTCCTGATGCTGAATGCCAATATTCAGGACAACCGCAAGAGCATTGCCAAGGAAGCCAAGGAGTTCGATATCGACGTCCCCATCCTGGTGGATGACACCCAGATTGTCGCGGAGTCACTGGGGGTGGAGCGAACCGCCGACACTTTTATTGTCGATCCCGACAATTGGAAAATTGTCTATCGCGGCGCCCTGGATGATCGTCTCGGTTATGAAACCCAGAAGTTCGAAGCCAGCGAGCATTACGTCGCCGATGCGTTGGACGCCATGTTGGCGGGCGAAAAAGTGGAGCTTGCCCATACAGAAGCCAAGGGCTGCATTGTGAGCTTGCCGGAAAAAGAGCGCCGCAAAGCCCACAAATCGATTTCCTATTCCGAGGAAGTCGCGCCCATCCTGATTGACAAGTGCCTCACCTGCCATCGCGATGGCGGCATTGGCCCCTTCGCCATGAGCGATTACAACATGATCCGTGGCTTTGCACCCATGATCCGCGAAGTCATCCGCACCCAGCGCATGCCGCCGTGGCATGCGGATCCACACATTGGTGAATTTGCCAATGACCGCTCGCTCACCAATGAAGAAATAAAAACACTGGTGCACTGGATCGAAGCCGGCGCACCGCGCGGCGATGGCCCGGACACCCTGGCGCAGTACAAGCACGACTGGCCCGAGTGGGTAATGGGCGAGCCCGATGTCATTATTGATATTCCGGCTTCGGCCGTGCCGGCGACTGGAGTCGTCGACTATCTCTATCCCAACGCGGAAAACCCGCTGGATGAGGATGTGTGGGTGCGGGCCGTGGAAATTCAGCCCGGTTCCCGGCAAGCATTGCACCACGTGATTACTACCTTTGGCGTGCTCGACGACGAGGCTCGGAATGGATTTCGTCCCTTGGGGGGGTTGGGGGGTTACGTCCCAGGCAATTCCGATGAACAATTTCCGGAAGATACCGGGGTATTGCTGCCCAAGGACGCCGTGTTCAACTTCCAGATGCACTACACTACGTTCGGTAAAGCAGTTACCGATAAGTCCCGCCTCGGCATCTATCTACACGAGCAAAAGCCGAAATACCCGTTGGACTCCATCGTCCTTATGAATCCGATGCTCAAGATCCCGCCCCACGCCAAGGAGCACTGGGAGACAAAAGCGTCACAGCCCTTGGAGCGCGACATATATTTGTACAGTCTGTTGCCCCACTCGCACTTTCGCGGCAAGGCGGCAAACTTCCGGGTGAAATACCCCGATGGCTCCGAGGAGGTATTGTTGTCGGTACCCAACTACGATTTTAACTGGCAAACCACCTACCACCTGAAAGAACCCAAGCTGTTGCCGGCGGGTAGCGTGATTGTGTACAACCAGGCCTGGGACAATTCCACGCAAAACCCAGCCAATCCGGATCCCGATCGGGAAGTGCCCTGGGGCGAACAAACCTGGGACGAGATGCTCTTCGGCAACCTCAAGTTTCGCTATGTCAATCCGCGTGAGGGTGATTCCTCCATGGGTATGAGCGTTACCGAAGTTCCGACCGAGGAAATCTCGGAATAGGGGTTTTGTCTTCGAAAGGCGCGAAGCGTCTTTCGAAGCCGCGCGCAATAAATAATGCTTCCCTCCCGTTCGGTTTCTGTTATAGTGCCGCCTCCCGGCGCACCTCGGTCTGCGCCCGACTGTGCATTGCCTGACTCCCTAGTAGTCCTCTCTGTCTAGTCCCTTAAATTAACCTTTCCTGCCTTGACCGACATAGCGCTGATTCTTGGATCATTGCGCTTGTTTGGCCGGTCTTTAAAGAAGCTAACATTATGTCATTCGAAAACCTCGGCCTGTCGGCCGATCTGCTGCGTGCTGTCCGTGAACAAGGTTACAGCGAAGCAACGCCCGTGCAAGCACAGGCGATCCCCACGATCTTACAAGGCCAGGACGTATTGGCCGGCGCGCAAACCGGAACGGGTAAAACCGCGGGTTTCACCCTGCCGATTTTGCAACGTTTGAGTCAATCCGCTCCGCCTGTCGGCAAACACCGCCCAGTGCGCGCCCTGATTTTGACTCCAACCCGCGAGTTGGCAAGTCAAGTGGAAAGCAGTGTGCGAGCTTACGGTAAGTACGCCGGCCTGCATTCAATGGCTGTTTTTGGCGGCGTTAAAATTGGGCCGCAAATCAGCAAGCTGCGGCGTGGTGTTGATATCGTGGTGGCGACTCCCGGTCGCCTACTGGATCTGGTGGATCAGCGCGAAATGAACTTGTCCCAGATCGAAGTACTGGTCCTGGATGAAGCCGACCGCATGCTGGACATGGGCTTTATCCCCGCTATTCGCCGCATCGTGGCCTTGCTGCCACAGCAACGACAGAGCTTGTTGTTCTCGGCGACCTATACGCCGGAAATCAAAAAGCTCGCCGACAGCATTTTGCGCTCGCCGGCGACCATCGAAGTGGCGGGGCGAAACACCACAGCGGACAACGTGGAGCAACGGGTGCATGCGGTTGACCATGCGCGCAAGCGCGAGTTGCTGTCCGAGCTCATTGGTGTCGGAAACTGGCGACAAGTCCTGGTATTCACCCGCACCAAGCGCGGTGCCGACCGCTTGTCCCGGCAGTTGGTGACCGATGGCCTGTCGGCCACCGCCATTCATGGGGATAAAACCCAGGGTGCTCGCAACAAGGCACTCGCTGATTTCAAACGCGGCAAGGCCCGCGTGCTGGTTGCCACCGATGTGGCGGCCAGGGGATTGGATATTGATCAGCTACCCTATGTGGTGAATTACGATTTGCCCATGGTCGCCGAGGATTACGTTCACCGCATCGGGCGCACCGGCCGCGCGGGCAATTCCGGCGAAGCCATTTCGCTAGTATCCGCCGAAGAGCGCAACCTCTTGCATGGTATTGAGCGCTTGCTAAAACGGGAATTGAAGCGCGAGCTGGTGGCCGGCTATGAAGCGAATTTCAGTTTGCAAAGCACCGACCTTACCCGGCGCCCGGGTGGGGCGAAAAAGTCCACTGGCAATAATAATCGACAAGCGCGAAGTGGTTATGGCGCAGGCGCTGGCAACAGACCGCGAAACAGCTCGGATAAAGGCCGAACTGAATACAAAGGCCGCCGAAATGAAAGTCCAAAGCGGCAACGCAGTGATGGCAGGGCCGCCGCGCCGGCAAAAGCCCGCGGCAAGCCGCGCGCCAGGGCGCACGCTTAAAGTTCCCCGTGTTTCGCTAGCCGTTCCGCCAAATAACCATCCCCCGGGAGATCCGGGGGCGTTCATTCTGTGAGCCGCCCGAAGGGGTGTGAACGGAGCCTATCGGCTCCTTGAGACCTTAAAGGGTCAGTATTCGTGGTGAATCCGAATCTGTGCCCTCATCCCGTTTGGCACTACGTACGGCATTTCGAAACCGCATAAATACCTCCCTGTAGCTCCCTCGCTTGACCGCCATGGACGGCGGAAATGCACGCTTTGCAGGAGCAAAAGCACGCCTTCCCTGAATCGAGGGATTCACTCGTCACATCCCTGTGACTCGCCCTTCGGGCAGCTTCGCTGTGCAAATCGGCTTTCCTGCCGATTTGTCACAGCAGTAAATACCGCCCCGGCATACACCTCCAATGCTCTATGATCCTAACTTTATCCTAATCCCGCAATCGTCAAAGGACGTGATAAAATACAACCCGAGTTACGCCGCGCGGCGTTAACAAACTTAGGATCCGGGATTGCGGGACTGTATGAGCGAAGCGGCAGTTGTAGCGGATAATAAAGTTGTCGGCTTTCATTATCGAATGTATAAGGTCGACGATCAGGGCAATAAAAGTAGCTTGTTGGAATCCTCTTTCGAAGCGGACCCGGTCTTCTATCTTCACGGGTATCGTAACGTGATTCCCGGCCTGGAGTCCGCCATGGTGGGTAGAACCAGCGGCGAAGAATTTGAAATCACCATTGCGCCCGAAGACGCTTACGGATCGAGGCGCGACGGGTCAGTGCAAAGGGTGCCTATCAAGCATCTGCACCTTGCCGACAAGAAGCGAAAAATCCTCCCCGGCTCAGTTGTCACCTTGCAGACCGACAAAGGTCCGCGGCATGTGGTGGTGGTAAAATCGGGCAAGTTTACCGTGGACGTGGACACCAACCATCCATTGGCCGGGGCCACGCTTCACTACGACATTAAAATCGAAACTATTCGCGACGCCAGTCCGGAAGAAATTGCTCACCGCCACGTACACGGCCCGGGTGGACACCACCATTAGTTTCAACAGCCTGTTAGCCGCCTTGTCCGACCCCTGCGCTATAGCCCCGGCACCGGGAACTGTCGGCAAAACTGCTTCACTTCCTCGCCGATCTGAATCAGCCTGCTCTTGTTGTCGTGTGCCTTTAGTGCGTCAATCATCCAGACAGCGATCTTTTCCATGTCGTCAGCCACCATCCCGCGTGTCGTCGGCGCAGGCGTGCCAACGCGAATACCGCTGGCAGTTACCGGCGGCAATGGATCGTCGGGAATCACCTGCTTGTTTGTGGTAATGCCCACCTCGTCGAGAATTCGTTCGCACTCCTTTCCCGTCAGTCCGACACTTGTCACGGTATCGATTACCAGTAAATGATTGGCCGTTCCGCCAGTGACCAGCTTGAAGTCCGCTTCGCCAAAGCAGCGCGCAAGCGTTTGCGCGTTGTTCATTACCTGTCGACAGTATTCTTTGAATGCCGGTGTCGAGGCGAGTAACAAGGTTGTCGCCGTTGCCGCAACCTGGTTCATGTGCGGGCCGCCCTGCAAACCGGGAAATACCGATTTGTCGATTTGTTTTCCCAGCGCCTGCTTGCATAGGATTAATCCGCCTCGCGGTCCCCGCAGGGACTTGTGCGTTGTCGTGGTCATTACGTCAAAGCCAGCATCCAGCGGATTGTTCATCGCTCCGCCGGCCACCAGGCCGCCAATGTGGGACACATCGGCCATGGTCAGCGCCCCCACTTCGTCCCCAACAGCCTTGAACTGGCTGTAATCGAGATCCCGGGGATAAGAGGAGTAACCGCACAATACCAGTTTCGGCCGATGTTTCCGGGCCAGTTCGCGTAGCTGCTCAAAATCAATGTCGCCGGAGACTGGATCCGTCTTGTAACGAATAAAATTGAACAGTTTGCCCATGTGCGAAACCGGCGCGCCGTGAGTGAGATGTCCGCCGTGGGACAGATCCATGGCTAAAATCGTATCGCCGGGTTCCAACAGTCCGAAGTAAACCGCCTGATTCATGGCCGAACCCGACAGCGGTTGGACATTGGCGTATTCAGCGCGGAAAAGTTCACAAGCCCGCCGGCGGGCAGTGTTTTCCACAGTATCGGTGAATGCCTGACCGCCGTAATAGCGGTTACCGGGATAACCCTCCGAATATTTATTGGTAAACACCGAACCGAGCAGGGCCAACACCTCGGGATAGGTGTAGTTCTCGGCGGGAATCAGCTCGATACCATCCCGCTGACGCTCTTCCTCGCCGAGCAAGGCGTTGTGGATGGCAGGATCACTTGTTTTAAGGTATGAAAGGTAATCAGTAACGGCTGCGCTCATGGGCGTTCTCCTTAGCATGGAAGAAAGCCCAGGCGAACGGCTGGACGGGATCTTCATCGGCTATGACGATGGCAAACCCGTGCTGTGCTCCCTTGTGGTTGACCCACACGCCCGCAGTTTTGCCGGGTCGCTTCGCCAGTCACACAGCGGGACCAAGAATAAATTGTCCGTGGCTGGCATACAAGTCTAAATTTGCCCGTGGCCACCTTTAAGAGCACCAAATCCGACCCGATGGTTTGGTAATAAGAATTGTAAAGATCAGCCAGAGTCTGGTTTTTTCGCACGCGCTTCGTCCTACCATAGGTGGAGAAAAACAATAGCGCACACCGGCATTCGCCAGGGAATTACGTCATGTCCAATCCATTGCCCCACTTCTTCAACATTCTGGTCGCACCGGCAGATACCTTGACCAATCTGCGTGAGCGTCCTCGATTCTATTATCCCTTTATCGCGGTGCTGTTTGCGCAGGCTTTGGTTGTTGTGGTCTATTTTCAAGCTGTTGACCTCGAGTGGTTGGGCGAGTACATGGCCGCGGCCCTGCCCGACGACATGCCGTCACAGGCGAGAGAAGATGTCGCCGCCTTCAATCGGGCGATTAGTCCTACGTTAATGACTACCTTCGGTATCGTTTCAATTGTCATAATATTTTCGCTGTTTTGGGCCATCAGTGCCGGCTACCTCACGCTGGTCTCGTCGTTGCGCAGCGACAATATAAGGTTTGGGCAATGGCTTGGATTGGAGTGTTGGGCCGCGGTACCCATGATCCTGGTCGCATTGGCATCGCTGATTACGATTTGGCTCAATGATGATGGCCAATTGGCCCAGGACAGGTTGAATCCATTTAGTCTCAACAGCCTGATATTTCACCGCGGCATGGGGGAACCTGGAGCCAATCTGCTTAATACGATAGACCTGTCGCTCATCTGGGGCGCTTTTATCAAGGTCATTGGGTTTCGCACCTGGACCGGGGCGAGCTCCGGAACGGTAGCGGCAATTGTACTTGCACCTTACCTTGTAATTTTTGGTGCCTGGACCTTGATCGCTTTCACATAATTCATCAACCGGGCAATTTACTTTATGAACAAGGTCGTTATGGGGATAGCCATTGTCGTTGTCGTCGCGGGCGTGCCGCTAATACAGAGTATGCTGGACGGCAGCGACGAAAAAGTCGTGGAGCTTACCAAGCTGCAAGAGCTTACGATCAAGTCGTCAATCCTTGCGTCTGGCACACTCACCCATGAGGAGGAAGTGCGCTTGACCAGCGAAGTCATCGGCCGGGTCACCGCGCTGCATGTGGAAGAAGGCGATCGTGTTACCAAGGGACAACTGATCCTGCAAATCGATGATGAGGAGCCGGCCGCGGCCGTTGAGCAAAGCGAGGCCGCCGTGCGCATGGACGAAATTGCCATCGCCCGGCATCAACTCCGAGTGGATAACCTGGAAAATCAATTTGAGCGTAAGAGAGAATTGCACGCACGAGGATTGCTCGACGAAGACAGCTTTGAAGCGTCCGCCAATGAACTGTCAATTGCAAAAATAGATTTAGCATCCAGCCGGGAATCCCTGTTGCAGCGCAAGGCGCAGCTGGAACAGGCGGCAAATCGCCTGAAAAAAACTCGGGTCTATGCTCCCATTACTGGGGTCATTACATCCTTGGATATCAAGGAAGGAGAAACCGCAATTACCAGTACCACCAACATTGCCGGTTCCAGTTTGATGACCATTGCCAACCCCGACAGTATCCAAACCGAGGTCTATGTCGATGAAGGTGATGTGGCCAACGTCGCGGAAGGGCAGCGCGCCGAAGTAGTCGCAATTGCCTACCCCGACACGCCCATTGCCGGGAAGGTGCAGTCCGTTGCCGTGTCAGCCAAGCGGGAGGAAGGCAAGCAAGGCTTGAGCTTTTCAGTAAAAATCAAGTTGAAAAATGACGCGAACATTGTGCTGCGCCCCGGCATGTCATGTCGGGCGGAGATCTTCACGCACGGTGAACAGCAAGTGCCCGCCCTCCCGATACAGGCCATTTTGGTGGAAGAGGATCGCAGTAAAAACCAAACAACCTACTACGTCTTCGTCAACGAGAACGGTATCGCCAAGCGTAAGGATATCAAGGTAGGAATTTCCGATGATACCAATCAGGAAGTGCGAGATGGGTTGGAACTGGGCGACGAGATTGTAATCGGGCCCGATTCGGTGCTGCGACGCCTAAATGACGGCGACCAAATTTCCATGGCGGAAAGTTAGGACGGAGCGTGGCGCTGATTGAATTGAACGGCATTTGCAAATACTTCGAGATGGGCGACCAGGTGATCCACGCGCTGGACGGTATTGATCTCGCTATTGAGCAAAATGAGTACCTCGCCTTTATCGGTTCTTCGGGTTCCGGTAAATCCACCATGATGAATATTCTGGGCTGCCTCGACCGCCCAACGGCCGGTGTTTACAGCCTCAATCAGCACGACGTAAGTCAGCTGAGCGAAAATGAACTGGCGGAGATCCGCAACCGGGAAATCGGTTTTATCTTCCAAAGTTTTAATCTGCTGACCAAAGCGACTGCTTTACAGAATGTTATGCAGCCTCTGGTTTATCGCGGCGTCGGCCTGAAACAGCGCCGCACCGCGGCGGTTGCCGCCTTGCAGCGGGTCGGCTTGGCGGAACGCGCCGATCATTTGCCCAACCAGCTATCCGGCGGTCAACGACAGCGGGTCGCCATTGCGCGGGCGCTGGTGACCCACCCTTCGATTTTGTTGGCGGACGAGCCGACGGGTAATCTCGATTCCCAGACCACGGCCGACATTATGGCCTTGTTTGACGAACTGCACGGCGAAGGGCAAACCATTATCCTGGTAACTCACGAGCCGGATATCGCGGCCCATTGCCGTCGGGTAGCGCGCATGCAGGACGGCAAGATCGCGGAAAACTACGTCAACGACCATGCGGCGGGAGCGACAACCTAATGTTTGTCATCACCGAAAGCTTCATGTCCGCCCTGGCTTCGATTCGCGCCCACGGCCTGCGGAGTTTTCTCACCATGCTGGGGATTATTATCGGGGTGGCCTCGGTCATTGCCATGGTGTCTATCATTCAGGGTTTGAATCACAGCGTGTCCCAACAGCTGGAAGGGCTGGGTGCGAATTCCATCATGATCAATTCCTTCACCCCGCGCGAGGAACTCCTGAAAGGGCGACGGGCCAGACTGACCCCGGAGGATCTCACGGCGATCAGCCAAAGAATCGACGGTATCGAATCCATTACCCCGTTTCTGCCCGGGCAGGGAGGCGCCTTGCGTTACGGCTCGCAAACAGCGGCCACCAACGTTATGGGGACGACCTACGCCTACCAAGACATTCAGCAGTACTATGTAAAAATTGGCCGCTTTCTTTCGGTCAGCGACAATCAAACCCGACGGCGCGTGATGGTGATCGGAGAGGAAACGCGAAAGAAACTGGCCCTCCCCGAGAATCCGCTAAATGAGTACGTGGAATACGGAGGCGAGTGGGTAAAAATCATCGGACTGTTGGAACCCAAGGGAACATTGGTGGGCCAGGACTTGGACGACCTGGCGGTAATTCCCTTTAGCACCATGCGAAGCCTGCGGGGGGCGCAGAACGAAGCCGACATCCTGATTCAGCTAACCGTCAGCAATTTGGACAACATCGATACGGTTGTTGATCAGATACGGCGGCTGTTGCGCAAGCAGCATGGACTCACCACGGAGCGGGATGACTTTAACATCCAAACCGCCGATCAGATGAAGGATATGATCGGAGCGATCACCACTCAAATTACCGCGGTCATGGGAGGTATTCTCGGTATCTCCCTATTGGTGGGCGGTATTGGCATTATGAACATCATGCTGGTGTCGGTGACCGAGCGCACCCGCGAGATTGGCATTTGCAAGGCCATCGGCGCCAAGCGACACCACGTGCTCTTGCAATTTTTGTTTGAGTCCGTGTTCCTCTGTTTGCTCGGTGGCTTGATCGGACTATTGATTGGCTACGGCTTTGGCGCCATGGTGGCGAGTATGGTGCAGGACTTGCCCGCGGCGCATGTGCCGTTGTGGGCCATTGTCCTGGCCTTCGGATTTTCCGCGGGGGTGGGAATCATTTTTGGTATTTTGCCGGCGGCTAAAGCGGCAAACCTGGACCCCATCGAGGCCCTGCGTTATGAATAAGAAAATTGCGAGTAAGCAAAAATGAACACTCAGGGGCTTACAAACTTCACCACGCCGGTGTCCGGATCCCTGGATTTGCCCGCCTCGTTCAAACGGCGCAGATAGTCCCTCCAGTATTCTTCCTGTTTGTTGCCCAGATCGTAAAGGTAATCCCAACTGTAAATACCGCTGTCGTGACCGTCGTCAAACACAATACGGATGGCGTAATTACCGGCGGTTTCCAGCCCCTCAATTCCCACCTTTTGCTTGCCGCTTTGCAGGGTTTCCTGCCTGGGCCCGTGACCTTTAACCTCCGCCGAAGGCGAGTACACGCGCAGATACTCCGCCGGCAGGCGAAAGGTTCCATCGCCGTAAACGAGTTCGAGAACTTTCGACTTCTTGTGTAACTCTACTTTGCGCGGCGTTTTCATGGTTATCGGATACTTGGCTATAGAATAAAGCGGCTCAGGTCGTCGTTTTTCGCCAGCTCCTGCAAGTGGTCGTCAACGTACCTGGCATCGACATTCAGCTCTCGCTCTTCTTCACCGCAGCTAAAGGAAATGTCCTCAAGCAGCTTTTCCAGCACTGTATGCAGCCGTCGGGCGCCGATGTTTTCCGTACTTTCGTTTACCTGGAAAGCGGTTTCCGCAATGCGTCGAATGCCATCTGGCGTGAAGCTTAGGCTCACCCCTTCCGTTTTTAATAGCGCCTGGTGTTGTTCGGTCAGCGAGGCGTCGGGTTCGGTAAGAATGCGTTCAAAGTCACCGGGTGTGAGGGCTTCCAGTTCGACGCGAATCGGCAAACGCCCTTGCAGCTCGGGAATCAAGTCCGAAGGTTTGCTGAAATGAAAAGCGCCGGAGGCGATAAACAAAATATGGTCGGTGCGGATCATGCCGTGCTTGGTGCTGACCGTGCAGCCTTCGATGAGCGGCAGCAGGTCGCGTTGCACGCCTTCGCGCGACACGTCGCCTCCGGAGGTTGTTTCGCCCCGTTTGGCCACCTTGTCGAGCTCGTCGAGAAAGACAATACCGTTTTGTTCCGCCGCTTCGATGGCTTTCGCCTTGGTTTCTTCTTCGTTGATCAGCTTGCGTGCTTCGTCTTCGGTCAATTTCTTCACGGCTTGTTTTACGGTAGTCTTAATTTTTTTGGTGCGCCCGGACGACATGGAGGAAAACATGTTTTGCAACTGGCTTGTCATATCCTCCATGCCGGGCGGCGCCATGATTTCCACGCCCACTGGCGAGGCGGTCACATCCACTTCGATTTCCTTGTCATCCAGCTCGCCTTCGCGCAGTTTTTTGCGAAAAATCTGGCGTGTGTTGGAATCGGCGGATTCGACATCGCCGCTGCGTGCGGTGGGCAACAAAATGTCCAATATGCGTTCTTCCGCCGCTATCTCGGCACGATAGCGCACCTTGTGCATGGCGTCTTCGCGGCATTGTTTGATGGACATTTCCACCAGGTCGCGAATAATCGACTCAACGTCCCGGCCCACGTAGCCGACTTCGGTGAACTTGGTGGCTTCAACTTTGATGAAAGGCGCATTGGCGAGCTTGGCGAGCCGCCGGGCAATTTCCGTTTTCCCAACGCCCGTGGGGCCGATCATGAGAATGTTTTTGGGGGTGATCTCGTTGCGCAGGGACTCGTCCAATTGCATGCGTCGCCAGCGGTTTCGCAGGGCAATGGCCACGGCGCGCTTGGCCTGATTCTGGCCGACAATGTGCTTGTCGAGTTCGTGAACGATTTCGCGCGGGGTAATCTCGGACATGGTGGATGTGCTTCCCTTGGGCCGGTGGAGGCCAGTCGTCAGTAGGTCAGTTCTTCAACGGTGAAGTTGTGATTGGTGTACACGCAGATGTCACCGGCGATACTCAACCCTTTTTCGACAATATCCCGCGCATTCAGGTCCGTGTTGTCCAGCAGCGCGCGCGCTGCTGACTGGGCGAAAGGTCCGCCGGAACCGATGGCAATGAGATCGTCCTCGGGTTGGATGACATCGCCATTGCCCGTGACTATCAGTGAGGTTTCCCTATCCGCCACCGCCAACAGTGCTTCGAGACGGCGCAGGGCGCGGTCGGTGCGCCAGTCCTTGGCCAGTTCCACGGCGGCCCGGGTCAAGTTGCCGCTGTGGGCTTCTAGTTTGGCTTCGAAGCGTTCGAACAAAGTAAAGGCGTCCGCCGTACCACCGGCGAATCCTGCCAGCACTTGGTCGCGGTGCAGACGCCGCACTTTGCGGGCGTTGCCTTTCATGACGGTATTGCCGAGGGATACCTGGCCATCGCCGCCGATGACTACGCAATTGTTGCGCCGAACCGAAAGAATGGTAGTGCCTCGATATTGTTCCACGGACAATCCTTTAATTGTGAATCCAGACTTTTGAATCCAGCGCTGGATGTAGGACGGGGGTTGGTAAAAACCACTAGGTGGGGCGGGGTGCGAAGTTTCAACCCCGCTCCAGGGCGAGCGGCTCACTGATCAGAGCAGCAGCGCTTAGCCTTCGGCGCTACGCTGTAGAAGCAAACTGTCGAGTTGGTTATCGGCCAGGGTTCCGCGTGCCCTGGCCATGGTGGCGCGGCTGGCAAAAGGGCCCACCAATACCCGGTGCCAGGTTTCCGCGTTGCGTACCTTCACGGTTTCGATCTTGGCGTCGAGGTTCAGTAGAATCAATTGGGCGCGCAGGCGGTCGGCATCGTCGGCATTTTTGAATGAGCCCACTTGCAGAACGTATTCCACGCTCGTCGCCTTGGCGGTTTCGGCGTCGGAAATGGGTTCGGGTTTCACCACCACTTCGCTTTCCTTCAGCAACTGATAAAAATCAAAGCGCGGTTTGGGAAGCGCGTTTTCCGGTTGGTCGCCAGGCGCGTTTTCGGCGCCGGTTGTCTCGATGGATCGCGACACCTCATCCAGTTTGCTGGCGATGGTGCTCGTCTGAGGTGGAATATCGGCAAGGTAAACCAGAAACATGGCAAAGGCGCCAAGTACGGAGCCGGTGAACAGCCACACCCAACCGGGAACCTGGGTTTTGTAGCCGCTCGGTTTTGCCTGGGAACGGGAGCGCTTTTTGGCGTAATCGCGGGTCATGCGCGTATCCGGAGCAGAATATCGAGGAGAATTGTACTCGACTTTGGTAGGGCTGTCAGAGCTCCCGGCGCTGTACTTACGCCATATCCTGCGGATCCACATCCACCGACCAGCGAGCGCGGCGGCTAAGCGCGTGGTTTTCCATGGCGGCGCAAACCAAGGCTACCACCCGATGCAGTTGTTGCCGATCACTGCTGCTGATGTGCAGTTGAAAACAATAGCGGTCTTTTTTACGTTCCATTAGTGCCGGCATGGGGCCTAAATACCCGAGCTGTCGCGAGGCGGGGAAGCGTTGCTGTGCAAACTGTCGGGCCGCGGCCAAAAAGTCGTTGGCATTTTCGGGCCGTTTGGATTCGGCTCGAAGCAGCGCCAGATAACGGTAGGGCGGCAATCCCGCCACTTGGCGTTCGTGTAGCAGACGCCGCGCGTAGCGGTGGTAACCTTCCTTGATCAGGCTTTGGATATTGGGGTGTTCACAGTGGTGACTTTGAATAATAACCCGGCCCGGCTTGCTGGCGCGGCCGGCACGGCCAGCCACTTGGATCAACAACTGCCCCATGCGCTCCGGCCCGCGAAAGTCGCCGCTGAACAGTCCGCCATCGATGTCGATCATTGCTACCAGCGTCACGTCGGGGAAATGGTGGCCTTTTGCCAGCATTTGAGTACCGACCAACACACAGGGTTGCCCCTCGCGGACCTGGCCGAGCAGCGACTGCATTGCCTGTTTGCGGCGGGTGGTGTCCCGGTCCACCCGGATTACCGGAAAATCGGGGAAGGCTGCCTGCAAGGTCGCCTCGCTGCGTTCCGTGCCAAGGCCCAGGTGATCAAGATCCTTGCTAAAGCAATCGGGACAGGTGTTCAGAAGGGGCCGCTGATAGTCGCAGTGGTGGCAATGCAAATGCGGCGGATGACGGTGTACCGTCATCTTGGCCGAACAGTTCTTGCAATCGGCAATCCAGCCGCAGTCGTGGCAGATAATAACGGGTGCGAATCCGCGCCGGTTGATGAATACCAGGGCCTGATTGCCTTTTTCCAGTTCGGTTTCGATCCGAGCCAGCAATTCCGGGGCAAAGCCATCCTCGAGCTTTTTCCCGCGCAGGTCAATGAGCTCCACGTCCGGTGGCCGGGCACCGCCAGCGCGCTGGGTCAGGCGCAAATGCAGATAGCGACTGTGGGCGGCATTGTGCAGGGTCTCCAGCGAGGGCGTGGCGCTGCCCAGCATCAGCGGAATACCGGCGCGCTGGGCTCGGACCACCGCCAGATCGCGGGCCGAATAGCGAAAGCCATCCTGCTGTTTGAAGGACAGATCGTGTTCTTCATCGATGATAATAATGCCCAGTTTGGGGATGGGGGTGAACACTGCCGAGCGGGTGCCGATAACAATGCGCGCATGTCCCTGGCGGGCCTCGAGCCAGGCTTGCAGACGTTCCCGATCATTGAGTCCGGAGTGCAGAGCGGCGATGGGGACGCCGAAACGCTGCCGAAAGCGCCCGATCAGCTGCGGTGTCAGGCCAATTTCCGGCACCAGGACCAGTGCCGAGCGGCCCTGCTCCAGTACCTGGGTGATGGCTTGCAGATAAACCTCCGTTTTGCCGCTGCCGGTGGCGCCCTCCAACAAATAACTGGCAAAGCCTTGATAGCGCAGTTGTTCCAGCGCGGTTTTCTGCTCGTTATTCAGCTCCAGGGGCGCTTCGGCTTGGAGAATCCCGCCGATTGGTTCGGGCTGAATCGTGCTTTGCCGCGGGTTGATCAGGCCTTTCCGTTCCAGCTGGCGGACGGCGTCGCCGGTGCCAATGTTCAGTTCCCGCATGGCCGCGCGGCTGAGTTGGCCGTATTGGCGAAGGGCTTGCAGCAGAGCCGCCTGCTTGGGGGCCCGCTTTAAAGCACCCTCCGAAAGGCCCTTGCCTTCGGTGGTGAGTTGCCACGCGGTTTCAGTGGGAAAGCTTGCCGGTTCCCCTTGTCGAAGCAGTGCCGGCAAGGCCGTGGCCAGGGCTTCGCCAATGGGGTGGTGGTAGTAACCGGCGGCCCACTGACAGAGCGCCAGGATGTCCGCGGGGACACAGGGCTCAGTGTCCAATACCGAATGGATAGGTTTGAGTTGTTGCGCGGACAGTTCACTGTGGTCACTGAGGCCCAGCAAAACACCCACCAGCTTTTGCTGTCCGAAGGGTACCAGCACCCGGATGCCGGCCTGCCAGCCGCCAAGAACGGCGCCGGCCGGGGGCAGATAGTCGAAAGTGCGGCGCAGCGGCGCGGGCACCGCCACTTTGAGAATTCGCTGGGTCGACATGGATTGGGATCCAGACTTCTATTGCACTTGCTATATGAGTTGGGCGATCATAAATTGAACCGCTTGCCTTGCGCTGGGTTTCTGGTAGTATGCGCCGTCTCAATTTTTGAGCATAGTCGGCTAGCTTCCGCGATCAACGGCAGGTCGGCTATCAGCTGCCGGGTCCAGGCCACCGCGGCAGGAACAGTATTGACGAGGCAGCTCCAATGCAAGCAGAAATTCATCCCAAGTACGCTGAAATGACCGCCACCTGCAGTTGCGGCAACGTTATTAAAACCAAATCGACCCTGGCGAAGGACATCCACGTGGATGTGTGCGCTGCTTGTCATCCGTTCTACACAGGCAAGCAAAAGGTCATGGATTCGGGCGGCAGGATTGATCGCTTCAAGAAGCGTTTCGGTAGCCGCGGAAACAAAGCCCAGTAACAGCCATTCGTTTTGTTTTATTTTCAAAAAACGCCTGGGACGGGCGTTTTTTTGTTTAACCGAGACCAATTTATTTATCGGGCATGTGCGCTGGCGCGCATGCTTGTGGCCGGAATAGGATTATCCGTTGTTCCGGTTTTTGCTTGGAGCCAGGATTGCCCCGAGCTAGCCGTTCATGAACGAGTTCAACTATCCGCAGTTCACGACGGCGATACGCTGCGTCTTACCGACGGGCGTAGGGTGCGATTACCCTCAATCAACGCACCTGAATTGGCAATAGACGGCAGGGGGAAGCAGCCCCTGGCCCGTGCATCGCGGGCCGCGGCGCAAGCTTTTTTTGCCGATACGGATATCGTGCATCTGTCGTTTGAATCTCGCCGGACTGATCGTTACGGCAGACTCCTGGCCCATGTCATCCATCCATCGGGCCGCAATCTCGAAAGCTATTTAGTGGGCCAAGGCTTGGCCTTGCCGCTTGCCGTTCCCCCGGATTTGGCATTCGCGGAATGCCTGTCTGAAATGGCGGAACAGGCACGGCGGGAAGCAAGGGGCATTTGGGCGGCGTCCTATTGGCAGCCATTGCCGGCGACCCGCCTGGATGGCGTGGAAGCGGAGTTCCGAGTTATGTGTGGCCGGGTCAGTAAGGTTGATCGACAACAGGACATATGGGTGGAATTGGAGGGTGATCTTGTGATCAGGATTGCCCGAGGCGATTTGCGCCACTTTCAACAGAGTGATTTTGCACTGGGTACTTCCGACCAGTGGCTAGGACGCACATTGCAAATTGCGGGCTGGCTGCAAGATCGTCGTGACAACGAACAATTAATGCGCCGCGGGTTCAAGCCCTGGATGATGCAAGCCCGCACACCCCATGCCTTGAACTGGATAACGTCAGCCGACTGCGAGTAAGCATTGTAAGTCGCCTTCTTCCATCGCGGTTATTTGAATAGAGTGAATCCAGGAAATGAGTAAAGATTTCAACCAAGCGGCGCTGGACTACCACGAATTTCCCGTGCCCGGCAAACTCAGCGTGGAATTGACCAAGCCCGCCGAAACCCAGCACGATTTGTGTCTGGCCTATAGCCCCGGCGTGGCGGCACCGGTGCGGGCGATTGCGAAATGTCGGGAGGATGCCTACCGCTATACCGGAAAGGGTAACTTGGTTGCCGTTATCACGGACGGGAGTGCGATCTTGGGCTTGGGGAATCTGGGTCCCTTGGCCAGCAAACCGGTTATGGAAGGCAAGAGTCTGCTGTTCAAACGCTTTGCCAGGGTTAATTCCGTGGATATCGAAGTTGACGCGGAACATCCACAAGCATTTATCGAAACCGTTCTGCGGATTGCGGAAACTTTCGGCGGTATCAACCTGGAAGATATCAAGGCACCGGAGTGCTTCGAGATCGAGAAAGAATTGATTCGCCGCTGTGACATCCCGGTATTTCATGACGACCAGCACGGGACCGCGATAGTGACGGTCGCCGGTGTATTGAATGCATTGGAAGTCCAGGGCAAGTCCTTGCGGCAATCCAAGATCGTCTGCCTGGGCGCGGGCGCCGCGGCTATGGCATGTTGCAAATTGTTAATGGAGGCGGGCGCCGATTTGGCAAAAATCACCCTGTTGGACAGTAAAGGGGTAATTCATGCCGGGCGACAGGATTTAAACAAGTACAAGCGCGAATTCGCCATGGTAACCGACGAGCGGGATCTGGATGATGCCATCGCCGATGCCGATATT
>JBBDIU010000084.1:0-23339 GCA_040880205.1 Cellvibrionaceae bacterium
GCCAAAGGCGACCCGCTCCATGCTGCGCTTGACCATCATTTCCAAAGCGCGCTCGGCGGCGCCGATGGAACGCATGCAGTGGTGGATGCGACCGGGACCCAGGCGCGCCTGGGAAATTTCAAACCCGCGACCCGCGCCCAATAGTACGTTGTCCTTGGGGACGCGCACATTTTCCAAGAGAATCTGCGAATGCCCGTGAGGCGCGTGATCGTAACCAAACACCGACAGTTGACGTTCGATGGTAACTCCCGGCGCGTCCAGGGGCACGACGATCTGCGAGTGCTGTTGGTGCTTGGGGTTATCCGGGTTGGTCAAACACATGTAGATGCCCACCTTGCAGCGGCGATCGCCAGCGCCCGAGGAGAACCACTTGCGGCCGTTGAGCACCCACTCATCACCATCCAGTTCGGCGATGGCTTGCATGTTGGTGGCATCGGAAGACGCAACAGCCGGCTCGGTCATCAAGAAGGCAGAGCGCATCTCCCCTTCCAACAGCGGCTTTAAATATTTTTCCTGTATCGTCGGGCTGCCAAAGCGGGTCAGAATTTCCATATTGCCGGTATCGGGCGCGCTGCAGTTGAACACTTCGGAGGCCCAGTGGATACGGCCCATCAATTCTGAAAGGGGAGCATACTCCAGGTTGCTTAAACCCGCGCCCTTGTCACTTTCCGGCAAGAAAAGATTCCACAGGCCTTCAGCCTTGGCCTTCTTTTTCAATTCTTCGACAATGGGTATCGGTGCCCAGCGATCTTCCGCCGTTGCTTGCTGCTTATGCCAAGTTTCCTCGTTGGGAAAAATGTGCTCATCCATAAACGCCGAAACGCGCTTGATAAGGTCTTTCGTTTTCTGGTTGTGGTCAAAATCCATAGTGGCGTTACCCTAGTCGGTGATTAAAAGTCTGTGCTTCAAAAAATGGCTTTCCTGCTGTTTGATTTATGATACTGCCATAGTACAATAAATAGAATTGATTGGTTTTTATTGAGCACTATAAACTGTAGTTATTTTTAACTATGGTTTTTTGTAGCTATGAGCCAATAGCTATGGGTAGCAACAGTTATGGGCCATCCGGCGCTTCGGGCCGGGCAATCAAGCTCTGACTTTCGTCGGCAACACAATACCGGGACACCGCCGTGGATCTCAACAAAATTGATCTCAACCTGTTTGTGGTCCTGGATTCAATTTACACCGAGTCCAGCCTGAGCGGCGCGGCCAAGCGCCTGTATGTCACCCAGCCGGCGGTCAGTGCCGCTCTATCGCGTTTGCGCGACATCTTCGGTGATCCGCTGTTTGTCCGCACCGGGCGACGTATGGTACCGACTCCCACAACAGAAAGCATCATCAACCAGGTCCGCGAAGCGCTGGCGCTAATGCGCACCAGCGTGGATAAAACCTATCAGTTCATTCCGGCACGAGAGCAAAGGACCTTTCGCCTGAGTATGCACGATCTGTCGGAAAGTGTGGTTCTGCCTGAGCTGTACCAGGTACTGGAAAAAGAAGCACCGAAGATGACGCTGCAAGTTGTGCAATTGAATCGCCGCGACGCCTTGAAGTCTCTTTCCGCCGGTCAGCTCGACTTCGTCATGGACGCACCATTGCTGCCCAATGAGCAACTCTGCCATGCCCCCCTATTCGAAGGCGATTATGTCGCCGTGGTGCGGGAAAGCCATCCGGTGGTGGGCCAGACGTTAACCTTGGAGAAATACCTTGAGCTTTCCCACGTTCATATCTCCAGTCGCACCACCGGGCCCGGTTACGTTGACTATGCGCTGGAGAGACTGAATGCCACCCGACGAATTGCCGTGCGCACCCAGCATTACCTGATGGTACCCAAGCTCGTTACCGAAACAGATCTGTGCGCCACCGTGCCCAGTTATTTTGCCAATATGCCGGGTACCGTAGCCTTGGAATTGCCCTTCGAACTGGAACCCCAAGGCCACCACTTGTACTGGCATCAAAGCCGCGATTCCGACCCTGCTATTCAGTGGATCAAGAATGTTGTTTTGCGACTGCAAAGTCTCGGTTCGGATGGGCCCACGGGGCGAACCTGAACAAGCCTACGCCAGACCTGGCGTTCAATTGACTTTTGGCAGTACAGCCGTAAGATGCCTTGCGATTCTTTCCGCAAGGGCAATCCGACAGTATGGATTGTCCCGACTCACGCCATCCATCCGAACGCCGCACACAAAGAGGTTTATTCATGAAGAGCCAAGCCATTACCGCGCTGGGAATGCCCCTCCAGGAAATAGAAAAGGACACCCCCACCCCCAAGGGCGCGGAGGTTCTGATTGAAACGCGACACTGCGGTGTATGCCACTCGGACTTGCATTTGCACGATGGCTACTTTGACGTGGGTGGCGGCAACAAGCTTCAGGTCAAAACCGACGAGAGCCTGCCGTTTGTGCTGGGTCACGAGGTGGAGGGCACAGTGGCTGCGGTCGGCCCCGACGCCAAAGGTGTTGAGGTGGGCAAGAATTATGCGGTCTACCCCTGGATTGGCTGTGGCGTTTGCGGCATCTGCGAAAGTGGTCGGGAGCACCTTTGCACGCGGCCGCGCGCCATCGGAACCTCCGTGGATGGCGGCTATTCCGACCACGTGCTGATTCCCAATGCCAGGTATCTGATCGATATTGGCGATTTGGACGGTGCCTTGGCGGCCTGTTACATGTGCTCCGGTATTACCGCCTACAGCTCGATCCGCAAGCTGGAACCGGTTATGAACTCTGGGCCCTATATGATCATCGGCTTGGGCGGCGTCGGGATGATGGCCTTGCAGATTGCCCTGGCACTTTACGACGAACTGCCCATCGTCGCCGACATTGACGATAAGAAGCTGGAATACGCCCGCAGCCTGGGCATCAAGCAAGCCTACAATCTCCGTGAAGAAGGCGTGTTCAAGCGCATCAAGAAGGAAACCGACGGCGGAGTAGCCGGCATCGTCGATTTCGTGGGCTCCGAGAAAACCGTTAACCCATCCGTCAGCATTGTTCGCCAAGGCGGCAAGATCGTGGTCGTTGGCCTGCTCGGCGGTGCATTGACGACGCCCATCCCCATGATCGCATTCAAGGCGCTCTCTATTGAAGGCAGTTACGTGGGCAGCTTGCAGGATGCCAGGGAAGTGATTGCACTGGCCCAATCAGGCAAGCTGAAGCCCATCCAGATCGCCGAACGCCACATGTCCGAAGCCAACGATGTTCTGGACAGCATGCGCAAAGGCGAAATCATGGGCCGCGTCGTTTTAACCCCCTAGCCCAGTACTTCTGAAGCCTCTACGCTGAGCCCGCCATTTGGCGGGCTTTTTATTGGTACATAGGAGTTTGTGCATAAAATTCATACGATTGCCTCCGCCGGCATCAGCCAACTCATTCTGCTTGGCGGCGGTGAAGGTGCGGGCCCTTTCAAACCGTTAGCGGAACCTTTCGCCATCTAATTCCTAGACTGGGCAGGAAATAGCGGCTAAAACTATAGGAAGCTCGAAAGTAGCCCTCGAACGACGCTTCTCCTAAAAACTATAAGCTTCCGGAGCAATACCCATGTCCAAGGCCTGCATTGCCGTCGATTCCGCCTGTGATCTGCCCTCCGCCTTCATTGCGTCTCATGGCATCCGCATTCTGCCCATCAAGCTGAAACTGGGCGACAAAACCTTCCTCGACACCCGCGACCAACGCCGCACCGTTCAACTCTATGCCAGCACACGGCTGGAAAAGCACTTTGCCGCTGAATCGGAACCCGTGTCGGCGACTGAAATGTCCGAACTGATGGAAAAGGAACTTGCCCTCAAATACGACGTAGTCCTGGCAATTACCATCAGCTCAAAACGTAGCGACGTATACAAAAACATTCGTGAAGCTGCTTTCGTCAGCACCGAGAAATGCAAAGCCATACGGGAAAGGCAGGGCAAAACCGGACCGTTCAAAATAAAGGTAATTGACAGCGAAACCCTGTTTCCGGGCCAGGGATTACTGGTTTACGAAGCCATCCGTCTGCTGGAACAAAAGAAAATGTCACTGCGCGACATCATCAACTCACTCGAAGCAGTTAAAGGCGGTATTCGAGCCTATCTGGTTCCCGACAGTCTATTTCATTTGAAAAACCGCGCCAGCGCCAAGGGTGACAACAGCGTCAATTGGTTCAGCTATCAGATGGGCAACATGCTGGACATCAAGCCAATTGTGGAAGGCCACGGCGGCGTCACCACGCCTATCGACAAGGTGCGCGGATTTACCCGGGGCCTGAAAAACCTGTTCGACCGGGCGGAAGCAGCGATGGATAAAGGCTTGAGTATTAATGCCGTCAACATGAGCTACGCGGGCGACCTCAAGCAAATTGAGAGGCGCCCCGAGTACCAGGACTTTCTGGAAATCGCCAAACAAAAAGGCGTCGTCACTATGTTGTCGGTGATGAGCACTACGGCGGCTATTAATGTTGGACCGGGAGCATTCGCCTTGGCATTTGCGACGCGGGATTGAGATGTGAGATGTGAGATGTGAGATGTGAGATGTGAGATGTGAGATGTGAGATGTGAGACAGGGACTGTGAAAGGCGGGGTTTAAACGTCAAGCACAAAAAAGGGCAGCCACTGGCTGCCCTTTTTTACATCTTACATCTCACGTCTTCCGTCTCACGCGTTTTCTTTTGCCCAATCGGCAAAACTTTTTCCTTCCTTCGCCAGCTTTTCCAATAACGGCGCGGGAGTCCATGTATCGTCCTGGAATTTTTCGCGGAATTCGCAGATACGATTATACACTTTCTTTAACCCCACCTGATCCGCGTAGAACATGGGTCCGCCCTTGGCCACCGGAAAAGCGTAGCCGTAGAGGTAAACAATATCGATGTCACTGGGACGCTGGGCGATGCCCTCTTCCAGCACCTTTGAGCCCTCGTTGGCCAAAGCAAAAATGCAGCGATCGACAATTTCCTGTTCACTGATTTCGCGACGCTCCACACCGAGCTCTTTCGCCGTTTCCTCGATGATTTTGGCCACTTCCGGGTCTTCCTGCCGGGCACGCGTCTCAGGGTCGTATTTATAAAAACCTTTCCCCGTCTTTTGCCCCAGACGGTCGGCTTCGACCAGCTTGTCCGACACCTTGTAGGCGCGCGGCGTACCTTTCTCTTCCTCGGTCAGACCTTCGCGGGCCTTGTAGCCGATATCCAAGCCGGCCAAGTCACCCATGGCAATCGGACCCATGGCCATGCCGAATTTTTCCAGCGCGTCGTCCACCTGCTTCGGGCTCGCGCCTTCGATCATGCACAATTGCGCTTCGCGGCCATAGAATTTCAGCATACGGTTGCCGATGAAGCCGTAACAAACGCGAGCCAGCACCGGCACCTTGCCGATGGTTTTGGCCAGCTTCATTACCGTCGCAATCACATCATCGGCGGTTTTTTCTCCGCGCACATTTTCCAACAGCTTCATGACATTGGCCGGGCTGAAAAAGTGCATGCCCACAACGTCTTGGGGCCGCTTGGTGGCCGTGGCGATTTCGTCGATATTTTGATAGGAGGTGTTTGAAGCAAGGATACAACCGGGCTTGCAGACCTCGTCCAGCTTGGCGAAAACTTCTTTCTTGATGCCGATGTTTTCGAATACCGCCTCGATAACCAAGTCGACGTCTTTCAATTCGTCGTAATTGGTGGTGCCGTTCAACAGGTTCATACAGCTTTCCACCTGCTCCGCGGTCAACTTGCCCTTGCTTTGGGTAATCTTGTAGTTCTTCTCAATAATACCGATACCGCGTTGCAGCGCTTCGTCGTTAATTTCCAACAAGGTAACGGGAATGCCGACATTCATAAAGTTCATGGCGATGCCGCCGCCCATGGTGCCGCCACCGATAATGGCCACCTTGTTGATTTCGCGAGTTGGCGTATCCTTTCCCAGACCTTTAATCTTGGCCGCTTCCCGCTCGGCAAAGAAAGCATGGCGCATAGCAGCCGACTCCGGCGACTTCACCAGTTCGGAAAACAGTTCGCGTTCTTTCTTCAGGCCCTCATCCATGGACACATTCACCGCCGCTTCCACGCAGGTGACGATGCGGTCGGGGGCAATTTGGCCACGGGCTCGCTTGGCCAGTTTTTGGCGCGATTTGTCAAAGAAACCCTCGGGTACCGAAGCCGGATCAATGGTGATATCGCGCACGCGTTTTAGTGGTGCATTGTCCGCAATCAGTTGCCGCGCATAGGCGAGCGCTTCGGCTTGCAAGTCGTCACCAAGTACTTTATCAACCAAGCCGGTTTCGGCCGCCTTTTTGGCGGAAATGGGATTGCCGGAAGTCATCAAATCCAAGGCCGCTTCGACACCCATGAGGCGCGGCGAACGCTGGGTACCACCACCGCCCGGCAAGATTCCGAGCTTTACTTCGGGCAAGCCCACCTTGGCGGCGGGAATGGCGCAGCGGTAATGGCATGCCAGGGCCACTTCCAAACCCCCGCCCAGCGCGGTGCCGTGAATGGCGGCGACGACCGGCTTCGTGGAATTTTCGATGTCCTCCAGTACCGCTGGCAATGAAGGTTCTTTGGGCGGCTTGCCGAACTCGGTGATATCCGCGCCGGCGATGAAGGTTCGGCCTTCACAAATAATTAATATCGCTTTGGAAGCGTCGTTCTGCGCTTTGGCCAGTGATTCCTGCAAACCTTGTCTCACTGCCTGCGACAAAGCGTTGACCGGAGGATTATCGACTTTGATGACGCCTACGTCACCGTGCAGTTCATAATTGACAACAGACATAGTAAAACCCGTTTGGTTGAGAATGATTTTGGATGAAAATGAATTTTGGCTCTCTATCGATTTTCAACCGGCGTTACATGCGACGCCGCCGTACCGACAGATGATGGCCGCACATTGCCGTCGGCGAGGTAGGTACAGCGGGACGATTGTCGAAAAATTAAGCGCCGGTATTCACGTTCAAGGTGCGGCATTATACCGGAAGCAGCGCTAATTTGCCGCTCGGGAACTAAACAAACTCAATGACCACCGGGTACTTCTCCAGGTGCTCGCGCGCTTTATCCCGTTGGGTGCTGTCGCGCAGGGATATGGCCGCCACATGGCCACGCGATTGCTCGTAGTACGCCCGGACTTGTCCATCGATCCCTTGCGCGTGCATGGAGGCCGTCAATACACTGGTTATCGCCCGGTTGCGCAGCTCAGGTTTATAGATCTTTCCCACCGCAGTCAGCGGGATGTCGTCGGTAAATTCAATTCGTTTGGGTACCGCCGCCCGCTCGGAAATTTTTTCCCGACAATAGGCGAGCAGCTGCTCGGCGTCGGTTGTGCCTTTGAACTCTGGCTTCAGTTGCACGTAAGCAATTGGAAGTTCGCCGGCGTAGGTGTCCGGCTGGCCGACTGCGACCACCTGCGCCACGGCCGGATGGGTCAACAATGGTTCTTCGATAATGACCGGATCAATATTATGGCCGCCGCGAATAATCAGGTCCTTGGCCCGTCCGGTTAAGGTAATAAATCCATCGGCATCGATAAAAGCCACATCACCCGTATTGAACCAGTCACCGTCCACCCAGGCTTTCGCATTGTCGTCCGGATCAAGGTAGCCTTTGAAGATGTGCGGGCCGCGAGCAATGAGTACGCCGGATTCATTCACGTCGCAATCGCGAACAACTCTATTGCCATCCAGCTCGACAGTGCGAACTTCGGTATAGGGGAAACGAGTTCCCACACTGCCTTCCGGACCCGGCACTTCCGCTCGTTGGCGGGTCATGATACAGGTCGTTTCGGTCATGCCGTAGCCATTGGTCACGCGTACCTTAAATTCTTTTTCGAATTCTCGGCGCAACTGCCTGGGCAGTGGTGATGCGCCAGAACCGACATCCTCCAGATGACTTAGATCGTTGTCCCCGCGCGGCACTTGCAAAAGCGCCGACAGAACGGTGGGAACCGAGGCAAAGGCTTTTACCTTGAAACGCGCCGCATGGTGCCACCAGTTGTGCAAAACATTGCGATTGCGAAAACCATCGGGCGTCATGATGATGATGGTGCGACCCGCGTAAATCGCGGCAATACCCGCGGATATCAGACCGTATATATGAAACATGGGCAAAGCCGACATGCCCACCAGACGCCCGTTTTTTCGCACCAAGTGCTCGATCAACTGACTCACAACCGCGATATTGCGATGGCTTACCTGGGCAATCTTGGGCCGGCCGGTGGTACCACCGGTGTGAAAATAGGACGCAATATCCTCGCCTTGAGTATCACGCGGGTTTAACAACTTGTCGGACGGTTGCACTTCGATGGCGGCATCGAATGACATAACAGGCAGGTCGCGGTTTGCATTAACGGGGATCGCTCCGGTATAGCCGTCGATGCTCGCCAGCATGAGCACTTCAAGGGTGGGAACCTCTGCGATAACGGCGGCCACTTTGTCCCAGTGCATGGGATCATCCACCAGCGGCGCCATGGTGATCAGAACCTTTGCTTTGGTTGCGTTCATGATTTCAACAATGTGACGCGACTCAAGCAGGGGATTGATGGGGCTGGAAATACCCACTGCCTGACTGCCCCAAGTGGCGTAATGGCTATGTGGCGTATTCCCCAGCAGAATGGAAACCGCATCGCTTTTGGCAACGCCCAAAGCGTGCAAGGCGTTGGCGGTTTGGGTAACGCGGGCAAATAGCTGCTTGAAGGACACATCGACTGGAAGCTCATTGGCCTCCGCTGTCAACAAAAAACGTAGTGCTGGATCGTCGCCATATTTCGCCGCCGCCTGTGCCAGCAGCTGATAGCTGGTTTGCAGGGGAAATCGCACTTCGAGCGCACATTCGCGTTCGTAGGCTTCGACGTCAGCCAGGGTATTTAACAAGGGGGTGTCTGAATGGGGAAGGTATGCGTTTTCCAAGCCGATTCTCACTTGCCTGCAAGCGCCACCGCTCGGGCTGCGGCTTTGCTACTGAAAATTGATTGTGGTGGCCCCTTACCAGGGGTGCGCTATCATATAGCACTTGCCCAGCCTGAGGCCAGAATGCATAAAACTGATTAATAGAATCCATCACGAGTCATAAACAAAAATTCTTGGGAAAGGTGACGCACTAGTCGATTGTGAGTCAGATGTTCCACTATGCGGAACTGTATGGTAGGATCCGTCCTCGACGTTCACAAGCATTTTGCCCCAGTCCGCGCTAGAATACGGCGCCGCATACAGCTGCCTACATCACGTTGTAATGCCCAAATACCCAGCAGTATAGAGGTTCCTCAATGATCCGAGACCGGGAATTTATCAATCAAGTCCTGGATACCATCTCTCGCTTTGTGCGCGAACGCCTGGTTCCCCAGGAAGCCCAAGTCGCCGAGGATGGCAAGATACCGGATGACATTGTCCAGGAAATGAAAGACCTGGGTTTTTTTGGCCTGACTATTCCCGAGGAATACGGCGGCATGGGTCTCACCATGGAAGAAGAAGTCCTGGTAGCCTTTGAACTGGGCCGCACGTCGCCCGCCTTTCGTTCCCTGATCGGAACTAATAATGGAATCGGCTCCGCGGCCATCGTGTTCGACGGTACTGAAGCGCAGAAGCAAAAATACCTGCCCCTCTACGCCAGCGGTGAGACCATTGGCTCCTTTTGCCTGACCGAACCCGACGTCGGTTCCGATTCCGCCTCGGTAAAAACCAGCGCGGTAAAAGACGGCGAACACTACGTTCTCAACGGCACCAAGCGCTTTATCACCAACGCTTCTCGAGCGGGTACTTTCACCGTCATGGCACGGACCAACCCGGAAATTAAGGGTGCCCGCGGCGTTTCCGCTTTTCTGGTGGACGCCGAGTTTCCGGGCATCACCCTGGGTCCCATTGACAAGAAAATGGGCCAAGCCGGTTCCACCACCTGTGACGTGATTTTCGAAAACTGCCGCGTGCCGGCGGACGCCTTGATAGGCGGCAAGGAAGGCGAAGGTTTTATCACCGCCATGAAAGTATTGGACCGCGGACGGCTGCACATTTCCGGAGTCAGCGTTGGCGCCGCCGAGCGCCTGATCCAAGACGCGCTGAAATTCGCCATGGAGCGCAAGCAATTTGGCAAACCCATTGCGGAACACCAGTTAATCCAAGCAATGCTGGCCGATTCCAAGGCAGAATCCTACGCGGCTCGCTGCATGGTGCTGGAAGCCGCGCGCAAACGCGACGAGGGACATCAGATCAGCACCGAAGCGTCCTGCTGCAAGTTGTTCGCCACCGAAATGGTTGGGCGCGTGGCCGATCGGGCGGTGCAGATTCACGGCGGTGCCGGCTACATATCCGAATATGCAGTCGAGCGTTTTTACCGCGATGTGAGATTGTTCCGCCTTTACGAAGGCACCTCGCAGATTCAACAGATTGTTATCGCGCGCAACATGGTGCGCGACGCCAGTTAATTTAAAACCACTTAAGTTTAAAGATTATCGAGCAGGAGTGAAGCCATGAACGTTGATTTTTCTGAAGAAGAACTGGCCTTCCAAAAGGAGGCGCGGCAGTTTCTAGAGGAAAAATATCCCAAGCACATCCAGGAAAAGGTCCGCAACGGCCTGCACGTCGAAAAGGAAGACTGGGTGGAGTGGCAGAAAATTCTGTACGAACAAGGCTGGGCAGCGGTTAACTGGCCAGTGGAATACGGCGGTACCGGCTGGACGCCTACGCAAAAGTATATCTGGTCCAACGAATGCGCCAAGGCAAGTGCGCTGGAGGTCATGGCCTTCGGCATGAAAATGGTCGCGCCGGTAATTTACACCTACGGCACTGAAGAACAAAAACAACGCTTTTTGCCCGACATTCTCGCCAGTAACGTGTGGTGGTGCCAGGGTTACTCCGAGCCCAACGCCGGTTCCGATCTGGCTTCCTTGCGTACCACGGCGGTGCGGGACGGCGATGAATACGTCGTTAACGGCACCAAAACCTGGACCACGCTGGGCCACTACGCCGATTGGATTTTTTGCCTGGTAAGAACTGGTGGGGCCGAGGAGAAAAACCAGACCGCCATCAGCTTCTTGTTGATTGACATGAATTCACCGGGCATTAGCGTCTCTCCAATTATCACCCTGGACGGGCGCCGCGAAGTCAACGAAGTCCATTTCGAAAACGTCCGCGTTCCCGCGGACAACCTGATCGGCCAGGAAGGTCGCGGCTGGACCTACGCCAAACTGTTGCTGACCCACGAGCGCACCAACATCGCCCGAGTGGCCACCTCGAAAGTTCGCCTGGAACGCTTAAAGGAGCTGGCTTCGCAAACCAGCAATGGCGGCCCGGCGCTGATGGACGACCCGGCCTTTCAACTGAAGGTTGCCGACCTGGAAATTGAATTACTGGCCCTTGAGTATACTGAATTGCGCACACTCGCTGCGGTAAGTACGGGGCAGGCCCCAGGACCGGAGTCATCGATCCTGAAAATCAAGGGCACCGAGATTTATCAGGCCCTGGACGAATTGAACGTGGAAATTGCCGGCTACTACTGTCTGCCTTTTATCAAGGAGCAATTCGAATACGGTTATGAAGGTGATTGGATCGGGCCAGGCAACGCCTGCAATGCCGCGCCCTACTACTTTAACGACCGCAAGGCTTCCATCTACGGTGGCAGCAATGAAATTCAGAAAAACATTATATGCAAAGCAGTCCTCGGACTATAGAAATCCCAGGCCTTGACTGCAAACAAATTCAGAGATCGGAGAAACACTAATGGATTTTTCCTACAGCGAAGAACAACAGATGCTCCGCGACAGCGTCGCGAAGTTTATCAAGCAAGATTATGACTTTGACACTCGCAGCAAAATCCTAAAAAGCGAAACTGGATTCAGCAAGGAAAACTGGAAACTATTCGCCGAGCTGGGCTGGCTGATGGTGCCCTTTAAGGAAGAGGACGGCGGCCTTGGCGGAACGGCGGTCGACATCGTCGGCCTCATGGAAGAGCTGGGCAAGGGTATGGTGGTGGAGCCTTTTTTACCTACGGTCGTCCTCGGCGGCGGGTTAATCGCCGAAGCGGGCAGCGCCGAACAGAAGGAAGTGCTGCTGACTTCACTGATGGAAGGCAATCTGCAACTGGCCTTCGCTTTCAGTGAACCACAAAGTCGCTACAACTTGGCCGACATCACTACGAAAGCGGAAAAGAAGAGTGATAACTATACTGTCAGCGGCCACAAAGCCGTGGTTCTCAATGGCAATGGCGCCGATAAAATTATTGTGGCGGTTCGCACGTCTGGCGATCAGAGCGACCGCGATGGCATCAGTCTGCTCATTGTGGATGGCGGCAGCAAAGGCATCAAGAAGCAGGCCTTCGAAACCGTGGACGGGCAACAGGCGGCGGAATTAACCTTTAACGACGTGACAGTGCCCGCGACCAATTTACTGGGAGAGGAAGGCAAGGCCCTGCCGGCAATCGAAAAGGTTATCGACCAGGCTGCGTTGGCGGTTTGTGCGGAGGCGGTCGGCGCCATGGAAGTGACCTACAAAAAAACCGTGGAATACACCAAAACCCGCAAACAGTTCGGCGTCCCCATCTCCAAGTTCCAAGCATTGCAACACCGCATGGCAGAAATGTTCATGGAACACGAACAAGCCAAATCCATCATGCTAATGGCGGCCATGAAATGCGACTCAGCTGGCGGCGTGGATCCGAAATCGGTATCCGCGGCCAAAAGCCGCATCGGCAAGGCCGCTCGCCTGGTAGGCCAGGAAGCCATACAACTGCACGGCGGCATCGGCGTTACCGATGAGCTGGACGTTGGGCACTTCTTCAAGCGCTTGACGACGATTCAGTTTGTTTTTGGTAGTACTGATTGGCATACCCAGCGGTTTGCTGGCAGCTAGCGCTGCGTGAGATGTGAGATGTGAGATGAAAGACATAAAAAAAAGAGGCGGCCCCCAGGCCGCCCCTTTTTTGTGAGGTGAGGTAAAAAGCCACGGCGAAGCGGAAAATCCGCTCAAAGCCACCTGGCTTTCCATGTCTTTCATCTCACATCTTACGTCTCACATCTCACGCCCCTTCAATACCTTATAATCATCGCCTCAATATTACGCACCATGTTCTTCAACTGGGGCGCCACTTCACTGCGTAGATACTCTTCATCCAGGCGATACTTTGGGCCGCCGCAGTTGAAGGTGTAGATGTGTCCCTCGCCGATGGTGAGGGGCACCGAGATGCCGTTGACATCCTTGTCCCACTCGCCAAACGAGGTGCAATAGCCTTTTTCGCGGAAAGACCGCACTTCTCGCTCGATTCCAACTTTGATAGCTGGCCAATCCTCGCCCGACTTCCTCTCGATATAATGGGTAAAATAGGCGCGCTCATCATCCGGCAAAGCGGCCAAGTAGGCGCGGCCCACCGCGCTGGTGCCCATGGCAATTCGATCACCGATTTCGTGACGGAAGGTTTTCACTTTACCTGGCGCCGAGTACTCAATATAGATCATCTCCAAACGGTCGCGACCAGCCAGGCCCACGGCAGTGCCGGTGTTTTCCGCCAGTTCCTGCATCAATGGCCGAGCCAATTGTCGAACCGCCAGGTTGGAAACATAAGCGTAGCCCAACGCCAATACGCCGCTGCCCAGCTGATATTTTTCCAATCGCTCCGAATAGGTTAGATAGCCGAGTTTGGTAAGGGTATAGGTAAAACGCGAGATACTGGATTTTGGCAACCCGGTGCGCTGGGCCAGCTCCTGGTTGCCCAGAAAACCGTCGCCCGGCTTGAACGCACGGAGTACATCCAAGCCGCGCGCCAGGGCTTCGATGAATTTGCGATCGGGTTCATCGCCTTTTTGACGAGGGAGGCCGGTTAAACTGTTCATAGCGCCCGCGGTTTGGGGTATCGGACCGCGATTATAAATTATTTTTCGCGGTAAACCGAACGCCCATTTGCAAAGCCGCTAATCAACATCGCGGGACGGTGCTGGCTCTGAACTCTTATCCGCATGGTCCCTCGTCAACCAGGCGACCAGCAGTTTGATTTGGGTATCGTCCAGTCGCTCTCCGAACGCCGGCATCACGCCGCGTCTGCCTCTTACAATTGAGGTCTTGACGGCATCCGCGCTACCGCCGTAGAGCCAAATATCATTTCTCAGATTCGGTGCGCCGAGAATCTCATTGCCACTGCCATCGCGTCCGTGGCAGGCCGAACAATACTGATCGAATTCCATTTTCCCGGTGTGATCGCGAGCGTTATCGGTCCCGAGCGCCAGCACCTAGTCCGCGACCCGGTTAACACTTGTGCCGTTTAGTATATTTTGCCAGCTCATCATTTCCGCTGTTCGACCTTGGCGAATCGACGTTTCGATCGCCTCCGCGGAGTTGCCCCACTGCCATTCATCATCCATCAGATTCGGAAACAGGGAGGCCTGCCCTTCGGCATCAGGCCCATGGCATACCGCACAGTTACGGCCATAAAGTCGCTCCGCCGCCGCCATGTACTCGGGGTGGGCTTGCAACTCGCTCGCCGTGCTCGTCGCAATGCGCTGCCGTTGTTCGTGGAATTGTGTCTCGAAGGCCGCGTAACTGGATGTAACCCGGCTATCCTGAGACCAGTTGAGCGCACCTTTCCCGAGACCTGGATACAGCATCAGGTAAACAACGGTAAAAACCATGGTAGCCAATATGAACCAGAACCACCACAATGGAGGTGCATTATGGCCTTCACTCAAATCGCCATCCCATACAGGCTCATTGTCTTCATCGTGTTTTTCCATCGCCTGGGCGCCGGATGAAAAATAGATACTGAGCACCAACCAGGCAAGGAACACCAGCGAAACAATAGTGACGACCGCAATCCAGCCACTCCAAAAAGCGTTGGGCATATCAGCCATGGTTCACATCGTCCACTTTTTCATCGTGCATTTCATCATCAAGAAAGGGAATTCGAGCGGCTTGATCGATTTTTTCGTCCGAGGTTTTAAAAGCCACCCAGATCACCAGCAATACCATGAACAACATGACCAGCATGTCGCCTGCAAAGATAAAAAAGGTCATTGGCCGTCTCCCATCCCGCTACTGTGAACGTGGGCATCGGGGTCGGCACCCGCTGGCCGATTGGTACCCAGCATTTGCAAATAGCCAATCAGTGCGTCCATTTCCGTTAGCCCTTCGAGCGCCTCCGGTGCAGCCGCAATATCCTCATCCGCATAGGGATGTCCAAGGCGTTGCAGCGCTTTCATTTTGGCCTGGATATCCTCACCGGCATTGGCGCTACGCCTGGCCAGCCATGGATAAGCCGGCATGATCGAATCCTTCACCACCCGTCGCGGACTGATTAGGTGCACCCGATGCCAGGCATCGGAATACCTGCCGCCGATGCGATGCAAATCCGGCCCGGTGCGCTTCGAGCCCCACAAAAAGGGGCGATCATAGACAAATTCGTCCGCGCGCGAGTATCGGCCGTAGCGTTCCACTTCGGCGATCAACGGACGTACCTGCTGCGAGTGACAAACACTGCAACCTTCGCGGATGTATATATCCCGGCCGGTCAATTCCACGGCGTCGTAGAGATGGGTATTTTCAGTGGCCGTTTGCAATGAGTCCTGAAAAATACTGGGAAGCACCTGTACCAATCCACCAACCGCCGACACAAAGAGAATACCGAAAATCAGCAAGCCGGCATTTTCTTCCAATTTCTTATGTAGCGATAAACCGTTCATGACGTCACCTGATAGGCCGGATCGGTTTGCGGCGGGCGAACCTGAACGGTGTCGCGCACGCGCATCGTCATATAAAAGTTGTAAGCCATCAGCACAGAACCGGCGAGGAAAATCAACCCGGCCAGCAAGCGGAGTCCATAATAGGAGGTCATGCTGGCCATAATATCGATAAAGCCGTAACGCAGTTCGCCGATGTCGTCCACGCTGAGCCAGAGCAGCCCCTGGGAAACGCCGGCGGCCCACATCGCCATGACGTACAACATGGTGCCGGTCAGGGCAAGCCAGAAATGAATGTTGGCCAGCTTCACACTGTAGAGCGGATTACCTACCAGTCGAGGGACCAGAAAATAGAAGGTGCCGTAGGTGATCATGGCGTTCCACCCCAGAGCACCGGAATGAACATGGCCAACAGTCCAATCGGTGAAATGACTCACGACGTTGACACCGCGGAGGGCCATCATTGGGCCTTCGAAGGTGGCCAAACCGTAAAATGCCAGCGACAGCACGATGAACTTCAAAGCCGGATCGGTTTTAAGTTTTTGCGAGGCACCGCTGACGGTCATAATGCCATTGATCATGGTGGCCCAGGAGGGTGCCAGTAAGATAACGCTCATGACCACGCCCAGCGTTTGGACCCATTCTGGAATGGCGTTGTAGTGGTATGTTCAGAACGATGGGAACCCCTTTATAGAGCAGGTACATACTCCAAATCATGGTCGGAATCAGTACCACAAGGTTAAAAAAAACATGGGGAAACAAATGTGCCACGCTGGCTATGGCCAATGGGCTGCCAACCACGGCAACCAGTGCAAAATGAAGCCCCAGGGAGTGGCTCGCGCCATAGGTCGAAGCCGTCCAGCGACTGATTATGGCAGTGCTGACGAAACCAAATGCCAATGCCAATGCCAGAAAATAGCCGATGCTGATCACCGTCAAGGTGGCAGGTGCCAGCATCAGCGGTTGGTCCGCGCCCAGACGCCAGCCGAAAGAGTAGGCTCCCAGCCAGGCAAAGGTGGGCGGCAGCAGCAACAACCATATAGCCTGGAAAAATAATACTTTAAACGGTGAAGGTGTGGTTCGCGCAAGCGCCTGAAAGGTAGCGGTCGGATCGAGAAAGGATGTCAGCGCAAGCGGGTTGGTCATTGTGTCGACTTGTGTACTCGATCTAGGGGTGAGCGGAACTGTGACTTAATCCTAGCTTTTGCGTGCCAACATCGCCAGAAAAATCCGGCAGAAACACGACATGGATCAACTATCCGATTCCGTGTGGCTGACATGGACTTACTGTGGCGCTGGCGCCAAGGTCCATGCCACTCGGGGGAAGCCCTCAGTGTCGGGAGCGCATGTCACTATAGTTGGTCTCGCGAGCGGCAGCGTGACCGCAGGTTGCGTGCGAATGGCCTTTCGATGATGCAAATCAACCCAGCGCGACAGCGTCTCCTCTAAACTCGGGTCAGTTTCCACGGAATCCGATCATGCGCGTTAATCAATTGGCAAAAGCCTTACAGACTACGCCCGACACCGTGCGTTATTACTCCCGTATCGGCCTGTTGGAGCCGAGTACGAATAGCACAAATGCCTACAAAGATTACGGGGACGAGGAGCACAAGCGTCTGCGCTTTATTCTGTGTGCGCGACAAATGGGCTTTGCCGTGGACGAAATCGCCCGCATCTTCGCTCAGGCTCAACGAGGCAATGCCCCCTGCCCACAGATTGTCGATCTGCTTGAGCAACGTCTTGAGGCGGCACAGGTGAGGCTGGCCCGAACCCAGGCCTTGACCGATATGCTCATAACCATGCTTGAAGAGTGGCGAACCAAATCCAGGTCTCCGACAGGTGATACTCTTAAACGGCTGATCGCACGCTTCGCCGAGCGCTGAACTACGCCGCCTGCAAATCCGCCTTTCATTTGGTGGCCGCATATTGACTTGAGTCAAGCTCCATTGCCTCGACACACAGTAGACTATGGCGAAAGCTCGATTCGAGGACTGCCATGAAGGTCGGAGATTATTGTGTACGCGACGTGGTTTGCGTGGAACCGAAGGCATCACTTTATACGGTTGCCGAAATGATGCGCCATCATCACGTGGGAAGTGTTTTGGTGGCAAGCAGCGCCCAGGGCAGTGGTACCCAGAGAAATAGTGCGCCCCTTGGCATCATAACTGACCGCGACTTGGTCATCGAAGTCATTGCACCACGAATCGATCCCGATACCGTGGTGGCGGAGGACGTCATGAGTTTCAAGCTCATTGTCGCTCGAGAGGATGATGAGCTGTGGGATGCCGTCCATCGCATGGAACAGGACAGCGTGCGCCGTATTCCCGTGGTAAACAGCAACGAGCAGCTGGTAGGAATTTTCTGCCTAGACGACCTGCTCAAAGTTGTCGCCTCCGAATTGAGCGGCATCGCCAACCTCGTAACCTACGAACGCAACCGCGAAGCCGTCGTTCGCCGTTGATACTGATACCCGTTGCCCGCTACCTGTTCGGTTACGTGTCGCCTGTTTCTTGCTACCTGTTACCTGTTACCTGTTACCTGTTACCTGAAGAATGGGAGCCCCGTTATGATGATCAAGGAAATAATGAAAACTAATGTCGTAAGCTGCCATGTGGACGACAACCTGCAAGCTGTGGCGCTGCTGATGTGGAATAATGATTGCGGTTGCATTCCAGTGGTGGATTCCGCGAGCAAGCCCATCGGCATCGTAACCGATCGCGATATCGCCATGGGCTGCTCCCTGAACAACCGAACTCTCTGGGATATGCAGGCCGGCGATATCGTCAACGGGCGCCCCTTGTTCTCCTGCAACGAGGCTGACGACATTACCGGTGCGCTGGCGCTCATGCACGACCATCAGGTGCGCCGCCTGCCAGTAACCGATGGCAGTGGACAACTGTGTGGCATTTTGTCGGTAAGCGACGTTATCACGGCGGCGCAAAAAAAGCCGGGCCGCGGCAAAACCGACAAAAAACTTTCCTTCGACCAGCTGGTGGACACTCTGAAGGCGCTTTCAATACCGCACAGCCAGACGCTTTCCGCCAAGGCAGGATGAGCCGAGGATGTACCGGGTATCCAGATAGGTCCTCCTGATCTTTTTGGATGCGACCTTGAAACGCAGCCCTTGAAACCCGGCACCGTTGTGCGAAACTGCAGGATTTTTAGGGCTCGTATTGGCTGTTGCCATTATTTTGCGCCACTCCGGCCGCGACCAGGGTTTTCAGCTATGAACAGTTACCGCTATATTCGCCGCTTTGACGAACTCTCTTCCAGGGACGTGGCATTGGTCGGCGGAAAGAACGCTTCGCTTGGCGAGATGGTGCGCGAACTGTCATCCAAGGGTGTTCAGGTTCCCAAAGGGTTTGCCACGCTGGCCGATGCTTACCGTCTCTATTTGAAACACAACAACTTGTTTGATCGCATTGGAGAAGCACTGGCGGCACTCGATATCGCGGACCTTCGCGCACTCGCCAAGACTGGCGCTGCCATTCGCGGCTGGATTATCGATGGCGAACTACCCCCGGTTTTGGCCGAGGAGATCAGCCGCGCCTACGCGGAGCTGGAAAAGGACTACGGCCCCGAACCCGATGTGGCGGTGCGCAGCTCCGCGACCGCCGAAGACCTGCCCGACGCTTCGTTCGCCGGTCAACAGGAAACCTATCTGAACGTAAAGGGTGTGGATCACCTGCTGCGCACCTGCAAGCAGGTGCTCGCTTCCCTGTTCACCGACCGCGCCATTTCCTACCGCGAACACAAAGGATTTGACCACATGAGCATTGCCCTGTCGGTGGGTGTGCAAAAGATGGTGCGCTCCGATCTGGGCGCGTCGGGTGTGATGTTCACCATTGACACGGAAACCGGCTTTCGCGATCTGGTAATGATTACCGCCGCTTACGGGCTGGGGGAAACGGTGGTGCAAGGCGCCGTGAATCCCGACGAATTCTTGGTGTACAAGCGTACTCTGTTAACCGGCCACCGTCCGATCCTGCGCCGTCAACTGGGCGAGAAGGCGATCAAAATGATTTACAGCGCAGACGCGGTGACCGGCCCGGCAACGCGAACCGTCGCGGTGCGCCGGGAAGAACAGCAACGCTTTGCCATTACCGATGAAGAAGTGCTAAAACTCACCGAATTCGCTATCAGTATTGAAGAGCATTACTCCAGGAAAGCGGGCAGACTTCAGCCTATGGACATCGAATGGGCCAAGGACGGCGAAAGCGGCGAGCTGTTCGTGGTTCAGGCCCGGCCGGAAACCATACACGGTAGAGTGGATGCGGTAACCCAAGACACCTTTACGCTGAAAGAAACAGGTCGCCTGCTCGCAACCGGCAAGAGTATTGGCAGCAAGATCGGCGCCGGCAAGGTACGCGTCATCATGGATGCCTCCCACATGCACGAACTGCAAGCTGGCGAAGTACTGGTCACCGACATGACCGACCCTGATTGGGAGCCAGTCATGAAGGTAGCGAGTGCGGTGGTAACCAACCGCGGCGGTCGGGTGTGCCACGCGGCCATTATTGCCCGGGAACTGGGCATACCGGCCGTCGTCGGCACCGGCAATGGAACCCAGGTTTTACCCAACGGCAACCCGGTAACCGTATCCTGCGCGGAAGGTGAAGTGGGCAATGTTTACGCCGGCGAATTGGCTTTCGAGCGGGAGCACTTCGATCTGAGCGATTTACCCAAGCCCGATACCAAAATCATGTTGATTGTGGGCAATCCCGGTCAGGCCTTTGCCTTTGCCGCCCTGCCCAACGAGGGAGTCGGCCTGGCGCGGCTGGAATTTATTATTGGCCACACCATCGGCATTCATCCGCGCGCCCTGCTCGAATTCGATCAGCTCGACGCCGAACTACAAAATAAGATTCACGCACGAACCATCGGCTATGCCAATCCGGCGGCGTTTTACGTCGAGCGTTTGGCGGAAGGTATCGGCAGCATTGCCGCCGCGTTTTATCCCAAACCGGTCATTATTCGCACCAGCGATTTTAAATCCAACGAATACGCCGCCTTGCTGGGTGGGAATTTGTTCGAGCCGAAAGAAGAAAACCCCATGCTGGGATTTCGGGGAGCCTCCCGTTACTACTCGGAAAGCTTTGCCGACTGTTTTGGCCTGGAATGTCAGGCATTGAAAAAAGTGCGCGAGGAAATGGGCTTCAGCAATGTGGAAATTATGTTGCCCTTCGTGCGCAATGTGGACGAAGTTAACAGGGTCAGCGCGATCATGGCGGAGCACGGTCTCAAACGCGGCGAGAACGGCCTGCGACTGATTCTGATGTGTGAAATTCCCACCAACGCCTTGCTGGCGGAACACTTCTTGGAACATTGCGATGGCTTCTCCATCGGCTCCAACGATCTGACCCAATTGACGCTGGGCGTGGACCGGGATTCCGGCCTGCTCAGTCAGTTTGACGAACGCGATCCAGCGATGAAAGTCATCATGGGCATGGCGATAGCCGCCTGCCGCAAGCAGGGAAAATACATCGGCATCTGCGGCCAGGCGCCTTCCGACTATCCGGAAATTACCCAGTGGCTAATTGAACAGGGTATCGGCTCCATTGCGCTCAACCCCGACTCGGTATTAAAGATGACCAAGATTGCCCATCAGGCGGAGCAACAGCTGAAGTCGCGCAAACAACCCTGAATCGTTTAGCTGCCACGACCATTATCATAGCCGCGGGCAACCTGACTCAGTAGATGTAGAACGATCCGGCGGGTGCTGGGCAACAATGCTTTACCAATACGCTCGTCGGCCAGCAACACGCCACCCAGGAAGGATAACGCCAGGGCGCAAAAGGGACGTTGTTGCACGTAGCCGGACAAGTAGCTACCGGCGCGCATCCGCCCGGCTGCCTTGCGTAGCCGCTGCTTGGCTTGGGCGACTTCTAGCGACTGCGTTGATTGCTTAGCCACAGCAAACCTCCCCCGAGCAGCACCATGAGCGAACCCAGAATGGCGGCGGCAAGTGCCGGCGTGGTGAGGGTTAGCAAATACCTGTACAGCGCCCAGGCCAGTAAACCCGTGCCCAACGCCAGGAATAAACCTGCCAGAACGAGCAAACCCAAAGCCTGTCCTGTTTTCAGCGTGGCCCGACGCAACGCGCGCCCTTCGGCTTCCAGTAGTTCAAGCAGGGCGATGGTTAGTTCAACGAGACGAATCAGGGTTACTTCCCTCGCATTAATTTCGCTAGGACGTAGCCTACCCCAAAGGCAACCAGCACCGAACGCAGGGGATGTTGGACGATCTCTTCTTCCAGGCCTTCCGCCACCTTGTCGCCCTGGGCTTTTGCGCCAAGCAAGGTCTCGCGAAACTCCTCACGGCGTTTTGCGACTTCTTCATTCAATGAGTTCGCGGCATCCCCGACGGTCTCCGCCCCTAAATCCTTGAACACTCCAAGGAGCGCCGCCACGTCGTTGCTAAGCTTGACGATGTCCTCTTTGAGTGTGTCAATTTCCTTGTTGAGATTATTACCTGCCACAACCTTCCCCTCTCGCTTGCGCTTGCTATTTGCGCACTCATTGTTGGCGCACCCATGGACAGTCGCAATCAAGTATAGGGTTGCCGACGCCATCCTACCATTGTCACAGATCAAGGGGGAACCCATAGGTCATTGAGCGGAGATCGTAGTTTAACCACTCTCTGTTGGTATCTTGACGCCTTTGAGGACGGGTTCGCCAATTTGCTTATCGCTGTGGATTACACTGAAGGACCCGTCCGTTTCCAGCACCACGGCCCGAGCATCTTCAATGCGGGCGACACCGGCGGAACGCAGCGCGGAATGCAACTCTTCCTCCGTAACCCGCGATTTCCGCATTGCCGCCCGTAGCATCGCTCCCCGGTGTAAAAGCAGCGCCGGCTCTCCCGTGGTCAACTTGCGAACCCAGCCGACGCGAACGCTCAACCAGGTAACCGCGAACTGCATTCCGATGAGTAATGCAAATGCCAAGGTTCCTTGCGCCAAGGTAACCTCCTGATTGAGCAGCACCGTCGCCAGGGTCGAGCCCAACGCCACCGTCACCACCAAATCGAAGGCGTTCATCTTGGAGAGTGTTCGCCTGCCAGAAACACGCAGGAGCATGACCAAGGCAACATAAGCCAGCACGCCAATGATCGTCGTCCGTATCAGGACGCTCCAGCTATCAAAAAAAATCATGTCCATTTCAAGGTCCTTGGTTTTTGCTTTTGCTGCGCTATGATGCCTGTCGTCTTCACCACAAATGCAGGAGAACAATAATGCTTGCGGAACGCGATGCGATCAGCTTCCTCGCGACTAAGTCACCCAAACGAGCCCGGGAGTTCTACGAAAATACGCTGGGGCTGGATTTCCTTGCTGATGAACCCTTCGCGCTGGTGTTCAGGCTGCACAACGGAACAATGAGAATCGCCAAACTTGGCGATTTCGACCCCGCGCCATACACGGTACTCGGCTGGGAAAGCCGCGACAGCGAATCGGACGTGGCACGTTTGAAGGAAAAAGGTGTCGACTTTGAGCGATATCCGGGGATGGAGCAGGATGCCCTGGGTATATGGCACATCCCGAATACTGTTAAGGTCGCATGGTTTAAGGATCCGGACGGCAACACGCTTTCGCTCAGCCAGCACGGATAAAGCAGGCATCTGGGAGCCTCTGAATAATACCAATACGTCTGTGCGTGACCTGAAGCGTTCAGATTTCGCCGGAAATTGCTCCTGCATTTCCTGCATTTAGGCCATCCATGGCCCTTGGCGAGCTTCGCAGTGAATGGCCCCC
>JBBDIU010000085.1:0-22593 GCA_040880205.1 Cellvibrionaceae bacterium
TGGAACAGGTCACCTCCGTGTGACCTGCCCTGCGGGCGCTTCGCGTCCCAAAGTGCTCCAGGCACTTTGTCAGTCGCGAGCCCGCTCACAAGACCTGAGCCCGGCGCCATCAACTTGGCATTTGGTGAAATATCCGGGCTAGCCCGCGCCGAAGCGGTATTGAAGTTCGAGCCCGTAGGTTCGCGGCGGGGTCAGGTTATATGTCCTGTAGTAGGCTGCACCCTGGGCACTGGGTGATACCGCGGTCGCCATACCCGTGCGCTGTCTGGCGACACCCGCGCCGTCGGCCGCGTCTTCATCCGTCAGGTTCGAGCCATACACAATAACGCTGTAACGGTCGGCGGCATCGGTCCATATCGCTCGGAGCCCAATGGTGTCATAGCTGGGCACTTCGGCCAGTTTATTCTCGAACAGATCCGAATACTGCTCATCGCGCCAAATGTAACTACCCGAGAGAATCAAGCTGCCCGGTGAAAAGTCCATGGTGTAGTTCAAGTTCAAAGCGAACTTATGCTTGGGGGAATTGGCCAGTTGGTTGCCGGATATGTCTTGAGTGTAACGCGGGAAAAATGTGTATCCGGAATCGACTTGACCTGGTATTTGTGCGTAGGGCCTGGCATTCGGCAAAATAGCCGCTGGATCGTCCGGATTGGAAAAGCCATTAGTGCCGGACGCCAAACCGTCCTTAACCGACGCATCCAAATAACCGTAATTAAACAGGACGCCGAGATTGTCGGTGACCGCCCAGTTCAATTCAACCTCAAGGCCCAAACTTTTCGATTTAGGCAGGTTTACAAAGCTATTCAGGGTCGCGCACGAGGAGAGGTCGTTAGGATCGGTACATCGCCCCAGGGTCGGCAAGGGCTGTTGGTTATCCCTGAAGTCGTAGTAAAACACCGAGGAATTCAACTGTAACTGATCAAGCAGCGTCGCTTTATAGCCCAACTCATAGGAGTAAACCGTCTCCTCGTCCACCTGGGGTATGGAATTAATGAAGCCTGCGTTAAAGCCACCCGGTCGATAGCCCACAGCTGCCCGGAAGAAGATCAGGGTGTCGTCAACAGGCGTGAAATCGACCCCGATCGACCCGGTGGTTGCACTCCAGGAACCTTCCAGGTCGCGAACTCGCTTGCCCGAAACCGGGTCGATGCCGTAGTCGGCCACAACGCCTTCGGGCAGAGGCTCAGACGCGTCATATACCGGGGTTGCATCCACCGCCATGGGAGCCCCAAGCGCGCCACCCGCCAGGAAGTTGCCAAGGCCGTCGCCAAAGCTGTTGCCGACGATTCGTGACGCTTCGGTAACTTCCTTGTCATCTTCGGTGTAGCGCAAGCCCAGTGTGAACTTCCACTCGTCGCTGTATTGATAGTCGACTTGACCAAAGACCGCTTGGGTTGTCGTATCGCCATCGAATTCCCCAAAAACCGATCTGTTGCCCTCGTTGGCTGGCACCACAACACGAATTCCATCGGGATTATGAGGTTGCGCGAACAGTGCCAAAAGCGCATCAATTGACATGGTCGGAGTCGCCAGTTCGTCGTAGCCAGCGTAGGTCAGCGTGAAAGGCGCTTGATAGGTAGTTTCCTTGGATTGAAAAATCCCGGCGATCCACTGTACCGGTCCGCTAGAGGTCGAGGTCATGGTGATCTCGTTGCTGGTCCATTTGCGATCTTCCAAATACTGGTTAACACCACCGGGAAAAACCACCCGGCCAGTAGGCAGGGTCATTTGGATCACATCGGTGCCATCGGCATCCGTCCATTGGGAATAGGTATACTCCTGATAGCCGCCAATCCATTTAACATCGAACGCCGGCCCACGCCACGTCAGATGGGATGTATAGTTTTGGTAATCGTCCACCAGTTCCTGGGTAGCACGGTGATCGCTGCTAAAATTCCGCAAATCACCCGTTGTGATCACCGGGTTTTCCGAAGCACTACCCAGCTGCACTCCGGTGGGCTCGAAATATCCCCAAGAAGCCAGAGGAACCGTGTTGGAGGAACTGGGTCCGTAGGCCGATGGGCTACCCTGTACACCGGCTACATAAGGGGCCCTGCTGACCCCTGATCGACGAGTTTCTTCATAGTCGACCCAGGCTGACTTAAAAAACAACTCAAAGTTTTCACCGAGATCCGCCTCGAACATTAAGTCAACGCTGTCGCGGTTGTTGGGCTGGTCACCCTCGGTATCACCGTTGGCGACATTATCGAAATAGCCATCGTCCTGATTGTAACTGGCAAGATTCAGGCGCGCTCGCAGCCAGTCAGTGAGAGGGCCGGTGATCGTGCCTTCCACGCCGTATTGGGAATAGTTGCCGACAAAACTCCTAACTTCCACACCAAACATATCCTCGGGACGTTTCGAAATCGTGTTGATCGCACCGGCAATTGAACCGCGGCCCGACAGTGCGCCCTGAGGGCCACGTAGGATCTCAGTCCTTTCGATGAAGATCGGTCGCCGCTGCGCGTCCTGCACGGTGCTGGTATACACCCCATCCACATAGTTCGCGACCGGGCTATCGAGGGAAAACAGATTGGATTGCCTGGCGATGCCACGGATGCTGGGTCGGTCGGTTGAGGTATTGTAGGAAAGGCCCGGGGTGAAGTTGGCCATGTCCTGAATGGAGAGAATGCCGATCTTATCGCGGGTTTCCGAACCAAAGGCCGTGATTGACAGAGGCACATCTTGAAGCCGCTGGTCCCGCCGCTCGGTGGTGACCACGATCTCCTCCAGAGATGTGCTTGCCCGGTCTTCACTCTCCTGAGCCATACTCGGCAGCGCCAGCGTTACGCTTGCGCCGGCACACAAAAATATCCCAATGTGCGTGGTTTTCATTGCACCTCCTATCGGCTTGTAGCCATTTATTAAGTTATCGGTATCGGAGTAAGCTGCTAGAGCCCGCCTGATAAAACAAGGCCTGAATCTCGACGCTTTTCTAATTTTCTGTTGCTGTCATTGTTCAGTTGCCAGCGACTATAGGCCATGCAAAATAGCAAAGCAATACAAATTCTCGGCGCAATAATCATTTTTTGTGGCTGATAACCACCCCGAATATTATGCAATAAGCAGGGAGAATAGACAGACCCGGGCAAGCTCTGGAATGGCTGTTTCCTTGATGCGCTACAGGTAAACTGCCCCCGCCTGATCGCAGGCATTTTCGACTCAATTTCGATTTTTGTTGGGTACTGCTACAATTGTGCAAGTACCCAAGGCAGCGCACTTCTGTGCGCTCGACCTGCCGCGTTTAAGGCTAGATGAAATAACGATGCGGGCTGATAGATGGGGTTGTTGTGGTCGATGCGGGAACGTATTTTGAATAGAACTCGGATGCGGGCACGAGGTTGATATCACACTCGACCATTCACTCGACATAAGCCCTGCTCGAGTTGCGCCGCTAACCCGGGTAGTATTCACGGATAAACCGGCGCTTACGCCCAAGCACATGGAAAAATGCCACCAGCAAACAGGTAACCACATGGAACTTAAAGACTCAGTTGCCATTATCACGGGTTCATCCTCGGGAATAGGTGCGGCGATCGCGCGCTGTTTTGCCGCTCGAGGTTGTCACGTTGTTATTAACTTCAGCCGCAACAGTGCGGGAGCCAAACAGATCGCCGCGGATTGCGAAGCGCTGGGTGTAAAAACCCTGGTGCATAAAGCCAACGTGGCGGACGATGCTGATTGCCGGGCCCTGGTGGATGCGACGCTGACCACCTTCGGCAAATTGGATGTATTGGTGAACAACGCGGGGACTACCCGGTTCTGCGATCACCGCGATTTGGATGGCCTGGACAAGCAGGATTTTCTCGATATTTACGCGGTAAATACCGTGGGCGCCTTCCAGATGGCAAGGGCGGCGGAGCAGGCGCTACGCCAGCGGGAGATCGCCCACATCGTCAACATGGCTTCCATCGCCGGCATTGCTGGAGTGGGCAGCTCTATTGCCTATGCAGCGTCGAAGGGCGCCCTGGTGACCATGACCCTGTCTCTGGCTCGGGTGCTGGGGCCGCAAATTCGGGTCAACGCTATTTGTCCGGGCTTTGTACAAGGCGACTGGCTCGCCGAAGGTTTGGGACAGAAGAACTACGATCAGATGCTGGCCGGCATTCGCAAGATTTCGCCCTTGGGCGATACAGCCACACCCGAACGAATCGCTGAAACCGCACTGGGGATTGTCACCGGTATGGATTGGAGCACCGGCGAAACCATTATTGTCGATGGGGGAACGCATTTGCATACGGCGCCGTTGAGGCGATGATAATCTAGTCTCTAGTCTCTAGTCTCTAGTCTCTAGTCTCTAGTCTCTAGTAAGTTTGAACCATGCGAGGTGTGAAACAATATATGTTGCGTCCCCTTTTTATTCTGGTTTTACTTTTTTGACTAGCGATTAGCGACTAGAGACTAGAGACTCTACATAATTTGACTCCAGGACCTCCGTGCCGAAAAAATCCGTTTCCTTAAATGACCTGGTACGCCTGGACCAACAGCTGCAACGGGACAGGGAAACGCCTTTGCGTCAACTTCAAGAGCGCGACCGCGCTGTTGGCGCGCCATTACGGTCCGAACCGAAATCACGAAAACTTCTGGCCTGGCTGGATAACACGGCGATCCGGGGCAGACTCCCTCAACTACATAATGTTGAATTTTCCTTGGGCTTTTGGCTCGGCCTGGCTGGGCTGCTAATCGGTCTTACGGCCATGAGCGGGCTGCTGCTCGTGGATCAACAGCAGCCGGTCAATGTGTTGCTGTTTCTCACTGTGTTTGTGGGCACACAGTGGCTACTGTTGGTTCTGACCCTGGTGGTAGCTTTCGCTGTGGCCATGGGTGGCCAGTTGCATTTGCCTCTGGAAAACCTCAATCCGGCGCGCTGGCTGTTTCACCGGACATTTGATCGGCTCGCGGGCAATATCCGTTGGGAACAATTCACACCGGTGGTTCGCTTGGCGCTTCTGAGTTGGGGACAACTGTTCGGTGTGTTTTTCAATATTGGCCTGTTGGCCGCCATGCTAATTATTCTTTCGGTCGTGGATCGCAGCTTTGGTTGGAGCTCCACGATGAACATCAGCGTTGAAGGCCTGGAAGCTGCCTTGCGTTGGCTGTCAATACCTTGGGCCACATGGCTGCCGGTCGCCAACATAGATGCGCAATTGGTAGCTGCCACACGCTATCAGTCTCTGCAAGCGCAATTCGGCAGCGCGCAGGTGGAAGCCATGCGCGCTTGGTGGCCGTTCTTGTTTGCCTGCATCGCATTTTACGGGCTGTTACCACGAGCAATAATGTGGCTGCTTCTTCATTACCTGTATCGGCGTCGCCTTGTTCGTGCCTTCCTGCATTTTCCCGGGGTGGGAATGGTGCTCGAACGAATGAACTCACCCTTGGTGTATACCCAAGCCGACGGTCGGGAAACGGCGGACAGAATCGAGCTGGACAAAGTCGCATTAAGCGCACTGCCAGCGAACGACAAACACTTTGCAATCAATTGGGCTGGGGCCTTGGAGGGCGGTGCACCCGACCTTCTCGGTCAATTAAATTTGTCGAGGGCAAGCATCGCGTCGGCGGGCTTGAATCTGATCGATGATCAAAAGCTACTTGAAACGATAAATTCACAAAGCGCCAAGCAAGTAGGCCACGACGTGATTGTCCTGGTAAAAAGCTGGGAACCACCATTGGGTGAACTGGGTGATTTTCTGGGTGGCATTAGTTCAGACACGGATTGCTATTTACTATTGTTGCCACTGAAAAACTGCGCAATCAAACCGGAGGAATATGCCGACTGGCAGCAGTTTATCCGGCAGCAAGGTCATCCGCGCCTGGCCCTGGTCTCGGGGAGTGGTGGTGCGGCGGCGGAGAAAACCCCGTGAGCCAAACTCCAGCGAACAATCCTCCAGCGAAAAAATCCGCCAATGCAATCCCACGTTTTGCCGTTGTCGGCCACCCGAACAAAGGCAAGTCCAGCATTGTGGCAACCCTCGCCCAGGATGACTCGGTGTATATCGATAGGGTCTCCGGCTCCACCCGCACTGCCCGCCACTACCCCATGCGGGTGGATGGTGAAACACTGTACGAACTTATTGACACCCCCGGCTTTCAGCGCGCCCGAGGCGCATTAGCCTGGCTGACGCAACATTGCCAAGTGGTATCGCAACGGCCGGCAACGGTAAGGAAATTTTGCGAGCAACACAAAGACGGCAATGACTTCTTCAATGAATGTGAGTTGCTGCAACCACTGGTGGAAGGCGCTGCGATTATTTACGTGGTCGATGGTTCCCACCCATACGGCCCGGAATACGAAGCCGAAATGGAGGTCCTGCGCTGGACCGGCCAACCCAGTCTGGCCTTGATCAATCCTATCGACAGCAATGACTACATTGACGAGTGGGAAGTCGCTCTCGGTCAATACTTCAAAACGGTTCGCGTATTCAACGCGCACACCGCCCCTTTCGAAAAACGTGTCAACCTGCTAACACTATTTGGCCAACTGCATCCCCAATGGCAAACGCTTTTGGAAACCGCCGTGGCAATCCTGCAAGCGGAACGGAGCCGCCAACATCGCCAGGCCAGCGAAACAATTGCCGACATGCTGGTGGATGTACTGCAGCACAAGGAAATCCAGCGGCTGCCAAGCGGCGTCCCCAGCAAGCCGACCGAAATGGCGCTGACCAAGCAGTACCGGCGCTATCTACAGCAACAGGAAAAACATTGCCGCAAACGTGTGGAAGAAATCTATGCCTATTTCCAATTGGAACGCGAGGAACACGCACTTGAGATACTCGACAAGGATTTGTTTGATCAACAGTCTTGGTACCTATTTGGCCTGAACAAGCGCCAACTTATATCGGTGGGCGCCGCTGCGGGCGCGTCCGCCGGTGCCATGTTGGACCTGGGCCTGGGTGGCAGCTCGCTGTTGTTGGGCTCTATGGCGGGGGGCCTTGCCGGCGGGATAGGCGCTTGGACCTTCTCCGACAAGATTGCCCAGCTTTCGATCAAGGGCTTGCCCACCGGCGGCCTCAGCTTACAATACGGCCCCTGGGAACACCCCAATTTTCCCTTTGTGCTGCTGGGCCGCGCCCTCCAACATCTCCGGCTGATTTGTACGCGCAGTCACGCCAATCGAAATACCCTCTCGCTCGATAAACAGATGGAGGAAAATCCCTTCGAGCACGTGACCGCGGCCCAAAGAGCGAAGCTAATGGCAGCCTTCAAGGATATTCGCAAGGGTAAACAGTTGGCCAAGCATCGGCTGTTGTTGCGGGATAGCATTCACCAACAAATTGCGGCGCTGTGATTGATGCAGTGATCGCCGGCCTGGCATCTCGCGGACGGATATTTTGCACCATAGGGTTAGCGACGCAGGCGGTTGTATTGTCCGGCAGGCTTGGTATAGTCATCCGAATTTGCCTTTATCCTTCAAACATAAGACGGAGATCGTTCGCCATGTCCATCGACGGTAACTGGGAAGTATCCATGAACACCCCCATGGGGGAACAAACAGGCACCTTGACCTTGAAAGCCGACGGCAATTCGCTGTCGGGCAAAGTGGATACCGCCATGGGTTCGGAAGAATTCACGGACGGCACCGTCAGCGGCAACGAACTGGAATGGTCCATCGACATCAGCAAACCCATGCCCATGACCCTGAACTTTAAAGTGGCGGTGGATGGGGATTCCATATCCGGCAACGTAGGCCTGGGGATGTTCGGTTCGGCCCCCTTGACCGGCAAGCGGGCCTAGAGCTTTTCAGGGAACAGGGAACAGGGAACAGGGAACAGGGAACAGGGAACAGGGAACAGTATAAGTTTGGTGGGTGTTCGCGAATCCGCAAACAGATAGATCCGAGAATTATGCGCGGGAGGCATCAAAGTCAGGGCAGTGTGACTCGGTAGCCGAACCAGCGGAATTTGCTCAGCTGTTTTTTTCGGGTGCGTCCGGTTAGAAAAATGTAGGCCGTCATTAGCCGATAGCTGTGGTATAGGCAAATCTGAATTTTGTCGGGCAGCGTCCGGCGCCATTGTGGCGACGAGACCATTTGTCGGCAAACCGATCGATAAACGCTGTCAACCACCTCCCATTCCCGGCCAAATAATAATCTGCAGCCAAGCTTGTCCTGGCTGCCGACCGTGTTCTGTAATTTCCGGTGCAAGCGCACCAATTCCGCGACACGGTGCTGCAGGGCATTTGATGTTTGCATCGCACCGCCGTGGCATGGCGCGCCGGCCTCCAGGTCGAATTCAAGCGCCTTGCTCGCCATCAGCTGCCGGATGACCTGCTCTTCGCGCCTGGATGGCAGCGCGGGGAAAAATAGATGGCGCAATGAATAATAACGCAAAGTGTCCACCACGCGGCGTAGTGGCGGCAGAGCGAACAGCAGAAAAACCGCTCCCGCGGTCGAACTTAGCAGGACAGATCTTCCCAGCCAATTGTCGCGCAGAAAATCCGCGAGGACAGGCTGCCACAGAGTTGCGTATACGGCCAAGGCGCCACCACCCACGGCCGCTAACACGATCAGACAATAGACTGCCATTACACACAGACGCCTGGGGGCGGTGGAAACATAAAAGAAGCGGTACGGGCTGTCAGCAATGGGCGATTCAGCGACTAACCGTGAGGCGAGCTCCCAATAACGAAAAGTCGCCAACCCCAACAGAACAATAAGCACAACGGTGATAGCGGTCATTCGAAAATCCTTGTCGCGGTTCAAACGTGATGCTAAGTATCTCGCTGTTTGCCTTGCCTGTAAGCCAAGCCCGATGGAGGGTCCGCATTGTAACCAATTTTGCCAGCCACAAACATTGCGCTATTACATTGGATGACAATTTTTTACGATTGGCCAACGGCGGTACATCCCTGTGCCGCGCGGCAATCTTGATTGCCGGGTTGATAGCTCATGCTGTGCCAATTTTTAAAAGCGCTTACTCTTGTGCCGGCGAACATTGTGCTGTCGAACAAAGTCGCATGCACGACCCTGTCATGTAATTGTACATTTTTTTATTTTTGCGCGAACTTTCCGCCGCTGTCGTTGTTGATAACGCTGTCCGCTATCGGATCAGTTCCGCGTCTCTGCATTTATTACTTCCACGAGAAACAAATCATGGCAACACATACATCAACCCCGAACCAGAACGTGAAACAGCACCTGAAAAATGTACAGTCGATTGCCCATACCCCGGAGGGTAAAAGACCCAGTATTTTCGCCAAAGCAGCGGGTATACTGCGAACCGGTACTCGCTTTGCCTGGCATGTGGGGCTGGGAACAGCCGTTAGCTTGGAAGAGAAAACTCTTGAAATCACCAGGGACCTGGCGCAAAAAGGTGAGTCGTTCGAAGCCAAGGCCAAAGCCGGGTTGCGAGAGCGCGCCACACTGTCGGCCACCAAAGCGCGCGACCGCGCCCATGCAAGAGTTGCCGAGCTCGAAACCGCAATGGACAGCGGCGTCAACCGCTCACTGCATTTAATTGGTGTGCCCTCGCGGCGGGACATAGTTCAGTTAGAGCAACTGCTGGAGGAGATGTCGGTCACCCTGGCTGAACTAACCCGACAGACACAAGCGTCAGGAACCGGAAAAAAAGTCTCATAGCTGGGAAGTGGGGGCCTAGGAAGTGGGAAGTATGAGACGGGTTGATCGTCAGCTGCCTTCTGCACACGGATGCGGTTTGCTCAAAATCACCATGGGAGTCACGTAAAACCGAACTCACTTGACGGGCGGCAACCGCTCGTTTAAAACGTCGACTCCTCCCAGCCCTCTGCAGAATGCCGATGATTATTGGTGTACTCGAAGCTGAAACCCTCCCCCCTCACGTTGTAGAACGCTTCGGCAGCTACGGCCAAATGTTTGCCGAGCTGTTACAAGGGCTGGATCCCGAGCTCGATTTTCTGTATTACGCGGCGGATCAGGGCCAACTTCCACACGGGGTTGACGCGTGCGATGCCTACATCCTCACCGGTAGTCGCCATAATGCGTTCGATAACGATCCGTGGATCGAGAATCTCAAACATTTTATTTGCAAGGTACATGGACAGAGTCGAAAGTGCCTGGGGGTCTGTTTCGGACACCAGCTTGTCGCGGAAGCCTTGGGGGGCAAAGTCATCAACCATACAAACGGCTGGGGAATTGGCGTGACCCGCTTCTCCGTGGGCGAACGGCCCCCGTGGATGAGTGAATCAACCGATAGTTTCCGTATTTTGGTCAGCCATCAGGATCAAGTAAGCCAATTGCCGCCCTGTGCTACCTTGTTTGCGCACAGCGAATTTTGCCCAAATGGCGGTTACTTTGTGGGACAGCACATTTTTTGTCTACAGGGTCATCCCGAGTTTAACAGGGACTATCTCCGTTTTTTAATCAACAAGCGCGCCCGGCTCATCGGAGAATCCAAGACGGAACAAGCTCTGAAGTCCCTCCATCAGCCTGTGGACCGCAGCTTGTTTCGATCCTGGATCGCGGATTTTCTGGGATTGCCCAAGCGCTCCCACCATTCCTAAATCATCCGCTATCGGCACTGATTGACCGCGCGCCTCGGACGAAAGTACCAAACAAGACGATAATAACTGCATTTTTTCGCTGGCTTTAACGCCCATAGCTCACCCGGCGGGAGCCTCACATCCGACCAGCATCGCGAATATGCTCGTTAGTTTGATCTGTCAGTGCACTGCTTTTCTCGAATCGCTTGTGTTTAGCGCTTTATGGCCAAATAAATCGCGTCCTCCTGGAATCGTGACAGGATGCGCTCCGGTAGCACGACTTTCCACTTTCAGACCATGCGGCGCGAGATGCGTGAAACTCCTCTAAGTAACTGTATTTTAAATGTTTTTTCTCTATCACCCGATCCAGATATTGCGCCTTGCGCACGTGTTTTAGCCCCCGCCAATACGTTCTGAGCTACTTGTTCGGGCCACGCGCGGCAAATTAAACAAGAGTAATCAGTACGCACCCCTTGACCTCCTCTAACCGGTGGATTTAAGATCAGCCACCGTCAAAACAATAACTTAAAAGTACAGTGAAGAAACACTAGTAAAAAAGACAAGATCGCCAGGGACCACTTAGGCATAACAACATTAAGTTTGGTGGTAGTTTATTGTATGCGAACGTATTCCTTCCCGCGGGTCACGCCCAGCCTGGCCAGCTCTGGTTTGCTTAGTAAACACCCCGGTTTCCTGGAACCCCTTTATTTCTCGGTCGAATCCATTCACTCCGAGTAACAGCATTTCGCATTTGTCGAAATATTCAACAACTAAGTACACATAACGATAAGCAATGAGAGGTGTCAACAATGAAGCTCAATCCTATCTATCGAGGGATAATGTGCTGTACCTTGGCCATACCCGGTGCCGTGATGGCGCAGGGCAGCGGCGGGGAGGCCATTGAAGAAATCGTCGTGACCGGTTCTTTGATCCGGGGCTCGGCGGAAGACGCAGCGCTGCCGGTGGAAGTGCATACCGCGGAGGACATGCGTCTTTCGGGTTCACCGTCCGCGCTGGAATTCGCCAAAAGCCTTACTACTCAAGGGCCAATCTCTGGTGAGTCCTACTACTTTGGCGGCGCAGGGCTCACTGGCAATGTGTCATACAACCTTCGCGGCATTGGCGCGGACAAAACCTTGTCCTTGTTCAACGGCAGGCGAGTAGCCCAAAACACGTCGATTATCCCCAGTATCGCACTTCAACGCGTGGAAATATTGAAAGACGGCGCGGCGGTGACCTACGGGGCGGACGCCACCGGCGGTGTAGTCAACTTCATTACCCGCAACTCCTACGAGGGCTTTGAAGTCGACGCCTCCTACCAACACATCGATGGCTCGGAAGGCGGTGATTACGGCATCTCCATGATGGGCGGTTTCGGTGGTGACAACGGCAACGTCATGTGGGCCGCTGAGTGGGAGCACCGCTCGGAATTGGACGCCGATGAGCGCGACTTCACCAGCCTGGCTTATGGGGATAACCCGATGCCCTGGTCGACGCTAACCAACAACGCAAGATGGTTTGCCCACGGAGCACCGCCCGCAATACCCACCCCGGCTCTTCATCCGTTGTTCCCTGCGCCTATTGGCGAATACGGCACACTGCTTGGCGTTGCTGCTGATTTCGACCAAGACAGTTGTGAAGCAGTCGGTGGTATTTACGCGGAGACCAGTTGTAACTACGGCTATCTTCCCTACTACAAAACCGTGTCGGATCAAGATATTTATCGGCTCTATGGGCAGGCTACTGCAAACATTAGCGACTCCATGGAGTTTTATCTGCGCGCCGCCTACTCGCAAGTTCATATACCGCATCAATATGGCTCGCCCTCTCAGCCAGTTGTTCGCGGACCCGCACTGGTGGAAGGCTTGGTCGGCCAATTCTACGTCCCCAGAGCAAACCCACATTGGGATGAGTTTGCGGAACGTAGCGGTCTTGACCAGGAGGCCACTTATCCCTTCATACAAGGCGCTACGGCTATCACCTATCGCGCCTTTGCTCACGGCGGCAACGACGTTCTGGCCGGCAGCGGCAACTACAGCGTACCGAGTGAGATCGAGAACAAGTACTGGCACTTGTCCACTGGCCTGAACGGCGAGTTCGGTAACGACATTGGCTACGATTTTGGTCTGACCCTCAACCAAACCCGAGTCTATGGTGACAGCCCTGACATCATCGCTTACCGTCTACAAGAAGCTCTAAACGGCTTTGGTGGACCGAACTGTGACGTCACTGGTTTGGATCTGGACGAGGATCGATTTGGAACTCAAAATCCGGGCGCAGCGGGGCAAAACGGTTGTGAGTGGTACAATCCATTCGCCTCCAACTTCGCCGGTCAGCCAGTGCTGGGGTTGGCAAACCCGAGTTATGGCGGTCCTGACTCCGAAAACAGTGCGGACCTTGTTCGATGGTTGTTTGACGACCGCGCGTCTGAGTCCACTACCAATACGGTTACAGTAGACTTCGTCCTGGACGGTCAAACGCCCGTCGAACTGCCGGGTGGCAACCTGGCCTGGGCCGCCGGTCTGCAGCTCAGGAATACCCAGTTCCGCGAATCAGTGGAAAGTGACTTCTACAACGGCAAGCAACCGTGCGTATGGCCCAATGAATACGGTCAAGTACCGACGGCACCGGACAACCCCGATGGGACACCAAACCCGGACTACAACGGCTGTACGCCCGATGAGCCCGGTCCCTTCCAGTTCTTTGGCACTAACGAGCCCACCAGCAACAGACAGGACCAGCGTTCAGTCTTTGGCGAGCTCAACCTGCCGGTTCTGGATACACTGGAATTCACTCTGGCTGCACGCCATGAAGAGTTCAGCGGCGACCTGGATGCTACAGTGTACAAGGTCTCCTCTAAGTGGCAGGCAACCGATGCGTTTGGCCTTCGCGCTTCCTACGGGACCAACTATGACGCACCTGCGGCGGGCATTACTCCCGGGAATGTCACGCGAGGTGTCAATAGCTATACCGTCGCCGGCGGTAATTGGCTGGGGGCGACCACGGTTACCCAATCAGGTATTGAACCGGAAACGGCCACTGTCTGGGGCGTGGGCGCCATTTGGCAGTCGCAAGGGTTTACCGCGGATCACGATCTCCAAATTATTCTCGATTATTTCAATATCGAGACTGAAGACGAAATCGGACTCCTGGCTTCGGCGAACGATATTGCCAATGCTGTGTTCAGCCTCCCCGGAGGGCTGGCCGACTGTAGCCATGCGCTCATTAGCCGCGTTGAATTCAACGGTGGCGTCTGTAACCAAGGCGCCACTGATGCCAGTGACTTTGCCAATATCACCACGGATTTTGGTAACGGGCCGGGCCAAACGACTGCGGGCTTCGACTTGCAGGCGCGGTACAGCATGCCGTTCATGGCGGGTGATCTGAGCTTCGCACTGATAGCCACCCGCGTCATCGAACTGGAAAACACGGAAACGAAGCTGGATGGTTACACTCTCGATGACGGCCAAGACCGTCTCGGCTATGCAAACTTCGCGACCATTGGTAACGCTGCACCGGAATGGCGTGGTAATTTCACCACTAATTACGCTTGGGATATTCATAATTTCCGTCTGGTCCTGAACTATGTTAGTGGCGTTACCGATGAACGCTATGAACTGCGAGCTTTCCAAAACGAAGAAAACAGTCTGAGTCTGGAGCAATTGCAGGCCGCGCGCGGGGCTGCATTGACACCGGGCGGCTTCCAGCCTGGCACCGACGAGCTATTTTACCCGAGTTACTACGGGGTGCACTCCGGCAGCTGGCTCAGTGCGGACTTCCACTACAGTGTGGAACTGCCCTGGGACGCCACCTTGAATGCTTCAATCCAGAACATATCGGATGAAGATCCACCCGAGGCGCGCCAGGAATTCGGTTACGATCCTCGGATGGGTAACCCACTGGGCCGCACCTTCAAGCTCGGTTTCCAGAAGCGATTCTAAGAACGACCCAAAGCAAGACGACAGCGGGCGAACCTTCGGGTTCGCCCGCTTTTTTTTGCCCGCTCGAAATGGATTCACCATCCGCCTTACGCATTACACCTTCCGCACACAGGATTACCGCGAGGGGCTTTGGGGCATCCCTGCTCACCGCTCCTGTTCCGGCGATGGTCCACACCTCAATAACTGCTTGGCAGCCCTTTTTTTTGGAATACAACGGGGCAGCTGTCGCACGCCGCACGTTTAATCGCCAAACATCCTTACTGCATACTGATAACTCAGCGGTTGAATCCACAGTGGCCGGGATGCTTAAATAGCCGCCTGTCCCGCACCATTCCACGACAAAATAACTCGATAACAACCATGCTATCCCAATCTCCTATAGCAGACGGGCCGCTCCATCAAATGGCCGTCTTGATAAAAAACAACGCTCTCTGGTGGGGTCCCTTGTTGGCCACTGTCGTGGCCTCGACCATGGCCTTGTACGGTTGGGAGCGGGAAGCCTGCTTCGCCGGCGGCATCGCTTTCCTCACTGCTTCCTGGTGGATCTTCGAACCTATTCCAATCCCCGCAACCTCATTAATTCCCCTGGGGGCATTTCCCCTGCTTGGTGTACTGACCGGGCAACAGGTGGCCGCGGCCTACGGCAACCCGTTGATACTGCTGTTTGTGGGCGGCAGCCTGCTGTCCAAGGCCATGGAAAAAACCGGCACCCATCAACAGCTGGCGTTGGGTACGGTGCGGTTGATCGGCGGCACCAGCAGCCGGCGCCTGGTGATTGGCTTCATGCTGGCCTCGGCCTTGTTATCCATGTGGATTTCCAATACCGCAACGGTGCTAATGCTGTTGCCGATTATATTGGCGGTACTGGAGAAGGCGGAGGATCGCCAACTGGCCATTCCCTTGCTATTGGGGGTAGCTTACGGAGCCAGCATCGGCGGGTTGGGCACCCATATTGGCAGCCCACCCAACCTGGTGTTCATGAGTAATTACCAGCAGATTACGGGACAGGCGCTGACGCTCGTGGACTGGATGTCCTGGGGCATTCCCACCGTTCTAATAATGCTGCCCCTGGCCGCGCTATGGCTTACCCGCAATCTCACCACCGGGGGCAGGATTAATCTTCCCGATCCCGGCAATTGGACCAAGGCGCAAAAGCGCGTGGTCACGGTTTTTGGCCTGACCGCCCTCGCCTGGATAACCCGCGGTAATCCGTTCGGTGGCTGGCAGTCCTGGTTTGGGTTGGAGAATGCAAACGATGCGGCAGTGGCCTTTATTGCGGTGGTTGCCTTGTTTCTGTTGCCGGATGGAAGCAAGGAAAAGGGGAAACTCCTGGACTGGGAGCACGCGGTTAAAATTCCCTGGGGAATATTTATTCTCTTTGCCGGCGGGCTCGCGATTGCCTCTGCTTTCACCGCCACTGGAATCAGTGACGCCCTGGGCAATGGCTTGGGAGGACTGTCCGCGCTGCCGCCCTTTGTACTGATACTGGTGGTCTGCCTGACTGTCACTTTTCTGACCGAAATTACCAGCAACACCGCCACCTCCACCATGCTGATGCCGGTACTGGCCGCGGCCGCCATGGGAGCGGGAATTGACCCCAAGTTACTGATGGTACCCGCCGCGCTTAGCGCCAGTTGTGCGTTTATGCTGCCGGTGGCAACTCCGCCTAATGTTATTGTATTCAGCGCTGGCCATGTAACGATTCAGGAAATGGCGCGGGAAGGATTTGTGTTGAATATACTCGGCGCCTTGGTTATCTCGACAATTGTTTACTTTGTGATATGAGATGTGGAATGTGAGATGTGAGATGTGAGATGAAAGTGAATTGTGAATAAGTAAACGATGAATGCACAGTTGTGTCAGCCTAGCACGACGCAGCTTTGCGCGGTCGAGCGGGAACGAAGTGATGAACGGTGTGATGTGAAATGTGAAATGGTGAAATGTGAAATAAAGTGCCTCACCCAGGGAACTCATTGCACCCTTCTGTCCAATCTCACGTCTCACGTCTTAGCACCCGAACAAACCGGACAGGCTGGGTCCTTCGATAACTTCAATTCGCGCCAGGTCATGGATTTGGCATCCAATAGTTGCAACCTGCCGACCAATGGTTCGCCAAAGCCGGCCAGCAGTTTGATGGCCTCAGTGGCCTGCATACTGCCAATGATGCCCACCAACGGCGCCAATACGCCGTTTTGAGCACAACTTAGATTTTCATCATCAATGTCATCATACAGGCAGCGATAACAGGGCGAATCACTTCGTCGCGAATCGAACACCGAGATTTGTCCTTCCAACCGAATGGCCGCACCGGACACCAAGGGTACTTTACTGTTCACACAGGCACGGTTAATGGCAAAGCGGGTTGCGAAATTATCCGAACAGTCCACCACCACATCCACCGATTCCACGGCGGCCCGCAAAGTTTGTTCGGTGAGACGACCTTCAATCAGGCTAAGCTTGGTTTCGGGATTCAACTGGCTGAGCGTTTGCGCGGCGGAATCGACCTTACTGGTGCCAATTCGGTCAGTGGTGTGAATAATCTGCCGTTGTAAATTACTCAGGTCCACCTGATCAAAGTCCGCAATGGTCAGGCCACCCACGCCGGCGGCAGCCAGATACATGGCTACCGGACTGCCCAGACCGCCGAGGCCGATGATCAGTGCCCGCGAGCGCAACAAGCTTTCCTGGCCAACCACGTCCAGGTCCGGCAGCAAAATTTGTCGGCTGTAGCGCAATAGTTCGTTGTCATTCATGGCGAGTTCTCATCATCTTGCCGCGGCTATCGATGTTGCCTGGCTCATATGGTTAAGACGTGGCATTTTGGCCCAAGGTTATTCGATCACGCTGCGACAGATCCTGCTTGACGGACGTCATTGCATAACCGTGATCGGCAAACAAGCGATGAACCGCTTCGCCCTGGCAATAACCATGCTCTACAATCAGCCAGCCTTTTGGGTTTAAGTAATCCCGGGCATGCGCAATGATCAATTCAAGGTCCGCCAGGCCGCCTTTTTCCGAAATCAGTGCCGAATGGGGTTCGAAACGCACGTCGCCTTCGTTCAAATGGGGATCATCCGCGTCGATGTAGGGGGGGTTCGCGACGATGAGATCGAAGTTCCGCGCGCTGACACTGTCAAACCAATCGCTGACCCGAAAATTTACATTGGAAAATTCGAGGGCGCGACAATTCTCAGCCGCGAGACCCACTGCCGCCGGACTCTTGTCCACGGCCAGGATTTTCCACTCGACTCGTTCGGTCGCCAGAGCCAGGGCAATCGCGCCGCTGCCAGTACCCAGATCCAACACTTTGAGCGGCTGGTTCGGCAATAGCGACAAGGCCGTTTCCACCAGCAATTCGGTTTCCGCTCGCGGAATAAGGGTCGACTCGTTTACTCGTAAGGTCAATGACCAGAATTCCTTTTCGCCCAACAAATACGCCACGGGCTCACCCGCCCGGCGCCGCTCCAGCAACCCAGCAAACGCTTCGTATTGCGTCGGTGTCAATAAGTGGCCGGGCCAGGTATAGAGATAGCTTCGCGGCTTTTCGATGACTTTGGCCAACAACAATTCAACATCCAGACGCGCTGTGTCGCTTTGCAGTGTATTCGCGCTTTTCAGACAATCCGCGATGGACACCAATGGCCTTTCCTTACGCTTGCGCCAATGAGGCGAGCAGATCTGTTTGGTGTTCCTGAACCAGCGCTTGGACAACCTCGCCTAGCTCACCTTGCATCACCTCGTCCAGCTTATACAAGGTCAGATTGATGCGGTGGTCGGTAATCCGGCCCTGGGGAAAATTGTAGGTGCGAATGCGTTCGGAACGGTCACCGCTACCCACCAGGCTGCGGCGCTCATCGGAAAATTCCTTGGCGGCTTTTTCCTGCTGTATGTCCTCCAGCTTCGCCGCCAACAGGGACATGGCGCGGGCTCGGTTCTTGTGTTGAGAGCGCTCGTCTTGACACTCGACCACGATACCGGAGGGAATGTGGGTCAGGCGAATGGCGGAATCGGTTTTGTTGACGTGTTGGCCACCCGCGCCGCTGGCACGGTAGGTGTCGACACGCAAATCGGCCTTGCTGATATTAATGGCTTCCGGGTCGTCCGCTTCGGGCATTACCGCCACGGTACAGGCGGAAGTATGAATGCGCCCCTGGGATTCCGTTTCCGGCACCCGCTGCACCCGGTGCGCACCGGATTCGAATTTGAGTTGTGAATAAACACCCTTGCCTTCAATCCGGGTGATGATTTCCTTGTAGCCGCCATGTTCGCCCAGGCTTTCACTCAAAATTTCCAGGCGCCATCCGCGGGATTCCGCGTACTTGCTGTACATGCGAAATAAATCCCCGGCGAAAATCGCCGCTTCGTCACCGCCGGTGCCGGCACGGATTTCCAGGAATACGTTTTTCTCGTCGTGGGGATCCTTGGGCAGCAACAGTTTTTGCAATTCAGCTTCCAGCGGTTCGCGTTGCGCTTCGCAGGCTTCCAATTCTTCCTCGGCCATGCCGCGCATGTCCGCGTCGCCGTCTTTCAACAGCGCTTGCGCCGAGCGGATATTATCCGACACCGCGCGATACTGGTTATAAACCTTGATCACCGGTTCCAGCTCGGCATATTCCCGCGACAAGTCGCGAAACTTGTTTTGGTTGGCGATGGTGCCCGGATCACTCAGCAACGCACTTACTTCGGCGTAACGCTCGTGCAGGTTCTCCAGTTTTTCCAAAATAGATGCTTTCATTCGTCGCTGTCGCTGAACTCCGTCAGTTCATCGGCGTTCATGTCAAAGTCGTTGATGTCAAATAACTCCTGGGTCAGAGTGATCATTTCCTTTCTGCCCGCCGCGCCGGCTTCCTTTAACTTGGCGGTGGGCGTATGGGTGAGCTTGTTCACCAGGCCCCGGGTCAATTGTTGCAAGACCCATTGCATATCGTCCCCCCTGGCAAGCGCTCGCTGCGCTTTTTCCAATTCCTCCGCGGCCAGTGACTGCGCTTTTTTCCGGTAGGCTTTGATAATGGCCACCGCATCCAAGGCGCGCAGCTCGCTCTGATAATATCCCACGCCTTCGTCGACAATGACCCGCGCTTTTTCCGCCGCCTCTTCCCGGGAACGGCGGCTTTGGTCGATAACCTGGCGCAAATCGTCAATGGTATACAAATAGACATCATCGAGTTCGCCCACCTGGGCTTCGATGTCGCGCGGCACGGCAATATCGACCATGAACATGGGTTTGTGTTTGCGACGCTTCAAGGCCGATTCCACCGCGCCCTTGCCCAACAGCGGCAACTGGCTGGCGGTGGACGAAATAATAATATCGGCGCGATACAGGTGAGCCGGAATATCCGACAGCAGTATGGGCTCGGCACCGAAGTGGCCGGCCAATTCCTTGGCCCGCCCCAGCGTGCGATTGGCCACGATCAGGTTTTGCACTCCCTGATCCCGCAAATGCCTGGCCACCAGTTCAATGGTTTCCCCCGCGCCAATCAGCAGCGCCGTATCCTCGCGCAAGTCGGAGAATATCTGCTGGGCGAGGGATACCGCCGCGAAAGCCACCGACACCGGATTTTCCCCAATGGCGGTTTCGGTCCGGACCCGTTTGGCGATGGCAAACACCTGCTGAAAGGCCTTGTGCAACTGACTGCCAACAGTACCCGCCTCCCGGGCCACGGCATAAGCGGATTTCATCTGACCGAGAATTTGCGGCTCACCGAGGATCATGGAATCCAGGCCGCAGGCCACCTTCATCATGTGCCGAACCGCTTCTTCGCCGCGATAACAGTAATGGCAGGTTTCCAACTCACCAGCTGGCAATTTGTGATAGTCCGCCAGCCACGTCAACAGGGGCTCCAGCGCCGGCGGCGGGCAGAGATAAATTTCCGTGCGATTGCAGGTAGATAGTATGGCCGCCTCTTCCGCTTGCAGCATGCCTTGGGCCTGGCGCAGCGCATCAATCATGATCTCGGGCGCGAAGGCTACCTTCTCCCGAATCTCAACAGGCGCGGTTGCGTGGTTAATGCCGAGAGCTAAAAGAGCCATAGGACCGGAACGCCGCTAGCGAAGTGGACGAGGTAAAGCACGGAGCGGGAAGGACGACAATAACTCAAGGCGGTTAGGCAACATAAATCTCACTGGAGGCATTTCATTGGCAGGCAATGCCTGGGAAATGCGCCGTATGGCGACAAATCGCCGGCATTATACCCCATCGGAGGACAGAAGACTGAAGACGGAGGACAGAGGGTCGGATCAAGAAAACTTCCAATTTGACCTGGTATTGTCCTGGACTATTCTGTCTTCTGTCCTCCGCCGTCTGTCTTCTGTACCATAGGTATTCATGAGCTATTTTAAACCCACCATTATCGTTCTGGCCGCTAGCCTCCTGTGGGGCTGTGCCGGTATTCAGCAGAAAGTCACCGAAGCACCGCCGCCGGAACCGGAACCCGCCCCAGAAGCCCCGGCCCCGATTGCCCTGGAACCTGCGAAACCGCAGCGGGTCAGGGCTTTTCCCATCGAAACCTTCTATTCCCTGCTGGTGGCCGAAATGGCCGGCAGTCGCGGCCGCTATGACGTCGAGTTGGGCAACTATATCCAGGAGGCACACCGGACCCGGGATCCGGGTGTAACAGCCCAGGCAACCCGCATAGCGCGCTACCTGAATGCCAATCAAGCCGCCCTGAGCACGGCACAGCTATGGGTCGAGCTTGAACCCGACAACCCCGAAGCTCTGTATATCGCCGCTACCGAACTGGCTGGAGATGGCCAACTGCTGGACGCTTTCAAACATTCGGAAAAGCTGCTGGAACTGGGCAGCACGCCAATTTTTCAGAACATCGCGGCCCGCGCGGGACAGGCAACCGATACCCAGCGCGAGTCATTACTGACAGACTTTGACCGGCTACTGCGTCAATATCCAGAGGATCTGCAACTGTTGATCGGCAAGGGTTTACTCCTCCAACAGGATGGCCAACTTGAACAAGCCCTGACCCAGGCGCAACTGGCTCTGGCCGTGCAAGACGACGACGTAGCCGCCGTGATCCTGGAGGCTCGCCTCCTGCACCAACTGGACCGAGCGGAAGAGGCCCTTACCCGGCTCCTGGCTTTATTGCAGCAGGATCCTCGGAATCAGCGCTTGCGCCTGCAATACGCGCGCATGCTGACCAACATCGATTTGGAGGAAGCCCAGGAACAGTTTGAAGTCCTGGTCCGCCAATCGCCCAACGATGGCGAACTGCTGCTGGCCCTGGCGCTGATTGCCAACGAAGTGGGCAATGAACCCCTGGCACGAAACTCACTCCAGCGCTTGCTGGATATGGACGAGCAAAGCGACTCGGCCCACTTCTATCTGGGCCGGATTGAAGCCGAGGCCGGAGACACCGATGCCGCTTTGGAACACTACTTACAGGTGCGACGGGGGCAGGATTTCCTCCCGGCTCTCGGCCAGGCAATCGACATCCTGGTCGGTCGTGGGGATCTGGTGGGCGCGGCGCAAAAAATGGACGAGATGCGCGGCCTTCATCCCAGCGGGACCGAACAATTCTACTTGATGGAAGCGCAGGTTCTCGCCCGCCATCAGCATTTGGACGCCGCCGAAGCACTGCTGACCGAAGCTCTGACCTTGCATCCCACTAATACCGACCTGCTGTACTCGCGGGCAATGATCAACGAGCAGCGGCATATGAATCAACTCACGGAACGGGATGTACGTGCGGTCATCAAATACCAACCCAACAACGCCGCCGCTTTGAATGCCCTGGGCTACACACTGGCCGATCGCACCGACCGTTACGAGGAGGCCTACCAGTTGATCAATCAGGCGCTCAACATTGAACCCGACGACCCGGCCATCATCGATAGCATGGGCTGGGTACAATACCGCCTGGGGAATTACGACGAGGCACTGCTTCGCCTGCGAGAGGCCATGAAAGCCTTCCCCGATCATGAAATCGCCGCCCATCTCGGCGAGGTGCTATGGGTAACCGGCGAAACCGAGGAGGCCCGCACTGTCTGGGAGGAAGGGCTGGAACTTAACCCCGACAGCGATATCATTCCCCGCGTTATGCAACGCCTTGATGCGGGAATCTGATGATCCGCCCACTACTGGTTATTGGCCTGTTCACATTTCTCATCGGCGGCTGTGCACAACAACCGCTGAACCCCATCAATGACTTCGAACGCTATCAACACCGACTGGCTGCCGTGGAAAACT